>NZ_CP028475.1:1956428-2282499 GCF_003047105.1 Celeribacter baekdonensis
GAGATCACCTGACCGCCGGTGAGGATCGCGATGTCTTGCAACATGGATTTGCGACGATCGCCGAAACCCGGTGCTTTGACAGCTGCGATTTTCAAACCGCCGCGCAGTTTGTTGACCACGAGGGTCGCAAGTGCTTCGCCTTCCACATCTTCCGCGATGATGAGAAGCGGTTTTTGCGACTGGATGACCTGCTCGAGAAGCGGAACCATCGGCTGCAGCGAAGAGAGTTTTTTCTCATGCAAAAGCACGATGCAATCTTCGAGTTCTGCGATCATTTTGTCCGGGTTGGTGACAAAATACGGGGACAGGTAGCCACGGTCGAACTGCATGCCTTCGACCACGGTGGTCTCGGTTTCCATGCCTTTGTTTTCTTCGACAGTGATCACGCCGTCGTTGCCGACTTTTTGCATCGCATCGGCGATTTGGCGACCGATTTCAGCTTCGCCGTTGGCGGAGATGGTGCCAACCTGAGCCACTTCGGCGGTGTCGCTGACCGGGCGAGATGCGTCCTTGATCGCCTGAACGACTTTGAGGGTCGCAAGGTCGATCCCGCGCTTCAGATCCATCGGGTTCAGGCCAGCAGCAACCTGCTTGAGGCCTTCTTTGATGATCGCTTGAGCGAGCACGGTGGCGGTGGTGGTACCGTCGCCAGCTTCGTCATTGGTACGCGAGGCCACTTCTTTGACCATCTGTGCGCCCATGTTTTCGAACTTGTCTTCGAGATCAATCTCTTTGGCAACCGACACACCGTCTTTGGTGATGCGCGGAGAACCGAAGGATTTTTCGATGACAACGTTACGGCCTTTCGGGCCGAGGGTCACTTTAACAGCATCTGCGAGAATGTTCACGCCGCGCAGCATGCGGTTGCGTGCGTCGACGTCGAATTTGACTTCTTTAGCCATGGTAAGCTCCTGAATTCAGGTGAAAGGAAAAGGGGGACGATCTCAGGCGATGATGCCGAGAATGTCCGACTCTTTCATGATGAGCAGCTCTTCGCCCTCAACGGTGATTTCGGTGCCGGACCATTTGCCGAACAGAACGATGTCACCCGCTTTGACGGAGGGCGCGATCAATTCGCCACTGTCTTTGCGTGCGCCTTCACCAACGGAGACGATTTCGCCTTCGGCCGGTTTTTCTTTGGCGCTATCGGGGATGATCAGACCGCCCTTGGTTTTTTCATCGCCTTCAACGCGACGAACTACAACGCGGTCATGCAGCGGTTTAAATGCCATCTTCGAGGCTCCCTTGCTCAAAGTTTCTGTTTTCGTCCACCCTCTGCGAGGGCGGGGTAAATCAATCGTTAGCACTCACCTCAGGAGAGTGACAACGACGCATAGTTAGGAAAGAGGCGGGAGTGAGTCAACAGGGGAGAGGGGGAAAAATTTGCTGCGGTGTGGCGGGGCTTCACGCGCGAAACGACTGAAACAGTAGCCTGGGAAACAGTTCGTTTGGCGCTCATTTCCATTCACGCCTGATACCCTCAAAATTGTCTGAAAGATGATATCGCACAACTTCCCAACCGAATTCGACATTCACGGCATCCAAGCCAAGAAATATGAAGTGCCCATCGGAAGCTTGAAATGCGACCATTTCTGAAATGAAGCGCTCGGAAATATGATCCGACATCAATGTAGAACATGCTGCAAACCCTTCTGGGAAGGCCTCCTGCAGTGCTGCAATAACGTTGAGAAGATCTGTTGATTCACTTTCAGAAGGTGATACCACCTTTGCAAGCTGCTTGAGCACCTCGAAGTGGCCTGAAGCGAAGGACGTTTTGATCTCCTCCAGAAGTGGCAAGGGGTCTTCAAGCTGATTGCAGACGACATCTGACATTGCCATTTGCGGGAAACTCAAGAGGAAAACAGCGGGCAGAATGAAACGCATAGAAATCAAACCTTTTGGTCGTATCGGCGAAGGACGATAAGTCCGTTGCCACCCTAGGCCAGTGCACCGATAAGACACAAGTCGTTCCACCGGCTGTCACGTCCAAAGGACAGAAGAAAAGCCCTTTGATCAGTCTTCGCGCGGGTTATTCCAACACCCCATAAACCCCAACCCCAACCTTCTCGAACCACCCATAATGATTGTCCCACATCATCCGGGTGGCGTGCTTCACACCAGTCGCCTTCGCCACCTCCGCGCCCTTCGACGGCCCGTGCTCCAGCAAATACGCCCGGCATTTCTCCGCGCCCTGACGGTAGGCGGTCACGCGGCCACCGGCTTTTGAG
Organism: Celeribacter baekdonensis; assembly: GCF_003047105.1. Classification (NCBI taxonomy): domain Bacteria; kingdom Pseudomonadati; phylum Pseudomonadota; class Alphaproteobacteria; order Rhodobacterales; family Roseobacteraceae; genus Celeribacter; species Celeribacter baekdonensis. Next base: position 1,958,657 of record NZ_CP028475.1, read on the forward strand.
CCGCCCAGATTGGGGTCGCCCTCCCGGCGCGCGAACTCGGCCAAGAGCTTTTCCGTTTTCGCCTTGTTCTTGCGCGGGATGAACGGGCGCGGGTCGTGGTGCACCTGCACCGAACTCTCCGCCACATTCACAGAAATCACCCCGAGCCCCAGCCGCTTACACAGCCCAAGGTTCCCCTTGAACATCCGCCACCCCGCCTTGCCCTTCCACCGCGGCACGGCGAGGTAGACCTGATCGGTCAGGGCCTGACGGGCAATCCCCTGTTGCAACAGAATCAGAGAAAAGCCGGTCTTCAACTCGATGATCACCGGCGCCTCGCCTGGTTTCACCGCCATCACATCGGCGTCTTTGACCTCGGCTTTCACGTCATACCCAAGCCCCTCGAAATGGGCTTTGACGGGGAGGTACAGGTCGGTTTCCAAAAGAGAGGGGCGCGGGGATTTCATAGCCCAAGTGATACCGGGATCACGCCTGCGCGCCAAGCCCGAAGACGTGCCTGAGGACGCGCACCCCTGTGAGCGCTCACGGGGACGTCTAAGGCGTGACAAGCCATGCTGCACCGCCTATAAGGACCGCGAAATCGCCAATATCCTCACGTTATCTATGGGACACACACATGACAACGCTCGTTTTCGGCCACAAATCTCCTGACACAGATTCCACCGGTTCCCCGCTCATCTGGGCATGGTACCTGAACGAAGTGAAAGGCGTGGACGCCAAGGCTGTGCTGTTGGGTACGCCGAACACCGAGGCCGCTTTTGTGGTCGAAAAATGGGGCTTTGAAACGCCCGAAATCATTTCTGAGGTTGCAGAAGGCCAAGACGTTGTCATCGTCGACACCAACAACCCGGCCGAATTGCCGGACGCGATCAACGACGCCAATGTCGTCGCGATCATCGACCACCACAAACTCGTGGGCGGCCTTGAAACCAAAGGTCCGATCGACATCACCATCCGTCCGCTCGCCTGCACCGCGACCATCATGTATGATCTGATGGGCGATGACGCCGCCAAAATGCCGGATAACATCAAAGGCGCGATGCTGTCTTGCATCCTGTCCGACACGTTGGAATTCCGGTCGCCAACCACCACGGACGTGGACAAAGCCTTGGCTGAAAAACTGGCCTCTGAGCTGAACATCAACTTGGGCCAATACGCCTCTGAAATGTTCGAAGCCAAATCCGACGTCTCCGCCTTTTCTGATGCCGAACTGATCCGCATGGACAGCAAAGAATACGCCGTCGAAGGCACCAAATTCCGCGTCTCCGTGTTGGAAACCACCGCGCCGAAAATCGTGCTGGACCGCAAGGCGAGCCTGTTGGCTTCCATGGTTGATGTCGCCAAGGAAGACGGCGTGGATCATGTGCTGTTGTTCGTGGTCGATATTCTGAATGAAGAAGCCACGATGTTCGTACAAAACGATCTGGTCAAAACCGTGGCCGAGAAATCCTTTGGTGCCACGGTCGCGGGCGACTCTGTTGTGTTGCCGGGCATCATGTCCCGCAAAAAACAGATCATTCCGAACCTGAAACTGTAATCCAAGCTGTAGTCCAAAGGCCCGCCCAATCCGGCGGGCCTTTTTCGTTTGAGGAGCCGTTCATGGCGACACGCCCGGATTTCATGCGCGAACTGAAACGCGGCGAAGAAGACGAAGTCTCCGCCCTTTTGACCGCAGCTTTTGGTCAAAAAGACGAGGCCGAACTGGTCGATGATCTGCGCAAAAGCCGCGCGATCGCGGGCGAAATGGTCCTGCCCTCCTCCGAGGGGATTGTCGGGTATGCTGCGCTCTCAAACATGATCTCGCCCAAAGGCTGGCTCTGCCTCGCCCCGGTGGCGATCCGCCCCGACCTACAACGTCACGGCCATGGTCGGCGCCTTGTTGGCATGATTTCTCAATGGGCGGTGATGAGCGGCAACAGTTTGGTCGTCTTGGGCGATCCGGCGTTTTACTCCCGCTGCGACTTTGCTCTGATCCCGGATGGCTTCGCCTCCCCCTATCCAACGCGTCACACCCTGATCGCAGGCCCGGCAAAGACGAAAACTCCGGTGCTGATCTACCCCAAAGCCTTTGGAACCTAACATGCTCAGCTTTCAACACCTGTCACGCATCACGGCCATCCTCTGCTTTGTCTTAGCCGTTGCGATTTTCACAACGCCCGGCCTGTTTTTCTGGCTGTTTCACCTTGACCCCGCCACCTCCGGCGCGGTGATGGCACGTCGGGCGGCCGTCCTGTTCCTTGCCCCCGGCCTGTTGCTTTGGGGCCTGAAAGACATTGCCAAATCCAACGCCGCGCGCCGCGCCATTGCCAAAGCCATGGCGGTGACGATGCTGGCGCTGAGCCTGCTTGGGATGAGCGAACTCGCCCTTGGCCGGGTTGGACCCGGCATTGGGCTGACAGTGGCCACTGAGGCGCTGTTATTTTGGCTCTGGTATAAAATGTTCCAATCGCCCGAAGACTGACGTCGCCCCTCCCCTTTTCGCCCCAATCGTCTATATCAAAGGCGACCCAAACTTCAGAGGCCCCCATGACCCGCTTGATCCAAACGCTCTCCGAGATCTCTACCAATTACGACGCGCTGTTCGTTGATCTGTGGGGCTGCGTCCACAATGGCGAGACCGCCTACCCCGAGGCCTGCGCGGCGCTGCAAGCGTACCGTCAAACCGGTGGCAAAGTGGTTCTGGTTACCAATTCGCCGCGGCCTTGGCGCTCGGTTGCGATCCAAATCAAAGAGTTCGGCGTGCCGGATGACGCCTATGATGCCATCGCCACCTCCGGCGATTCAGCGCGTTTGGCGATGTATCTGGGCGTTGTCGGACAAAAGGTGCATCACATCGGCGACATGTTCAAAGATGATTTTATGCAGCCGATGGACATCGTCATGGAAGAGGCGCTTGAGATCACCGAAGTGCCGCTGAAAGAGGCGGAGGGCATCGTCTGCTCCGGCCCTGAGGACCCTCTGGCCGATCCCGAAGAGTATCGCGGCACCTTCCTCTATGCCAAACAAAAGGGCATGAAACTGCTCTGTGCCAATCCTGATATTGTTGTGGATCGTGGCGAGATTCGGGAATGGTGCGCCGGGGCTTTGGCCGCACTTTATACCGAAATGGGCGGTGAGAGCCTCTATTTCGGCAAACCGCACCCGCCGATCTATGATCTGGCCCGGCGGCGCCTCTCCCGTCTCGTCGAGGTTGAGGACGCGCGCATCCTGTGCATTGGCGATGGCATCGGGACCGACGTCATGGGTGGCATTGGCGAGGGCTTGGACGTGCTGTTCATCACCGGCGGTTTGGCGGCCAAAGAATTCGGCCCCGATCCGGTCAACCCAGACCCTGCCCGGTTGAAAATGTGGCTCTCCGAGCAAAATCTGGCTCCGACGGCTGCGATTTCTTTCCTGCGCTAAGCGGCTGTGGCGTGGCAAACAAGCCGCGCCACACCTCAAACTGCCTCAAAAGAGAGACATGTTGTGCGAAATATATTTACGCAGGACGCTATATTTTGGTTTTTTTCTTTCGCGCAATATTGTTTCGTTTATAATTTCGGTCTATGCTGCACTGCAACACAGCGAAGGATTCGGAGATCATGTTGGACAATATGCCCGTGGAACCATCTGCATCGAAGACATCGAGATTGGGATGACGCGCTCTTTGCGCAAAACCATCACCGATCATGACATCGAGTTGTTTGGTGAAATTTCGACCGACCGCAACCCCGTGCATTTCGACGATGACTATGCCAACGACACGATTTTCGAAGGCCGCATCGCCCATGGCATGCTGACTGCGGGTCTCATTTCGGCGGTGATTGGCGAGCAATTGCCCGGCCATGGCACCATCTATATGGGCCAGACGTTGAAATTCCTCGCCCCGTGCGCCCAGGCGATACGGTGCTGGCCGAAGTGACCGTGACCGACATCATCCACGCAAAACGCCGGGTTGCTCTTGAATGTCGCTGTACCGTAGGCGATACCGTAGTCTTGAAAGGCGAGGCTATGGTGCTTGCGCCGAGCCGCAAATTCGACTGACGCGGGGGGCTCCCCGCGAGGAGCCCCATGCAGAGTCACACGCACTGGACCGACATTCCTGACGAGGCCAAAGGCTGTTCTGCCGCCATTGGCAATTTTGATGGCGTACACCTTGGTCACCGCCGTGTCATTGACCTCGCGCGCCAACATGGCCCGCTGGGTCTTGTCACATTTGAACCTCATCCGCGTGAATATTTCGCCCCCGGTGCTCCGCCCTTTCGTCTGATGAATGCCGAGGCCAAGGCCAATCGGCTGGCGAAACTCGGGGTCGAACAGATGTTTCAACTGCCGTTTGACGCCGATATGGCGGCGATGACCCCCGAAGAATTTGCCCGAAAGGTGATCAAAGACGGGCTTGGGCTGACGCATGTCGTGGTTGGGGCCGATTTTTGTTTTGGCTCCAAACGCGCTGGCAAAGTCGAGGATCTCAAACGCTTTGGCGATGAGATGGGCTTTGGCGTCACTGTGGCCGAGCTTTTGGAAACCGATGGCGGCGTGTCCTCCTCCTCTGCGATCCGCGTGGCATTGGCCGAAGGTCGCCCGAAAGATGCCGCCAATATGTTGGGCCACTGGCACCGGATTGAGGGCATGGTCGGGCATGGAGACAAACGTGGTCGCGATCTTGGCTTTCCCACCGCCAACATGTCCATCGCCGGGCTGCACGCGCCGAAATTTGGCGTCTACGCGGTGCTGGTCGATGTCCTCACAGGACCGAACAAAGGCAATTACAAAGGTGCGGCCTCTTTGGGTGTCAAACCGACCTTTGGCGCAAACCTGCCGTGCCTTGAAACCTTTGTGTTTGATTTCTCAGGAAATCTTTACGACGAACATCTCTCCGTGGCCTTTGTCGATTACCTGCGGCCCGAATTGGTGTTCACCGATTTGGAGGCGCTGATCGTACAAATGAATGCCGATTGCGAGCGGGCGCGCCAGATCCTTGGCGCTCTGGAATGAGCAAGCGCCCCCGGTTTTGGGAAACCGTCCCGCTCAAAAAGATGACGCCCGAAGAATGGGAAGCGCTGTGTGACGGCTGTGGCAAATGTTGCCTCAACAAAATCGAGGATGCGGACACCGGCGAGGTGTTTTTGACCCGCGTGGCCTGTCGACTTTTGGACGATCAATCCTGCCAATGCGGCCAATATCAGATCCGCAAAAACCTTGTGCCAGAGTGCATTCAGCTCAGCCCAGACACCATCGAAACCCACGCCTATTGGATGCCTGTCACCTGCGCCTATCGCCTGTTGTGGCAAGGTCGTAAATTACCCGATTGGCACCCGCTGTTGACCGGAGATCCCGAAAGCGTCCATGCTGCAGGCGTCTCCGTGCGCGGGCGCACCGTGCCGGAATTCGAGGTCGATGAGGACGAATGGGAAGACTATATCATTGAGGAGCCGAGCTGATGTTTTTTGGGTCCGACAACACCTCCGGCGTGCATCCGAAACTGATGGAAGCGCTGACCAAAGCCAATGATGGCTACGCCGCCCCTTACGGCACGGATCGCTGGACGGCGGAACTGACCGAACGGCTGCGCGACCTGTTTCAGGCCCCGGACGCCTTGATCTATCCGATGACCTCAGGCAGCGGCACCAATGCGGCGATCCTGGCGGCGATGACCCCACCATGGGGCATCATCTATTGCCACAAAACCGCGCATATCGAGGTAGACGAACGCAACTCCGTGCCGTTTTATTCCGGCGGCGCAAAACTTAAACCCTTGCCCGGCATGAGCAGCCGTCTGACCCCTGATGAACTGCACACAGAAATAGTTGCAGATACCGCCAAAGACGACATTCACGCCAGCCCGCCTGCGGCCGTGTCGCTGACCAACCTGACCGAATTTGGCGAACTCTATAGCCCCGCAGACATCGCCGCGATCGCAGATGCGGCGTCGCTACCACTGCACTTAGATGGCGCGCGGTTTGCCAATGCGATGGCGGCCTCGACCGCCACGCCCTGGGAAATGACCCGCGAACTTTCGGCGCTCTCGTTGGGGGCAACCAAGACCGGCGCAATGGCGGCAGAGGCCGCGATTCTATTTGATCCCTCTCTGAAAAACGCCTTTGAAAGCAATCGGATGCGCGGTGGACACAACCTGTCAAAGGCGCGCTACGTGTCGGCACAAATGCTGGCGTGGCTTCAGGATGATCTATGGCTTGAACTGGCAACACAGGCCAATGCCATGGGCGCTCGATTGGCCGCCGGGATCACCGAGATTGGCGGAGATTTGGCCTATGCGGCGGCGGGCAATATGGTGTTTGCCCGCCTGACCCGCGCCCAACACGCCAAGGCAAAGGCACGCGGCGCGGTCTATCATCTTTGGGGCGCACAACCTGCGATGGTCGACCCGGATCAGCCGATGCTCGCGCGGTTTGTCGCAAGCTGGTCCACGACCGAGGCCGATGTCGACGCGCTTTTGGCGGCGTTTACCGACTGATTTCGGGTTAAAGCGTCCCGAGATAGGCCTCCAGATCGTCCAACCGATCCTGCCCCCAAAACCGCTCATCCGTGTCGGTGACGATGTAAAATGGCGAGCCAAACACCCCGGCCAAAAGCGCATCCTCAAGGTTGCGCGCATAGACCTCGGCCCCCTTCAATAACCCGGTCATCGACAGCATCGGATCAAAACCAGCGGCCTTGAGCGCCTCGGTGATCACCGCATCCTCGGCAATGTTTTTGTCCTCTTCCCAGACCGCTTTCAACAGGCACTGCACCAATCCGTCCAGATCGCCGCCCCCTGCCTCTTGCGCCGCGATCACCGCATAGGAGGCGGGCGCAACGTTGGTCGGCCAAAACGCTGGTTCAAATTTCATAGGTTTGTCCAACTTGGCGGCAAAGCGTTTGAGTTCCTGCATCCGGTACAGTTTACGCCCTTCGGTGCGCTGCGCCGGACGCGGCGCGCCTGTGCGGTCAAACATGGCGAGAATATCATAGGGTTTATAGTGCACGGTCGCGCCATGACGGGCAGCGATGTCGGCAAAACGGTCGCCCGCGAGATAGGTGAAGGACGACAACAGCGAAAAATAATAATCAATATGGGCCATACGGTCCCTCCCCGGAAGATGCGTTTCGCCATGACGTTACTGCGCGCGGACCCGGTGGAAAACCAGTTTCACCGCAAAAGAACGAGAAAGACACAGTTCACGCAGCGCCACCCTACCTCTGACATAGACGATGCGCGGTCTGAGTGGTAAGCGGTGGGCACGTTACGATTCCGTGACAGATCTGGCCAAATCACCTCGGGAAATGCGCTCATGCCCTCCACTCACGAACCGAAAATCATTTCAGGAAATGCCAACCGCACGCTTGGAAACGCCATCGCTCGGCGTTTGTCGATGCACCGGGGCATGTCCATCGACCTGTGCGATGCGCGTGTGGAGCGGTTCAATGACGGCGAGATTTTTGTCGAAGTGTACGAGAATGTGCGCGGCGAGGACATGTTCATTGTTCAGCCCACCTCGAACCCAGCCAATGACAACCTGATGGAATTGCTGATCATCACCGATGCTTTGCGTCGCTCCAGCGCGGGCCGTATCACCGCCGTGATCCCGTACTTCGGCTACGCCCGTCAGGATCGCCGCACCAAAGCCCGGACACCGATCACCGCCAAACTCGTCGCCAATATGTTGGTCGAAGCCGGGATTGAACGGGTGTTGACGATGGACCTGCACGCGACCCAGATTCAGGGCTTTTTCGACATTCCGGTGGACAACCTTTACGCCTCTCCGGTGTTCGCCCTCGATATCAAACACAATTTCAAAGAGGGTTTGGAGGACATCATGATCGTGTCCCCCGACGTTGGCGGCGTGGCCCGCGCCCGCGAATTGGCAAAACGCATCGAAGCACCGCTGTCCATCGTCGACAAACGCCGCGAAAAGGCCGGTGAAGTGGCCGAAATGACCGTCATCGGCAATGTCGCGGGCAAAAAATGTATTATCGTCGATGACCTTGTCGATACCGCAGGCACATTGTGTAAAGCGGCGGAACTGTTGATGGAACATGGTGCGGCTGAGGTCCATGCCTATATTTCCCACGGCGTTCTCTCCGGCCCTGCCGTGGAGCGCGTGACCAATTCCAAACTCTCCTCGCTGGTGATCACTGACTCGATTGAGGCCGGGGACGTGGTGAAAGCCTGTAAAAACATCCGCATCGTGCCGACCGCGCCGCTGTTTGCACAAGCGATCATCAACACATGGAATGGCACCTCTGTGTCGAGCCTGTTCGAAGACAAGACACTGGTGCCACTTTATGAGGGCGTCTATCACCCGTAAGAGGCTGATATTGAGAATAAAACAAAGGCGCGCCGGATATTCCGCCGCGCCTTTTTCATGTCAGCTCGGTCTCAATCGAGAGTCCAGTCATCCTCGTAACGCACCGGACCGATGGCCATCCAATCGGCGCGGACACGGGCAATTTTCGTATCGCCCCAGGTGCGAAACACGATCACAAACCCATCCTCGGACACCATTTCTGCGGTGATATCGACGCGGTGATTGGTGGTTTGGTCAATGTCGAGCATCGACAGGCTGACCTGAACCATTGGAGGCTGACTGAACACCTCGTCAAATTCAACAACACGGCGCAGCTCGCGCGGGCCTTTGCCCGTCCACATCGCACCGCCGTCCTGAAAGTCGGAAAACAGAAGGATCGAATCCTGTTCTATTCCAATTTGATGACTGTCAATTCGTAACATTTGGTCTTTTGATCTCTAACCCCACATCAGAGTGCCCCAAAACACATCCGAAAGGAAAGCGGAAAAGGGCGAACTGGACCAATCCAATGCGCACTCTGGTTGAATTCAACGGGCACTTTACTGACATCCGGCAAAGAAAAAGCCCCGCAGCGTGAACTGCGGAGCTTTTCAAGCCTATGTCACAGCCAATCAGAGATTGGTGTGAAACCCAAGATCCTCAGCGATGTGAATCAGATCAGAAAGGAATTTTTGGGTCATGTGATGTTCGTCAGGGTGCGCATCTTCGTGGGCTTTGGTGGCCTGCTTGAGAAGATCGGTGACGACCTCTTGGGACATTTCGCCCCGCGGCAGGGCCAGTTCGGCCAACACAGAAATCGTGTCGGCGGAGAGCTCAGCAAAGCCCCCCGTCACGACATATTGCTCCTCAACACCTGCGCCTGTCGCGGTCAAAAGACCGGGACGGAGCGACAGGATGGTCGGCTCATGGCCAGCCATCGCAGTGAGGTCACCATCGGCCCCCGGAATCTGCACCTGCTCCACGAGGACGGAGGTCAATTTCCGCTCAGGAGAGACGAGATCGAATTGGACATTAGCAGCCATTCAAAGGCCTCCTTCCGGGTAAACGATTAAGCAGCTTCAGCGGCCAGTTTTTCGGCTTTTGCGAGCACTTCACCGATACCGCCCACCATGTAGAAGGCAGCTTCCGGCAGGTGATCATATTCGCCAGCAACAACAGCTTTGAACGAAGAAATTGTGTCTTCGATCGGAACCTGAACGCCATCAGAACCGGTGAACACTTTCGCCACGTCGAACGGCTGGGAGAGGAAACGCTGGATTTTACGGGCACGTGCCACGGTCAGCTTATCTTCTTCCGACAATTCGTCCATGCCGAGAATGGCGATGATGTCCTGAAGCGATTTGTAGCGCTGAAGGATACCTTGGACGTCACGTGCGACGTTGTAGTGCTCTTCGCCAACGATTTGCGGATCAAGGATACGCGAGCTGGAGTCGAGCGGGTCAACGGCCGGGTAGATGCCGAGCTCGGAAATCGCACGGTTCAGAACCGTGGTCGCATCCAAGTGAGCAAAGGTTGTTGCCGGTGCAGGGTCGGTAAGGTCATCGGCCGGAACGTAAACAGCTTGGATCGAGGTGATCGAGCCGTTTTTCGTCGAGGTGATGCGTTCCTGCATTTGACCCATGTCGGTGGCCAAAGTCGGCTGATAGCCCACAGCGGACGGGATACGACCAAGAAGTGCGGACACCTCGGACCCAGCCTGAGTGAAGCGGAAAATGTTGTCCACGAAGAACAAAACGTCGGTGCCGGACTGGTCGCGGAACTGCTCGGCCAAGGTCAGGCCGGTCAGAGCAACACGTGCACGGGCTCCCGGAGGCTCGTTCATCTGGCCGTAAACCAGAGCCACTTGCGACTCTTCGAGGTTGTCAGGCTTAATCACGTTGGATTCGATCATCTCGTGGTAAAGGTCGTTGCCTTCACGGGTCCGCTCGCCAACACCCGCGAACACGGAGTAGCCCGAGTGCACTTTTGCGATGTTGTTGATGAGTTCCATGATGAGAACGGTTTTGCCCACGCCTGCACCACCGAAGAGACCAATTTTACCACCTTTGGAGTAAGGGGCCAAAAGGTCGATCACTTTGATGCCGGTGACGAGGATTTCAGAGGAGGTCGACTGTTCGTCAAACTCGGGGGCGTCGGCGTGAATCGGGCGGAATTCGGTGGCGTTCACCGGGCCTTTTTCATCGACGGGCTCGCCCACGACGTTGAGAATACGACCGAGGGTTGCGTTGCCCACGGGGATGGTGATCGGACCGCCGGTGTCGGACACGGCCTGACCGCGCACGAGACCTTCGGTGGCGTCCATCGCGATGGTGCGCACAGAGTTTTCACCAAGGTGCTGAGCAACTTCGAGAACCAGGCGGTTGCCGTTGTTGTCGGTTTCAAGAGCGTTCAGAATAGCGGGAAGGTCGCCATCGAACTGAACGTCCACAACGGCGCCAATCACCTGCGTGATCTTGCCTTTTGCTTGTGCCATGTATCTGTCTCCGGTGTTCTTAGAGCGCTTCAGCGCCCGAGATGATTTCGATAAGCTCATTGGTGATGACGGCCTGACGCGAGCGGTTATACTGGATCGTCAGTTGGTCGATCATGTCGCCTGCATTGCGGGTTGCGTTGTCCATTGCGGACATCCGCGCACCCTGCTCAGAGGCAGCGTTTTCCAAAAGAGCCGCAAAGATTTGCGTGGCCACGCCGCGCGGCAGAAGGTCGGCCAAAATGGCCTCTTCGGACGGCTCATAATCGTACAGAGCGCCTCCGTCTTCCTCGCTTGCCTCATAGGCGGCGGGGATGATCTGCTGAGCGGTCGGGATCTGTGTCACCACGTTTTGGAACTTCGAATAAAAGATCGTGGCCACATCGTACTCAAGCGAGTCGAAGCGGGCCAAAAGACCTTTTGCGATGTTCTGCGCGTGAATGTAGCCGAGCTTTTTGACTTCAGAGAGGTCAACGTGATCGACAAACAGGTCCGAATAATCGCGTTTCAACTGTTCGCGGCCCTTTTTGCCAACGGTGATGATTTTCACCGTTTTGCCTTGGGCTTTGAGTTCAGCGATCCGCAGACGCGCTAATCTTACGATGTTGGTGTTGAAGCCACCGCACAGCCCCTTTTCAGAGGTCATGACAACGAGCAGCTGCACATCATCTTTCCCCGTCCCGGCCAGAAGCCGGGGCGCGGTATCAGAGCCACCTACAGAGGCCGACAACGCACCCAGCACAGCGTTAAAACGCTCTGCATAGGGGCGAGAGGCCTCGGCCGCATCCTGGGCCCGCCGCAATTTTGCGGCAGACACCATTTGCATGGCCTTCGTGATCTTCCGCGTGGATTTCACGCTGGCGATCCGGTTTTTAAGGTCCTTGAGGTTGGGCATCTAGCTGTCCTTAATCCTCGGGATTACGCGTAAGTCTTGGCGAATTCGTCCAGAACAGCCTTAAGCTTATCTGCAGGCTCACCTTTGATCTTGGGATCTTCGTTGGTGATCCACTCAAGAATATCGGCGTGCTGGTTGCGCAGGAACTCAAGCATCTGTGCTTCAAACTTGCCAACCTCTTTCACCGGGACTTTGTCCAGGTAGCCATTGGTGCCAGCAAAGATGACGCAGACGATTTCGGCGTTGGTCAGCGGCGAGTACTGCGGCTGTTTCATCAGCTCGGTCAAACGCGCACCACGGTTCAGCAAGCGCTGAGTGGAGGCGTCAAGGTCAGAACCGAACTGAGCGAAAGCGGCCATCTCGCGGTACTGAGCGAGCGACAGTTTCACCGGGCCAGCCACAGAGGACATGGCTTTGGTTTGAGCCGAGGAGCCAACGCGGGAGACGGAGAGACCGGTGTTCACAGCAGGACGGATGCCTTGGTAGAACAGTTCGGTTTCCAAGAAGATCTGACCGTCGGTGATGGAGATCACGTTGGTCGGAATAAACGCGGACACGTCGCCACCCTGAGTTTCGATGATCGGCAGAGCGGTGAGCGAGCCAGACCCGAAATCTTCGTTGAGTTTCGCAGAGCGTTCCAGCAGGCGAGAGTGGAGGTAGAACACGTCACCCGGATAGGCTTCACGCCCCGGCGGACGACGCAGAAGCAAGGACATCTGGCGATAGGATACAGCTTGTTTGGAGAGATCATCGTAGATGATCAAAGCGTGACGGCCATTGTCGCGGAAATGCTCTGCCATTGCGGTCGCGGCATAGGGTGCCATGAACTGCATCGGTGCAGGGTCGGACGCGGTTGCGGCCACAACGATGGTGTATTCGATCGCGCCGGTTTCTTCGAGCTTTTTGACGAGCTGCGCCACGGTGGAGCGTTTCTGACCGATCGCCACGTAGATGCAGTAGAGTTTGTCGTTTTCAGACTTGGCTGCATCGTTGTAGGATTTTTGGTTGAGGATCGCGTCGAGAGCCACGGCGGTTTTGCCGGTCTGACGGTCACCGATGATCAACTCACGCTGGCCACGGCCGATCGGGATCATCGCGTCCACGGATTTGAGGCCAGTGGCCATCGGTTCGTGCACGGATTTACGCGGGATAATACCCGGTGCTTTGCTGTCGGCGATGCGACGCTCGGAGGTTTCAATCGGACCTTTGCCGTCGATCGGGTTGCCCAGACCGTCAACGATGCGACCCAAAAGCGCGTCACCCGAGGGAACGTCCACGATGGACTTGGTGCGTTTGACAACGTCACCTTCTTTAATCGCGCGGTCGGACCCGAAGATCACGACACCGACGTTGTCGGATTCAAGGTTGAGCGCCATCCCGCGGATACCACCGGGGAATTCGACCATCTCACCGGCTTGAACATTATCGAGACCGTACACACGTGCGATCCCGTCCCCGACGGAGAGCACACGCCCCACTTCAGCGACTTCGGCCTCTTGGCCAAAGTTTTTAATCTGCTCCTTGAGGATCGCAGAAATTTCGGCTGCCTGGATTCCCATTATCCGACCTCTTTCATTGCATTCTGGAGGGAGTTGAGTTTGGAGGCGATCGACGTGTCGATCATCTTCGAACCCACTTTAACGACAAGACCGCCGATGAGTGCTTCATCCACGGTCGCATTGATCTTCACATCCTTGCCAAAGGTCTCAGAGAGGGTTTTGGCAAGTTTGGTGGTTTGCGTTTTGGTCAACGCCTTTGCGGACGCGACCTCGGCCGTCACTTCACCGCGCTCTTCAGCAAGCATATCGCTCAAAGAGGCCACAAGTTGCGGCAGGGCAAAGATACGGCGATTCTGAGCCATCAGCGCCAGAGTGTTGGACAAGATGTCCGACAGGCCGGCCTTTTTGGCGATGGCGACAATCGCGGCCTCAAGCTCTTCACGCGAATAAACTGGCGAAGAGATAAGAGCCGTCAGATCGGCGCTCTCGCTGAGGGCGGTGGACAATGTTGCCACATCCCCCTCAAGAGCCGTGATGGCATTGCCTTCTTTGGCCAATTGGAAAATGGCCGTTGCATAGCGTGCGGCGATGCCGCGGGAGATCGAAGCTGGTTCGGACACGTCCACCCTTCCGATGTCTTTGGGCCGTCTCCCAGCCATCCCGTCACCGGGATCATAAACTGAGATTGGGCAGCGTGATAAACCCACGCATCACGCGCGAGCAGCAAAATCAGCGTGGATGTAGCAGAGGCTCATCCATGCCGCAACCTTGTTGCGCGCCAGATTGGTGACTTTAGCGCCAACAGTTTGAAAGTTGCTTCGTTTGCATTTCAATACGTTAAGAAATTCGGGACGTAGCGGCACAAAAAAAATTTGAGCCACGGTCAGCGGCGTTCACGGATTCGTGCGATTCCCCCAAAATGCCCCGAACACGCGCACCACTCTCTGGACGGCTCATGTCCCCTGTGTTGATCCAAACTTTCTACCGTCCTTAAATGTCTTCGCGCATCTGATGTGCTCCAATCGACAAAACTGTAACTCAGTGTCACCGCCACAGAAACAATCCCACGTTCACCTTGACAGGGCTTCGGACAGGGTTGAACTTGCCAACATATTTAAGCGACATTTTTGATTGCCCAGCGCTGCGTAAAACATGTGTGATCGGGGTTGATTTGAAGGTCGCATTGTAAAAACAGTTTTGCGTGGGGCTTGGTTATGTTGGGGCTGATTTTAATGGGGCTGATAGGCTCCTATGCGACCTATTCGATTGTCGAAAACCTACTGGATGACGACAACGGACATGACGGCTCTGACGATGAGGCGGGTACGCCGGACGAAACACCATCCGACGGCGGCAGTGGTGAGCCTGATGACAGCACAGATGACACCGATCCCGACGACACACCGGATTTGACGGAAGAGGACGGTCTGGACCTGATTGGCCTGTCCGGCATCGGAGCCGACCTGGAAGGCGCTGGCGCGGTCTCGATCTCGCTGTCGCAAAGCACGGTCGATGCGCTGGCGGCGCTGGACGACGGCGATGCTCCGGTGCTGTTGCTCTCTGAGACCGACGGCGAGACCGATCTGGACAGTCTTTCGATCACACTTGAAGATGGCGCGGCCGGGGATGGCTATCTTCACATGGTGCAAGGCGACTACATGTCGGACGACACGCAATATGGCGTCGAAATGCTCATCCGCAGCGACAGCGAAGACGCCCCGGACGGCATCACCTTTGACGAAAACGGCACCCCGGTCTTGGCCGATGGACAAGAATTGATCCTCTCCGCCGTCAATTACATCGCAAACGGCGATACTGGGCTTGAGCTCTACGCAGGCGCACAGATCAGCGACCCGGATGATGAACTCAGCACTGTCTATGGCTATGACGCCGATCTCTACTTTCCCGACGATGTCTCTGGCACCGATCTGAGCTTGGTGACCGACGGGGACGCGCTGCGGCTTGATCTGAGCGAGGAGAACATGGCCGCCTCCTCCGGGATCACCTATGACACCGGCGTGGTCTTTGACCCCGACAACAGCACAGCTTACGCGGGTGGACTTTATACCTTCACCGGCTCCATCGCGCATTATCAGGATGTCACCGAGAGTTTTGACCCTAACGCCGCCAATGAGATGATCATCTCCGTGCCAGACGGCTACGAGGTCTATGAGGTCATCAATGACAATGATTATGGCGATACAGGTGGGGATATTTATACCATCAACACCTATTACGTCATCGTGCCCGCAGGCACGGAATTGACCGAAGCGTCCCTCACCGAAATTGAAAGCGACTTTGAAAGCACAAGCCTTGTGCCATCTGGCACTGAGGTTGGCGTACAGGCCATCGCCCCAACCGTGGACTATGCCCAGATCATCGCGATCCAGACACAGCAAAGCACGGCCTCGGACGATCAATTTACCAGCCCCGGTGCCATTGAGAGCACGCTTGATCTGACTGTGAATTTTGAAGGGGTGAGCGGGGTCAGTGGCACGATTGACCTGAGCGATGGCGATCCAGACTGGCTGACCGAGGCGCGCGCGAACGTGACGGTTTAAATCCCCGCATAGCCCCATGGGGCTGTGTCAGTTTTAAGACAAGGCGTGGCCCAGCGATGGGACAGGTTATGAATACGATTTTAAGAGGAATGCCGATATGTTGGGGCTGATTTTAATGGGATTGGTCGGCTCCTATGCGACCTATTCGATTGTCGAAAACCTACTGGATGACGACAACGGACATGACGGCTCTGACGATGAGGCGGGTACGCCTGATGACACCTCCGGCGAGGACGGTGACCTTTTGGAGGACGATGAGGAGACGGATGAGGACACCGATTGGGAGTGGTCCGAGGATCACCTCATCACTGAGGACACCACACTGTCGCTGAGCCAAGACGAGTTGGACGTGCTGCTCGCACAGTCTGCCACCGGCGATGTCCCGCTTTTGACCTTAGAGGGCAACGCCACACTGACCATCGACGTGGAGGGTGAAACCGCGGGGTATCTTCACGCCGTCAGCTATACGAAAATCATCGAAGGCACGGATGGCGCGGAGGATGTGTCCGAAGTGCACACCATGCTCGTGTGGAGCGAGAGTGCCGACGCCCCCGAATTGCTCGGGGATGAAACTGCGCCGGGCCCCAATCCTGACGACACATTCTACACAGACCAAGACCTCAGCTCCGAGGAGCTCATCGGTGACACCGGCACCGTTCTGATGGACGTCAAACTCTATTCCGCCACAAGCGAGTTCCTTGATTACTCCGACACAGGCCCTGCGACCACTGGCCCCTATGCGGTGCAGGATGCGGGCCGTCTTGTGCTGGAAGACACCGATTTTGACACATTTTCGGCGGCACTGAACGATCCGAGCTATCTCGCTGATACAACCTACGCGATGGATTGGGCCTCGGAGCCAACCAACAGCAGCTCCGATGGCGCTTACACACTGACCAGTGCCGACATCACCTATCTGACCGAGACAGACGATACGATCGCCATCGACCAATTCCCCGGTGGGGTCTTTCATCTTGATATCTCGGGTGAGGTCGACGGCTATTTCCATGCCGTACAGAGTGAAACAATCAACGCGGACGGATCACAGTCCTTTATGACCGACATCTATCTCACTGACACCGCAGATGTGCCAAGCGACTTTGAGGCGCTTGATCCAATCTTATCGGTCAGCGGCGGCTTTACTGAACTGCACCCACTCCATGATGGGGTCTTCTTTTCCTATCTCGCTGAGGTCAATTTGGACGCAGACAGCTTTGCCTCCGTCACCACATCCGTCATCGACAACAGACCCTCTTGAGCGCTCAGACCGGCTTCGCCTCTGGCACAGGTCGCAACCCCTCCAACACCCGGCTGGGGCGGCGGACAGCTTCGGGTGTGCCTGATCCGGTTTGGGCGTAGACCTGTTTTGACACTTCGACCATCAACACGCCCCCCGCCAAGGCGGTGGAGACACGTCGCCCGACCCGTTCCCACACCGGCCCCCAGCGCAGCCAAAAGCGTTTGTGCGAGGGCGGTTGAAACAACACGGCGGCGTGACGTTCGGGGATGAACCCGGCTTGGCGCAATTGGCTTTCGAGTTGCCCCAACGAATAAGGCCGCCCATAGCCAAAGGGCGTGCTGTCTGAGCGCGACCAAAGCCCGCCCCGGTTTGGCACCACAAACAACGCCCGCCCACCGGGGCCAAGCACCCGCCAACATTCTGCCAGCAAAGGCAGAGGATTATCCGATGTTTCCAACCCGTGCATCACCACCAATTTGTCGGCGAACCCGGTCTGGATCGGCCAACGCGTTTCGGGGCAGAGCGCCGACACATTGGGCAGGCCTGCGGGCCAATGCATCACCCCCTGTTGATCCGGCATCAGGGCCACAACCCGGCGCGCATCCTCTAAAAAGGGCCGCAACAAAGGTGCTGCAAAGCCAAACCCCGCCACAGTCTGGCGCGAGGCATCGGGCCAAAATTCCACAACCTGAGTGCGGATTGCCCGCTGTGCTGCGCGCCCCAATCCGGTCCGGTAGTAAAAATTTCTAAGCTCAACAACGTCGAGATGCATTGCAATCGGTAGCCTTGCGCCAAATGTTAAAGGAACAATGACCCAAAGCCGGAGAAAATGCTATGGCCGATGAGACAGACATCGAGATCGTCACTGTCGCAGCCCTGTCTGACAATTACGATTTCCTCGTTCATGATCCGATCAGTGGTCGCACCGCTTTGGTCGACGCCGCCGATCCGGCACCGATTTTGGCGGCACTGGCTGAACGCGGTTGGAGTTTGGACGAGATTTGGCTGACCCATCATCATTGGGACCACATCGACGGCACAGCCGCACTGGTTGAGGCCACGGGCGCGCAGGTGACGGGGGCGAAAGCCGACCAACACCGCCTGCCGCCTTTGACCCGCGTGGTGGAACCGGGGCAGAGTTTCGAATTTGCCGGACATCAGGTCAATGTCTTGGCCGCCGATGGGCACACCGTCGGCCACATCGCCTACCATATGCCCGCGGCCAAGGCGCTTTTCACCGCGGATAGCCTGATGGCACTCGGCTGTGGTCGCTTGTTTGAGGGCACACCCGCGCAGATGTGGGACACGCTCAGCCGCTTTATGGCCCTGCCTGATGAGACAGTGATTTATTCCGGCCATGAATACACCGCCGCCAATGCCAGATTTGCCAAAACAATCGAGCCCGACAACGCGGCCCTCACCGCGCGGATCAACGACATCGAAAGCGCGCGGGCGAAAGGTCAGCCCACCGTGCCCTCACTTTTGTCCCTGGAGCGCGCCACCAACCCGTTTCTGCGCGCGGGACTTGCCACGGTGAAAGCCCATCTTGCATTGACCGGGGCCTCCGATCTCGACGCGTTTACCGAGATCCGCGCCCGAAAGGACCAGTTCTAAGTCTGCAATCTCCTTGCAATCCCTCCGCACTGTCATACATGTTTAAGAGATAAAGAGGGAAATCTGCGCACCAAACCGCCCAAATCTTGATGCCTCACAAAAAAATTGAGGTGTTAACCACTTTTTTCCTTGAAGCGCGCGCGTTTCAATCGAACTTTAAGAGTATGAGGCCACGGTTATGGTTGCGGGGCCATGAAACGTCCCCCTCCAGACCCCGAAAGCAAGGAGCACAAAAGACGTGCCGTCATTTTCGAACACCCTTGAGCAAGCCATCCATGCAGCCTTGGCGCTGGCAAACGCCCGCCGCCATGAACTTGCGACCCTGGAACACCTATTGCTGGCCCTGATCGACGAGCCCGACGCGGCGCGTGTCATGCAGGCCTGCAATGTTGAGCTCGAGGAGTTGCGAAAGACCCTGCTGGATTACATAGAAGACGATCTTTCAACACTCGTGACCGATGTTGAGGGCTCTGAGGCGGTGCCTACGGCCTCCTTCCAACGCGTGATCCAACGTGCCGCCATTCACGTTCAATCCTCGGGTCGCACCGAGGTTACCGGCGCCAATGTGCTGGTCGCGATCTTTGCCGAACGCGAATCGAACGCCGCCTATTTCCTGCAAGAACAGGATATGACGCGCTATGATGCGGTGAATTTCATTGCCCATGGCGTGGCCAAAGACCCCGCCTTTGGTGAGGCGCGCCCGATCACCGGCTCCGAAGAGCATGAGGATGAGGGCACCACGTCATCGCATCAGCCCAGCGGTGAGGATAAAGAATCCGCGCTGGCCAAATACTGTGTCGATCTCAACAAAAAGGCGATGAAAGGCGATGTTGATCCGCTGATCGGCCGCGCCCATGAGGTTGAGCGCTGTATTCAGGTGCTCTGCCGTCGCCGCAAAAACAATCCGCTTTTGGTCGGTGATCCCGGCGTTGGCAAAACCGCCATTGCCGAAGGCCTTGCCAAAAAGATTGTCGATGGCGAAACCCCGGAAATCTTGGCACATTCGACGATTTATTCGCTCGACATGGGCGCGCTTTTGGCCGGGACGCGCTATCGCGGTGATTTTGAGGAACGCCTGAAAGCGGTCGTTAAAGAACTCGAAGATCACCCTGACGCCGTCTTGTTCATCGACGAGATTCACACGGTGATTGGCGCTGGTGCCACATCCGGCGGGGCGATGGACGCCTCCAACCTGTTGAAACCCGCGCTTGCGGGTGGCAAATTACGGTGCATGGGCTCCACAACCTATAAAGAGTTCCGTCAGCATTTTGAAAAAGACCGGGCTCTGGCGCGGCGCTTTCAAAAAATCGACGTCAATGAACCGACTGTGGATGATGCGATCAAAATCCTTCAGGGCCTCAAACCCTATTTCGAGGAACATCACGACATCCGCTATACCCATGATGCGATCAAGGCTGCGGTCGAACTGTCCGCGCGCTATATCCATGACCGCAAATTGCCGGACAAAGCCATCGACGTGATCGACGAGGCAGGTGCCGCGCAACATCTGGTGGCCGAAAGCCGTCGCCGCAAAACCATCGGCACCAAAGAGATCGAAGCGGTTGTGGCGAAAATCGCCCGCATCCCGCCGAAAAACGTCTCGAAAGACGATGCCGAGGTGCTCAAAGACTTGGAGGCCACCCTCAAACGCGTTGTCTTCGGTCAGGACAGAGCAATCGAAACCCTGTCTTCGGCAATCAAATTGGCGCGTGCGGGTCTGCGTGAGCCTGAGAAGCCGATTGGCAACTATCTGTTCGCGGGGCCTACGGGCGTCGGCAAAACCGAGGTGGCGAAACAGTTGGCCGACAGTCTTGGCGTTGAATTGCTGCGGTTTGACATGTCTGAGTATATGGAAAAACACGCGGTCTCCCGCCTCATTGGCGCGCCTCCGGGCTATGTCGGCTTTGACCAAGGCGGCATGTTGACCGATGGCGTCGATCAGCATCCGCATTGTGTGCTTTTGCTCGATGAGATGGAAAAGGCCCACCCTGACGTCTACAACATCCTCTTGCAGGTGATGGACAACGGCAAGCTGACCGATCACAACGGCCGCACCGTCGATTTCCGCAATGTGATCTTGATCATGACCTCGAACGCGGGGGCCACTGAACAAGCGAAAGAGGCCATCGGTTTTGGTCGTGATCGTCGGACGGGCGAAGATACGGCAGCGATTGAACGGACCTTTACGCCAGAATTCCGCAACCGTCTTGACGCCGTGGTGTCCTTTGCGCCGCTGCCGAAAGAGGTCATCATGCAGGTGGTAGAGAAATTCGTGCTGCAACTTGAGGCCCAGCTTATGGACCGCAATGTGCATATCGAACTCACCCGCAAAGCGGCGGAATGGCTCGCCGACAAAGGTTATGACGACAAAATGGGGGCGCGTCCGCTGGGTCGCGTGATCCAAGAGTACATCAAAAAGCCGCTGGCCGAAGAGTTGCTGTTTGGCAAACTCGCCAAAGGTGGCGTGGTCAAGGTCGGCGTCAAAGATGGCCAGATCGAACTGCGTGTCGAACAACCCGACGCCCCGCGCATCGGACGGCAGAAAAAGCCCCCCTGCTCACTGCGGAGTGATCGCAACACTGTTTGAAAAGGCCCCGTCAGAACTTGACGGGGCCTTTTTCACAGGCGAGCCTGTGCGCATATGATTGAGGGATCTCCCGATGCGTTTTGGCCTTATTCTACTCTGTCTGTCCGCCGCCTCCCCCGCATCGGCGCGTGATCCCGTTTTGTCGGTGCCGCTGAATTGCACCTTGGGCCTGGATTGCTACATCCAAAACTATGTCGATGCTGACCCAAGCCCGGGCGCTGCGGATTTCACCTGTGGCACCCTGTCCTACGACGGCCACACCGGCACGGATTTCGCCCTGCCCACCGTGGTTGACATGTGGAACGGCGTCGAAGTTTTGGCCGCAGCGCCCGGCACGGTCACGGCCACCCGTGACGGCATGGACGACTACCCGCAAGGCGTGGAAGCTGCGCCGGATGTGAGCGGCAAGGAATGCGGAAACGGCGTTGTCGTCGATCACGGCGGCGGCTGGAACACGCAATATTGCCATATGATGAACGGGTCCATTCAGGTCAAAAAAGGCCAGCGCGTGACCGCTACGACCGTCTTGGGCAAGGTCGGATTGTCCGGCCAAACCCAATTCCCCCATGTCCATCTGGCCGTGCGTCACGACGGCAAGGTCGTTGACCCGTTCAACCCAGAAGGCGTGATCTCCTGCGGACCAGAGGCGATTTCAAACGGGACGTTGTGGAACGCAGACATGAACTATGTGCCCGGCGGATTGCTGTCCATCGGGGTCAGCACCGAAATGCCGGCGTATGATATGGTCAAAGCGGGCACCGCCGGCAAAGGCCAGTTTTCCACATCCGATCCGGCCTTAGTGGTGTTTGGCTTTGCCTATGGCGGCTTGGCGGGCGACATCATGCGCCTGTCCATTTCCGGCCCCGAAGGCGAACTCGTCGGCTATGACGCCCCCATCGAGAAAGCCCAAGCGCAACTGTTTCGCGGCGCGGGCAAACGGTCCCCCGGCGCATGGCCACCGGGCGGATACCGCGCCATGGTTCAACTGATACGCAACGACCACGTCATTGACCAACGCCAATTCGACTTTGCCATCACCGAATGATCGGCCTAATTCTCCGTCAACTTCAATTCAATCCGCCGGTTTTTCGCCAAGGCGATCGGGCTGTCTCCATAGGCAACGGGTTGGAATTCACCAAATCCCGCCGCGACCAAACGCGATGGCGGAAAGCCCAATTCTTGTGACATGTAGCGCACCACGGACAAGGCCCGCGCCTGCGACAATTCCCAGTTATCGGCATATTCCCCGGTGCCCGAAAGCGGCGTTTTGTCGGTGTGACCATCGACGCGAATAACCCAATCAATCTCGGGTGGGATGTCGGCGGCCACCTCAGAAAGAGTGCGCGTGACGCGGGCAATTTGGTCCTTTCCCCGTGGACCAAGTTCAGCGGAGGCCGGTTCAAACAGCACCTCGGAGCTGAACACAAAACGGTCTCCGACGATCGTGACGCCTTCGCGATCGCCAAGAATTTCACGCAGCCGCCCAAAGAATTCGGAGCGATAATTTTCAAGCTTTTTCGCCTCTTGTTCCAACCGCTTGCGCTCGGCCTCTTCCAAAGCGGCGCGGCGTTTTTCCTCGGCGGCGACCTGCGCCAAGGCGGAGTTGAGACGCGTGGTCAGGCTATCAACCTGTACCTGATTTTCTGTGTCCGCAGCCGTGCGCACATCAAGCGTCGATTGTAGCGAGGACAGTTGTTTGCGCATCTCGGCGATTTGCGCGTTCAAAAGCGCAACTTTGCGCGCCTCCTCAGCGGTTTTCGCCTCCTCGCCAGCAAGCGTTTTTTGCGCCAGCGCCAAAAGTGCTGCCTGTTTGTCCGTGTCGCTCACCTGCGTATCAAGTTGCTCTTTAAGCTGATCGCGCGCGGCCTCGGCCGCCGCCAAAAGGGTTAGCGTTTCCTCGGCATCGCGGCGCACCTCTTCAAGCGCCAGCGTCATCGCCGTCATTTCATCCTGCGACGCCGCCATCCGGTCCTGCAAGGCTTTGAGTGCCGCCGCATCCGCCAAACGCGCCTGTTCAGCCTCTGTCATCTGCGTCTCTGCCGTGTCGGCCCGCGTCACCGCCTCGCCCAGCGCCGCCTCGCGATCCGCCGCCTCCGCTTTCAATTGCGCCACCAAAGCGTCCAAAGCCTCGCGCCGCGCGGCCGCCAAACGCGCTTGTTCGGTGGCCGCGTCAATCTCTTTGCGCGATTGCGCCAAGGCCAGTTGCGCCGCCTCCTGTTCGGAAATCAACGTGGCTTTTGCCGCCTCCAAATCCTCAATCTGCGCGGCCAATTGTGCGCCTTTCGTCAGCGCAGCATCGCGTTCGCTCAACAGGCTTGCGACCTGTGCTTCAAACGAGGCAATCCGCGCCGCTTGCGCGCTGGTCGTGGCCTCAAGCCCGGCGATGGTATCGGCCTGCGCCTCCGCCGTGGCCCGCGCCTCCGACAAGGTCGCGCGCAACGTGCCGATTTGGTCTTCCAATCCAATGCTTTTTTGCTGCTCCAAGCCCAAGGCATTGGCCAAGGCTGTGACTTCAGAAGTCAGCGCATCCAATTCTGTGGCTTGGCCTGAAATCTCGTCGCGCAGCATGGATTGCACGACCATGAAGATCGTCAAAACGAACATCAACACCAGCAAAAGCGCGGTCATCGCGTCAACAAAGCCGGGCCAGATTGACCCTGACATGCGGTGGGAGGACCGGCGCAACCCTGCCATTCTACTGCCCCTGTTCGCCGAGCGCGCGTAGGGTGCTGGTCAGAGTGGCAATTTCGCCGCGCAGTTCCGCAAGGCTTTCTTGGCGCCCGGCGGAAAGTTCTTCGAGGATGCGCAACAGTTGCACATCTATCGAGCGCAGGCGCATCCGGCTTTCGGCGTCAAAGGTCTCATCGCCCGCCTCGCGATGTGAAAGCACATCAATCAGGCGTTCTTGACCCTCTGCCACGCGCATCAACATTTTGTCCGTCGGCGTCTCCGCCCCTATGCGCGCGACCATTTGGTCCACCGTGCCGGCCAAGTCACCGATCCGCGCCTCAAGGGCCGCACGCGATCCGTCCGATTGCACGAACAAATCTTGCAGCGCCTCCATCTGTTGGCTCATCTGATCCAACACCACCGCAGCCGCCGACATGTCGCCGCCCTCACCATCAGAGGCGGAAAAGCCGATCCGAGTGATGGTCGAGAGCCATTCTTCCAACTCGCGA
The DNA here is from genome assembly GCF_003047105.1 of Celeribacter baekdonensis. Classification (NCBI taxonomy): domain Bacteria; kingdom Pseudomonadati; phylum Pseudomonadota; class Alphaproteobacteria; order Rhodobacterales; family Roseobacteraceae; genus Celeribacter; species Celeribacter baekdonensis. The sequence continues at coordinate 1,982,993 of NZ_CP028475.1, forward strand.
AAGAACCGATTTTGGCCATGCGAGGCAAAGAGTTCGAGCATCCCGACCACAAGCGAACCCGCGAGCCCCAAAAGCGAAGAGGCAAAGGCCGTGCCCATGCCGCCCAACTGGCCCTCAAGCCCGCCCATCAATTTGCTCAAAACGTCGGTTGCATCCTCGCCCTCTTTTGGCGTGAGCGAACGGATGGTGTCGACAAGTGCCGGGACCGTGGTGGCGAGGCCATAAAACGTCCCGAGAAGGCCAAGGAAAATCAGAAGGTTGGCAATATATCGCGTGATGTCGCGCGCCTCGTCAATCCGGGTCGCAACGGAATCAAGGATCGAACGGGCTGAGGTGGACGAGATTTGCGTGCGCGCGGTGCGATCCCTCAAAAGCGCGGCCAAAGGCGCCAAAAGGCGCGGCGCATGTTTGCCCGGAACATTCGGGCGCTGACCGGAAAACCGTTCGATCCAATTGACCGAGGCGACCAGTTGAACCACTTGCCAAAAACAGGCGAAAATGCCGATGACAAAGACAAAGGCGATGAAGCCGTTGAGATAGAGGTTGGCAAAAAACACCGGGCCGACCCGGGGCAGCGCCACATAGAACCCAAATCCCACCAACCCAAGCACGATGATCATCATGGTGATCTGACGTACCGGTTGAGAGAAAAACTTTTGCTCGGCTGCGCGCGGAAGCCTTTGATCTGGTTGGCCCATTGACCTTGTCCTGACCTGTCATTGCCTGTCATGGCCACGATAGGCGAGGAACTGTGACCTGCCAACACGCAATCGCGTGTGTGGGCTACGGCGGTGAGATTTGGCGCACCATTTCGGCCAATTGCGTCAGATCCGCATCCTCCATACCCAGTTCGGCCAAATGAAGCGCGGTATTGAACAGGTATTCCGCGTTCGGCCCACGTCCGCCGATGGCGCGGGCGATGATTTCGGCTTGGCGCGTGAGCGGGAGAGGCCCGGTGTATTGGACATGATCAGGATCGACAACATAGGCCAGAGACGGAACTTCACGCCCATCCGACAGGGTTAACATCACCCGGCGTTCCAAATAGGCCGAAGACACCAATTCACGCTCGCGCAAATAGGCGAGTGTGGCGGCGGCATGATCGCGACTAACATGAAAGGCCAAGCCGCGACAGGAGGCGCGATCTTCCAAGTCCAGAGCCAAAACAAGCCCCGGTTCCTCAGGCGTGCCCCGGTGATGGATAGACCACATGCAAAAGCTGCGGGCATAGCCCAAAAGGGTCGCGGGCACCCGCTCCGCAAAGGCAAAATCCGGATTCCACATCAATGAGCCGTAGCCAAAGACCCAAAACCCTTCTTCTAAATCGTGATCCAACGTCATCCTGCTTTCCCGTCTAAGGCCTTTTCCAAGGCACCGAGGCCCGTTAAACACGGGCTGAAACGGAATGCAAAGGGTCGGGCACATGGTGCGCCAACCCCGCCGCGAAAGGGCAACACATGCGCAAACTCATCTGGCTCGTCGTGATCATTGGGCTGGCCTATTCCGGCTATTGGTTTATCGGCGCGAAGGGCACAGAAAAGGCAATTGCGGGATGGGCCTCCGCGCGCGCCTCTGAGGGCTGGCAGGCCGACTATAGTGACATTGCTACGCACGGATTTCCGCTGCGGTTTGACACCACCATCACCGAGCCGCGCTTTGCCGATCCACGCACAGGTGTGGCCTTTTCAACGCCGCAGTTTGACATCCTGAGCCAAAGCCACCGCCCGACCCGCATTCGCGCGCAGGTCGCACAAACGGCCACATTGGCCACGCCGCTGCAACGGATGGAGATCACACAAGAGGTGGCCGAGGCGGAATTGTTTGTCGAACCGGGACCGAGCCTGACCTTGGATCATGCCTCCGCCACGCTCAACGGCTTTGCCGTGACCTCCAATTTGGGCTGGGGCGTGACACTTGAAACCGGGCGTTTCAACACCCAACGTGACAGCTCCAACCCCCTCAAACATGAAATTTCCCTCACCGCACAGGGGCTGACCCCGTCACAAGGCCTGATGACATCGCTCGATCCAAAAGGGCTTTTGTCGCATCAATTTGAGCAGCTTGAGCTGAGCATGACGACCACATTCAACGGAGCGTGGGACATTCATGCCCTCGAAGGCCCACGCCCACAGCCGACCCATATTGACCTGACCAGCCTCACCGCGAAATGGGGCAAATTGGATTTGCGCATGACCGGGGCCTTTGATGTGGATGCCCGCGGCTATCCGGTGGGCAAAGTCGCAATCAAGGCTCAGAATTGGCGCGAGATGATCGAAATCGCCATATCGACCGGCATGATCCCGCAAAATATGAGCACCCTCGCGCTGCGCGCAGGCGAGATGCTGGCCGGACTTTCGGGACGCAAAGACACGATTGATGCGGAGCTGACGCTGAAAGACGGGATGATCACCTTGGGCTTTATCCCACTGGGCCCAGCCCCGCGCCTGAGAATCCGGTAAAGGTCAGCGGCAATAGCTTCCGGCGCGATAGCGCGCCGTGTCGAAATGAAAGTGATCGCGGTGATACCGATCTGACTCGGGCCCCAAGACGGTGCCAAACGGTCCGCAGGCCGTGCCGTGCAACTTGCGTAGCAGTTTGCCATCCACCCGCTGATCCCAGCCGGTGAGCACGCTCAAGGATTTGCCGTTGCGCAGCGTGAGGGCCGAAATGTCGATGGCGTGGCCTTTACCATGTTCCGAGATTTTCGCACCGCTTTGGTTGTTGCGGGGCCGACAGGCATAACTGGCAGCGACTTTCAGCTCGGCAAGCCCGCCACCAAGCCGCCCAATCGTAGGTTTCGCGCCGTTCTCGACCCAAGAGCGAAGCGTTTTGGCGGTGGTGCAATCAACAATCGCCGGGGTGGACAGGCGCACGCCCGCGACCTCGGTGATCTCAACAGGCTCGGAAATACCACAACCTGCCTTGCCCCGGATCGCACTGATGGTCCGGCCCCGGATGTCGCTCACGCCACAGACCGACCCCTTTTTGCCATAGCTCAGCTGTGCCGCCTGCCCGTTTTGAGACCGCAGTTTCGGACGGGGTTTGGGGAGAGGTGAGGCGAAATATGCCGTAGGGGAGGCCTCAGCCGTAACCGCAGCAACGCGAGCTAAAGGAGCGGTGGTTCCGGGCCGCGGCAAGGGAATGGGCGAACGGTCCATCTGCGCCCAGATTGGCCCGGCAATACAGGCCGAGGCCAACGCAAGCGTTATGCCCGCCCGTGCCCTCATGTGCCTTTTTTGGCGCGTCCAAAATCCGGGGCGTCCGTGTCCTGACCCGCCTCGATGATGCCGCGACGAATGGCGCGGGTGCGCGTGAAATAGTCGTGCAAATGATCGCCGTCGCCGGTGCGGATCGCGCGTTGCAGCGCAAACAATTCTTCGGTGAAGCGCCCCAGAATTTCCAAGGATGCCTCTTTGTTGGTCATAAACACATCGCGCCACATGGTCGGATCTGAGGCGGCGATCCGGGTGAAATCGCGAAAACCCGCAGCGGAGAATTTGATCACCTCCTGATCGGTGACACGGCGCAAATCATCGGCCACGCCGACCATCGTGTAGGCGATCAGGTGCGGCACATGGCTGACCACGGCACAGACGATGTCGTGGTGTTCCGGGTCCATCCGCTCGACGTTGGAGCCAAGCGCGCGCCAAAAGCGTTCAAGCTTTTCGACCTCCGCCTCATCCGCGCCCTCAGGCGGCACGATCAGGCACCAACGATTGTCGAACAGTTCCGCAAAGCCAGAACGGGGCCCCGAATGTTCGGTCCCAGCCATCGGGTGCGTGCCGATGAAATGCACGCCTTCGGGTATGTGCGGCAACACGGCTTCAAGCACGGATTTTTTGACCGAGCCCACATCGGTGACAACCGCGCCAGGTTTCAGCACATGTTCGATCTCGGCCATCACCGCGCCCATCGCGCCCACCGGCACGGCCAGCACGATCAAATCGGCGTCTTTCACGGCCTCAAACGCACTGTCACAGACCCGATCAACAAGGTTGATCTCGGCGGCGATGTTGCGCGTGGCTTGCGAGCGGGCAAAGCCGGTGATCTCACCCGCCACACCGGCGCGGCGCATCGCCAAGGACATCGAGCCCGCAATCAGTCCCAACCCGATCAGGGCGACCCGGTTATAAAGCACCGTGCTCACTTTTTCTGTTCCCGAAACTGGCCGATCACATGCGCGACCCGGCGACAAGACGCCTCATCTCCCACGGTGATGCGCAAACAATTTGGCAAGCCATAGCCCGCCACCCGGCGCACGATGATGCCGTTTTGTTTGAGAAAATCATCACAGGCTTCGGCCTCGGCCTGATCCAAGAACCGCGCGAGGATGAAGTTGGCGCAGGACGTGTCAGAGGGCACCCCCAGTTCCATCAACGCCTCGGCCAACCACGCTCGCAAACGGGTGTTGTCCTCGCGGCATTTTTCGACCCAGTCGCGGTCTTTCACGGCGGCTTCGGCGGCGGCCAATTGCGGCTCTGACAGGTTAAACGGACCGCGCACCCGGTTCAGCACGTCGATGATGTCTTTCGGGCCATAGCCCCAACCAATGCGCACGCCACCAAGACCGTAAATCTTGGAGAATGTCCGCGTCATCACAACATTGTCGCGCGCCTCAACAAGGGCGGCACCGCCATCAAAGCCTTCGACAAATTCGGCATAGGCCCCATCCAGCACCAAAATTGCTTGGCTTGGAAGATTGGCGGCAAGACGAGAAATGTCACGTTGGCCGATCATCGTGCCGGTCGGGTTCGCCGGATTGGCGATGAACACCAATTTGGTGGTCTCATTGCAGGCCGCCAGAATGGCATCAACATCGACCACACGTTCGCGTTCGGCCACACAAACCGGGGTCGCCCCCGCTGCCAGCGCCGAGATTTTATACATCGAGAACCCGTGTTCGGTATAAATCACCTCGTCCCCCACGCCCGCATAGGCTTGGCATAAAAAGGTGATGATCTCATCCGAACCGACGCCGCAAATGATGCGCTCGGGATCAAGCCCGTGCACATCGCCAATCGCTTTGCGCAAGGGGAAGTGATCGGTATTGGGATAGCGATGCAACGTGTGCGCAGCCTTGGCAAAAGCTGCTTTTGCACTTTCTGGCGCGCCGAACGGGTTTTCGTTCGACGACAGCTTGATCACATTCTCTACGCCGGCCACATGGCTTGTCCCGCTCTGATAGAGCGTGATGTCAAGGATGCCGGGCTGCGGTTCGATCAAACGGGTCATAGGTCCACTCGCGTTGAATTACCTGCCTCTCTTAGCGCCGCTTTTCACCTAAGGCCAGACAGATGAACACCCAAGCCCGTGCTGTTGCTCACACGCGTCGGTTTTTCGCACCCAACGCACAGGCCCCCCGTCGCATGTCAGGTGGGCCTGGGTCTAATTTTTGACACCCGCATATGCAAAAGACCGCCCCAAAGGGCGGCCTTTCAAAATTTTCAAACTGTCGGCTCAGATTAGTTCTGAGCGTAGAATTCGATGACGAGGTTCGGTTCCATTTGAACAGCGAACGGCACATCGGACAGGCCCGGACGACGCACGAAGGTCGCGGACATTTTGTGGTGGTCTGCCTCGATGTAGTCAGGCACGTCACGCTCAGCCAATTGGGTGGCTTCGAGGACAACTGCGAGCTGTTTGGAGCGATCACGCACTTCGATCACGTCACCCTCTTTCACGCGGTAGGAGGGGATGTTCACGCGCTGGCCGTTCACGGTCACGTGGCCGTGGTTCACGAACTGACGGGCTGCGAACACGGTTGCGACGAATTTCGCACGGTACACAACAGCGTCAAGGCGGGATTCGAGCAAACCAATGAGGTTTTCGCCAGTATCGCCTTTCATCCGCTCAGCGTCAGCAAAGATGCGACGGAATTGTTTTTCGGTCAAATCACCGTAGTGGCCTTTGAGTTTTTGCTTGGCGCGCAACTGCAGACCGAAGTCGGACAATTTGCCCTTACGACGCTGACCGTGCTGGCCGGGGCCATACTCACGACGGTTGACCGGGGACTTCGGACGACCCCAGATGTTTTCGCCCATACGGCGATCGAGTTTGTACTTGGCAGACGTGCGTTTGGTCACGATCTGGATCCTTTCAGGTTATAATGAAAGGTGCTGTCCTTTGCGTCCACGAACTGTCCGCATTGGGCGGAGTTATCGTTTCGGCCGACAGGCATCCCCTTGCGAGGGCCGCCAACACCAAATAGAGCACCGGCGCACATCTCTGCACACCGGATGGCGGGCTTATACAGGCGGGACTTGCGGAGTCAAGCGCCGAGCGTGTGAAATCCCGTCGATCTTAGAGATCACGCCACATTATGCATCATGATCGCCGCTTCCGCCGCCGACAAGGTGCGCCGCGCCGCGGGTCCATAGGTTTCGGCTTGCTCGGCAAGATGCGGAAACCGCTCCAACAACCGCTCACGCTGATCTTCGGCAATCTCACGCAATCCGGCAAAGCCCGGGTGGAAACTCTCGGTCTCCAAACCATTGGCGATGATCACCTGATGGGCGTCAAACAGAAGGTGGATATACTGCACCTCGCGCAGCGCCCTTTCGATCACAATGGAGCGGTCATTGACCAAATCCTTGGCCGCGACCAAAACCTCATCAGCATTGAACAACTCCCGCGCTGCTGCCCCACGCACCACCATCCGGTGGTGCGGTGACACGATCAAATCCTCGTCCGGCTGCCCCATGCCCAAAGCATCGGCTTTCAACCGGATCGGACGCAAATGCGGCATCGCATAGAGCCGCGCGCCCGAAATCCGCCGCCCGCCGATCCAACGCAGGGCCTGCGCGCCATTGTCTTTGGTCTGTACAAAATCGCCTTCACGTAGAGTTTCAACCGCACGTGGGCCATCCGGCGTCAAAATATGGGTGCCCTGAGCAAAACAAATCACCGCGCCCGGCAGATGTTCCTCAGCCTCGCGCGCGGCGGCAACATGAGAGGACACCACCCAAAGATCGGTGTCCTTCTGCGGCATCTCCCCCAAGAACATCAAAAGCGGCGCACCCAGCTCGGCACTGTCGATCAGGGTGATCTCATAGCGCTTGATGCCATCAGTGACGTCAAACCCGCCATCGAAAAGCCGCTCTCGCACATCGGTGTCATGATAAATGGGAGCCCCCGCTAACGCGGACCCGATCAAACGGCGCACTGATTGCGCCGCACGTTGATGTAATTCGGCGCGCCCGATTGCGCCGTCTAGGACGTAGACATCGCGTGCGCCATCGACGCACACCGCCTCCCCCGACCAGCGCCATGAGGCCCCGACCCTGAGTGCGGAAAGAGGCGCATTGGTGAGGCCATCGACCTCCCCTTGCGCCCACGCGATGACAAACGTGCCGGAAAAGCCCGCTCTCATTGCCTGTATGCCTGCCAAGTTTTTTATTTTATTGGCCTCACGCTAACACAGGTGATTCGCGCTGTTAACCTTTTTTCTCCTTTACACGTCGCATTTTGAAAACATGTCGCACCCCGAAAACCGGCTCAAAACGAGAGAAACACCGCAAAGGCCACGGCTGAAGCCTACAAAAGTCCCATCCACAAATACGGGACACGCGTGCTACTCTTCCGCGCGGGAGGAGAGATCATGACAGAGCGGCGTCATATCGAAGAGATCGAAAGAGTGCTTGAGGGCACCCCAACCGGGCGCGACAGTTTCGTGTCTGCGTCATGGCGGCGCTGTGTCGAACTCTATGGCATGGACCCTTTGCGCACCGAACCGGCCCATATCGTCACCGAAACTGAATTGCGCGCCCACAGAAAACAAGCCGAATGGATGATTTCCGCCGCGCGGTCCGGCCTACAAAGCCTGTTTCGTCAAGTGGCCGGGCAAAACTATGTGCTGCTGCTCACCGATGCGCAGGGGGTCTGCGTCGATTTTTTTGGTGATGATCTTTTCGTTGATGATTTGCGCGGCGCTGGCCTGCTTTTGGGGTCGAACTGGGCAGAAGATCTTGCGGGCACCTGCGGCGTCGGGGCCTGCATCGTCACCCAAGAACCCGTGACCGTCCATCAAGACGACCATTTCGGCAATGCCCACACCACGCTGTCCTGCACTGCTGCGCCGATTTTTGACAGCCTCGGGCAATTGACCGCCGTCCTGGATATTTCGCTTTTGCGCTCGCCCAATGCCAAAAGCAGCCAGAACCTTGCGATGAGCCTTGTGACCAATGCGGCGCGGCGGGTGGAAATGGCCAACCTTATGGCCGAAAGCCGTCGTGATTGGGTGTTGCGCCTGTCCTCAAGCCCCGAGTTCCTCGATGTTGACCCAGAGGTGGCGGTGCGACTGGACGGGTCAGGCCGTGTGATCGGCTACACGCGCGCCGCACGACGCTTGTTTCCTGAGGGAGCGCCCATTCTGGGTCAGCGTATTGACGAAGTGCTTGGGCTGTCCGTGGATGATCTGCCGGGGCTGATGCGGGATCGGCCAACCGAGGAACGGGTGGTGGAAATGCGTGACGGCGGTGCCCTGTTCGGCCATGCCATCGCACCGCAAGCGCCCAGAAAGGCAGACAGTGGAGTGCGCCGGGGTGGTGTCCTACCGGGGTTGTCTGGCGGCGACCCGAGCATGGCACAGGTGTTGGCGCAGGCTGAGAAACTGGCCCGCACCACCGTACCATTGCTGATCACCGGGGAAACCGGCACAGGCAAATCTCGGCTGGCCCGCGCCATACATATGGTCGGAACGGCGAGCGGATTTTTGACCATAGACTGCGCAGGTCTGACACCGGAGACATTGCGCGACGCGTGCCAAGACACAACAGGCCCGACGACATTATTGTTGCGGCGGATCGAAGATTTACCTGCGGCCACCGCAGGCGCTCTCACGGCCCTGTTGGATCAAAAAACAGAATTGCGCCCCCTGTCGACGACCTGCGTTGCGCCAGCCGATCTGACTTTGCCCCGCACATTGTTTCATCGACTGACCGGCAAGACGCTAGACCTCCCGCCGCTGCGGCAACGGCAAGATCTTGGGTGGTTGATTGATCGCATGCTGAGACGGCGCGCCCCTGATGACATACGGCTATCGCCGTCGGCACGCGCGGCTTTGATGGGACGATCTTGGCCCGGAAACCTGCGCGAGCTTGAACAAGTGCTCGATGTGGCCGTCGCCCTCAGCGAAGGGCCCGTGATTGACCTACCCGATTTGCCCGCCCCGGTTGAAGAGACCGCAAAGGCCGAAGAGACTTTGGAGCATATTCTGGAGGCCTGCGGGTGGAATATGTCACGCGTGGCGCGTCGCCTTGGGGTCAACAGATCGACGGTTTTGCGCCGCATGCGCAAGGCCGGGTTGCACCTGCCTGAATGATCTGTTGCACAGCGTTGCGTCCGCAACATGCCGCAACGCAGCGCCTCTTTTCTGGTCTACTCTGAGACGATTGACGGTAGCTCATTTCTAAATCTCGCTGAGATACTCCTCCTACAAGAAACGCACTTAGGAGGAGATGTGATGCTTGATTCAACCGTGACGACCCGCACGCAGGACGTGCTGGACCGATTGAATGCCGCTTTGGAGGAAGGCGACATCAAAGGGGCCACGGCCCTTTTTACCACCGACAGCTATTGGCGCGATTTGGTCGCCGTGACCTGGAACCTTAAGACGGTCGAAGGTCAGGACGCTGTGGGGGAAATGTTGCTTCACCAATTGGATAAAACCCAGCCCAACACGTTCCGCCTACAAGACGGCGAACTCCCGGTCGAGGAGGACGGGGTGACGACAGCTTGGGTGACATTTGAAACCAAGGTCGGACGCGGCTGGGGCTTGATGCGGTTGAAAGACGACCGGATCTGGACCCTGCTGACCGCCTTGCAAGAACTCAAAGGCTTTGAGGAAAGCCGTGGCAAACGCCGCCCGATGGGCGCAGAACATGGCGCGCAGAAAAACCGCCTGAGTTGGAAAGAACGGCGCGAGGCGGAGGAGGCCTCGCTTGGCTATGACACCCAGCCCTACACGGTGATCATTGGCGGTGGACAGGGTGGCATTGCCTTGGGCGCGCGGTTGCGTCAGCTTGGTGTGCCGACCATCGTTTTGGACAAACACGACCGCCCCGGCGATCAATGGCGCTCGCGCTACAAATCGCTCTGCCTGCATGATCCGATCTGGTACGACCATCTGCCTTACATCAAATTCCCCGACAACTGGCCGGTGTTCACACCGAAAGACAAGGTCGGTGATTGGCTTGAGATGTACACGAAAGTCATGGAGATCAACTATTGGACCCGCTCCGAAGTGGTCAAAGCCGCCTATGATGAGAGCGCCAGAACATGGACGATTGAGGTCAATCGCGATGGCGAGACCGTCCTTCTGAAACCGACCCAGCTTGTTCTGGCGACGGGCATGTCGGGCAAGCCGAATGTGCCTCATTTTCCCGGCATGGAGAACTTTAAAGGCGAAATTCAGCATTCGTCCCAACACAAAGGCCCAGATGACTGGACCGGCAAAAAGGTCGTCGTGGTTGGGTCCAACAACTCCGCCCATGATATCTGTGCCGCGCTTTGGGAGGCCGAGGCCGATGTGACCATGGTGCAGCGTTCCTCGACCCATATCGTCAAATCCGACAGCCTGATGGAGATCGGCCTTGGCGGTCTTTATTCCGAGGAGGCTCTGGCCAACGGCGTCACCACCGAGAAGGCGGATATGATTTTCGCCTCCCTGCCCTACAAAATCATGCATGAATTCCAAATCCCGCTCTATGACCAGATGCGCGAGCGCGATGCCGAGTTTTACGCCGGGCTGGAGAAGGCAGGATTTCAACTGGATTGGGGCGATGACGGCTCTGGTCTGTTCCTGAAATATCTGCGGCGTGGGTCGGGCTATTATATTGACGTGGGTGCCAGCCAGCTCATCATCGACGGCGAGGTCAAGCTCGTCCAGGGACAGGTCGATCACTTCGAAGAAAACGCTGTGGTGCTGAGCGATGGCACCCGGCTTGAGGCCGATCTTGTGGTCATGGCCACAGGCTTTGGCTCGATGAATGGCTGGGCCGCCGATCTGATCAGCCAAGAGGTGGCCGATAAGGTGGGCAAGGTCTGGGGCCTTGGCTCCGACACCACCAAAGATCCCGGTCCGTGGGAAGGTGAACAGCGCAACATGTGGAAACCGACGCAACAGGACAACCTGTGGTTCCACGGCGGCAACCTGCACCAGTCGCGGCACTATTCACTTTATCTCGCGCTGCAACTGAAAGCGCGGATGGAGGGGATCGAGACCCCGGTCTATGGGCTTCAATCTGTGCATCACCTGTCCTGATGGCGGCCCTTTGATTTGCATCCCTCCCATGATGCAAACCGCGCGCACCCGCTCCCTCCCCCGTAACGGGTGCGCGCCCAAGCCTTCAAACACATGAGGTGCACTATGACTCTCAAAGGTAAAACCGCACTCATCACAGGCGGAGCGCGCGGCATCGGCTTTGGCATCGCGCAACGGCTCGCCGCCGATGGGGCTGCGATCGCATTGGTCGATCTGAACGCCGACGATCTCTCTGAGGCCGAAAGCCAGCTCTCCAAGAGCGGCGCAAAGGTCATCGCCATCACCGCCGATGTCACCAACCGCCAACAGGTCATTGACGCCATCGACAGCACCGTCGATCAACTCGGCGGCTTTGACATCATGATCAACAACGCCGGCATCGCACAGGTCCAACCCATCTCCGAGATCACCGAAGCCGAGATGGACAAGATCCATGCCGTTAACGTCAAGGGCGTGCTCTGGGGCATTCAGGCCGCCGCCGCCCGGTTCAAAAAAGACGGCACAAAAGGCAAGATCATCTCCGCCTCCTCCATCGCCGGGCACGACGGCTTTCCGATGCTCGGGGCCTATTGTTCGACCAAATTCGCGGTGCGGGCCCTGACGCAGGTCGCGGCGAAAGAATTCGCCTCCGACGGCATCACGGTCAACGCCTACTGCCCCGGTGTCGTGGGCACAGATATGTGGACCGAAATCGACGCGCGGTTCTCCGATCTTACCGGCGCGAAAAAGGGCGCGACGTTTGACAAATTTGTCGACTCCATCGCGCTTGGCCGCGCGCAAACCGCCGACGACGTGGCCAGCCTCGTCTCGTATCTCGCGGGTCCAGACAGCGACTATATGACTGGTCAGGCGATCCTCATCGACGGTGGCATGGTCTATCGCTGACCCCACCCTCTTCAAAGAAAAGGACATATTATGAAAGTAGCACGTTGGCATGGCGTGAAAGACATCCGGGTCGAAGAGGTGGCAGAGCCAACCCCCGGCCCCGGCGATGTTAAGGTCAAGGTCGCCTGGACCGGCATCTGCGGCAGTGATCTACATGAATATCTCGCCGGACCGATCTTTGTCCCCGTCGGCGAAGATCACCCGCTGAGCCACGATCAGGCCCCGATCACGATGGGGCATGAATACAGTGGTGTGGTGACCGAGGTCGGTGAAACCGTCACCAATGTGAGCGTTGGCGACCGCGTGGCCATCGAACCGATCTTTGCCTGTGGCAACTGCCCCGCCTGTTTGGAAGGCAAATACAATCTCTGCGACAGCTTGGGCTTTGTTGGCCTGTCGGGCGGTCACGGTGGGTTTGCCGCCTATTCCGTGGTGCCTGCGCGGATGATTCACAAAATGCCCGACACTCTGTCGATGGAACAAGGCGCGTTGGTTGAACCGGCTGCCGTGGCGCTGCATGCCGTGCGTATGTCTAAAATCAAAGCCGGGGATACGGCGGCGGTGTTTGGCGCGGGGCCCATCGGGCTTTTGGTGGTCGAAGCGCTGCGTGTCGCAGGGGCGTCCCAAATCCATGTGGTTGAACCCTCAGACGTGCGTCGCCAAAAGGCGCTGGAACTCGGCGCAACCTCAGCCATTGATCCGGCATCGACGGATGCCGTTGCGGCCATCCGCGCGGCAACGGGCGGGGTTCATGTTGCGTTTGAGGTCACCGGCGTGCCGCAGGTTTTACCGCAATGCATCGACGCCACGCGCCACGAAGGACAGACCCTGATCGTTTCGATTTGGGAAAAAGAGGCGGCGTTCCACCCCAACACCGTGGTGCTCAAAGAGCGGCAGCTGCTTGGCACCATTGCGTACCGCAATGTCTATCCGGCGGTGATGGAATTGATGACGCAAGGCTATTTCAACGCCGAGAAACTTGTCACCAAACGCATCGCGATTGAGGACATCGTGACCGAAGGATTTGAGAGCCTCGTGGCCGAAAAATCCCACGTCAAAATCCTTGTCGAAGCGCCCGAGTGAGCCTGAGGGGCCAAACAATCACGCGTGACAGCGCGAATATGTATTCCAGGGACAATCGCGGCTGACTGCTAAGGATCCAAATCGTTGCCAAACCCCAAACCACCGGCACCCTGCGTTGCCGGTGGTCATTTTATGTCAACTGGAGTGTGAAGCAGAACGAAACCTGGCGAGGGAATTGCGGCCCACGCATATTCTTCGACGACAGGTAACTGCCTGCTCTCTTTTCAGAACTGCCCTCCCCATCGGAGCCTTCTACCTGACGGAAATTCTTATTGGGCTGACTGATCTCACGGTTGTGTTGTAGGGGCACTTGGCACAACCGAACTCGCAGCACTTGGTCTGGGCAAGACGATCTTGCTCTTAATCATGGTGAGAGGTTTCGCAGTTCTGGCCATCGTCGGCGCACATGCATCCGGCTTGATGCTTAGCAATAGCGGGGATGAACCCGAGCTTGTCCTCGCCTTTAATGACTATGCAGGTATCCTTGCATGGGCCATTGCTGCGTTATTTTTGTTCGCAGTGTGCAAGGATGTACTGAATGCCGTAGAGAAACCTGGCGCAATCATCTGGCTTTCTACCGGGATCGTTCTTGGAAACCTCGCAGCGAGCTTCGCGCTGATCAATGGCGTCGGGCCTTGGCAGGGTCTGAGTGTGGCAGGCGCGGCTTGGGTGACGCTCGGGGTGAATGCGGTTGCGGCTGTTGCCTTGCAATCGGTCGTCCTGCAATCAGGCCATGTGAACCTCCGGGGTTTCGACGCCATGTTGCTCTTCGCTTCATCGCCGACATTATCCGGCCTTGGATGGGCATCCTGCGCACCACGTTCTATCGCCCGGTAATCCCCCCATTTTTAACGGGGTGCGGTCGTAGAACTTATGCGGCCATTTTCAGTTTCATGGCGGGTGTTATGCCGCCGATGCCCATGTTGGGGCGGTCGTTGTTGTAAGTCCATAACCATTGAGTGGCGTGATCTTGGGCCTCCTCGATGCTTTCGATGATGGATTGGTCGAGCCGCTCATGCCTGACGGTGCGGTTGTAGCGCTCGATGTAAGCGTTTTGCTGAGGCTGGCCGGGTTGGATATGCTGGATGGTGACCCCATGTTTCTCGGCCCATTTCATCAGCTTTTCACTGATGTATTCGGGGCCATTGTCGACCCGAATGGTCCCGGGTTTTCCGCGCCACTCGATGATCCGCTCAAGGCTTCGGATCACACGCTCGGCGGGCAAGGAAAAGTCGACCTCGATGCCGAGGCCCTCACGGTTAAAATCATCCAAGACGTTCAGCAGCCGAAAGGCACGACCATCGCCGAGCCGGTCGGCCATAAAATCCATCGACCAGGTGACATTCGGTGCTTCTGGCACCGCCAGCGCATCGGGCTTGTCCCTCTTCAGCCGTTTACGCGGCTTGATCCGAAGGTTCAGTTCAAGCTCGCAGTAGATCCGGTAAACCCGTTTGTGGTTCCATGGATGCCCCTTCACGTTGCGCAAATGCAGAAAACATAGCCCGAAACCCCAAGTCTTGCGGGCATCCGTCAGACCGGTCAGCAAATCAGCGATCTGCTCGTTCTCATCCCTCAGAAGTGGCTGTAGCGATAGCAGGTCTCGCTGACACCAAAAGCCCGGCAGGCCAGCGCAACGCTGACCCCGCGCCGCTCCACCGCTGTTGCGGCCATCTCTCGTCGCTGAGATGGCCCAACTACTTTTTTCCGAGGGCTTCCTTCAACAAATCGGCCTGCATGCTCAGGTCCGCATACATTCGCTTCAGCCTGCGGTTCTCTTCCTCAATGGCCTTCATCTGGCTGACCATAAACGCATCCATGCCGCCATACTTCGCCCGCCATTTGTAAAACGACGCGCTGCTCATGCCATGCTCACGGCACAACTCGGCCACCGCCACACCGCCTTCGGCCTGTCGCAGGATCGCAAGAATCTGCGCCTCAGTGTCTCTGCGGGTCTTCATTCGGAAACGCCTCGTTCATCTTGCCGAGAAAATTCTACTTCCGCAGCCCCTTACTTTCGGGGGGATTACCCAAGGAGAAGCATTCATTTGAGAGCGGTTATCTAAAGTTTATTTCCCCGCGAAATGAAGTGTATTAACGTTGATAGCATAATTAGTATCAAGCTTGGGATTAGAGTGGGCTGAAGCAGAACATCGCCAACGATGCCAAGCAACGCATCATTCTTGAACCCGAGCCAGCGTCCATAGGCAAAATAGGTTATAGTTCCAACGAGTGAAATTTGCACAGAAACCGCTGCCACACTCTGTTTGGGCTTTAGGGTAAGAGTACCGGCAATCATAATCCAAAGCACCGCGTATGTCGTCGACACCGTGCTTGCACCTGCGAAAGCCTTTGGGTCTGACATTCTCGGTCCACCAATTAACAAAAAAAAATACGAAATGTGAAACTACAACCAGAAACACAGCAAAGAGGTTTGGGAATTTAATCTTGTTCATCATCGCCTTTATCTTCTCTAGGCTTGTTTTTTTCATACAATTCATCCGCAAGGCGACCAATTGCTTCTGAAACAAGTGGCTCTCCTGCTTCTTGGGCAGACTTGGTAATAGTCAACCGCAAAGGTGGGATGACGGAACCAACCGCTGGAGCTACCTCCTTCGTGTTTCCACCTAAATTGACTCGAGCACCCGCTGCCCCGGCGACAACTCCCCCAGCGATGTCGGTAAACGTTTCAGAGATGTCAATCTTCCATCTGTAAGTAACTGATCTGTTACCGACGCTGCACCTCCTGCCGCGCCACCACCTAATGTACCGGCACCGGCACCGGCACCGACTTTTGCAAGTTTTTCTACTTGCTTTGTCTTTTTAATAGTTTCCTGAAGAACAATGGATTCATGTACCATTTCGCCAACCTTCGCACCGGTTGCGCCTCCATGGGAACCTCCTGTCATCAGATTGAGAAACCCCAATCGTCAAACAGGTCAGCCAGATCTCAAAATGCTCACCGACACGGTTATCTCAGAACACCAGCAACAAGCGCCATTGCCGCGCGAGCGACTTCGTCCTCCCGCCCTTCGTGTTTGATCAACTCCTCTCAGCCAACCATGCTTTCTGCCAGAGGTAATAGGCCGACTGGCTGATCGGCGGTTCTTCAAGAACCGCGAGGGTTTTCCATATTTTGGTCCCTTTGTACCCGGCCTCGATCATCTGGATGGCGATGGCTTTTCGCAGGTCTGTCATGCTCGGCTTGCGCCCCAGACGTTGGCCGCGGGCTTTGGCCTCTTGCAGCGCGATCTTGGTGCGGTCGGAGAAGCCTTTGCGGTCGAGGAGGTTGAGGCCTGTCAGCAGAGTGCCGATTTGGGATTGCCAATCGTTTCGGCTGTCGAATGCATCATCAAGGCAGCGGATATGAATGCCGAACTCTCGCGCTGCCTCGACCGTGGCGGCAATGCCTTGTGTTGAAAGATTTAGGTCGTTCAGAGACGGAGCGATCAGTTCCGCGTCTGCACTCAGAACGTTAAGCCAAACCGGCGTTGCATTTGGCTCTTCGGAGTCGGTCGTGAAAATCCGCTCTGCCGGAATGCCTTCAGCTTCAAGCCGTGCAACGGCAAGCTGCCGATCCTCTGCCCTTCGCAGTCCAAAGATCACGCCATAGCGATTTTCGGGCAGCGGAGACCTTTCGGGAGTTCTGGAGACGGAGCGAGTTGTCCTAAAAAAGGAAAACAGCTACTATATCTTGTGTCTCAGCATTTTCTTGACACTGAGATGCACTCTTATGGTCCAATGACACAACAATAGGATTTTGGTGGAGTTGATCGGGATCGAACCGACGACCTCGTCATTGCGAACGACGCGCTCTCCCAACTGAGCTACAACCCCATATGGCGCGATTTTTGTCCCTCTCCGACGCCAAAGTCAAGACGGGCATGGGAGAGGGGTCTGCGCCAGACTGTCACGCCCCATCGCGCCGGATATCACGCCGGAAGCTTGCCGTTTTCCACCACAAAGGCCACGATATCACGCGCCGGACGGGCACCAGCGATGCGCGCCACCTCTTTGCCGCCTTGGTACAGGATCAGCGCCGGAATGCCGCGAATGCCATTTTGCATCGACACTTTCGGGTGCTCTTCGGTGTTGATCTTGGCAAAGCGCGCCCGGCCTTTCAACTCCTGCGCCGCCTTGGCAAATTCAGGTGCCATCATCCGGCACGGGCCACACCACGGTGCCCAGAAATCCACCAAGACCGGCAGATCATCCTTTTTCGACAGCGCCGCCAGACCCTTTGGGTCCAACTCCGCCACTTTGCCGGACATCAACGGATCGCCACAAGTGCCGCATTTCGGCCCGGCGCTGAGTTTGTCCGTTGGCACACGGTTGACCTGACCACAGGTGGCACAGGCGAGTTTTACGGCATCTTTTTGCAAGGTCGCGGCCATGTTGGCATCCCTTTCATATTCGGGCCATTCATATTCCAGTTAAAGAATATATGTATCCTGCCCCTACCCTGTTCAAGAGGCCAAAATGACACCGTTCAAAACCCTGCCACCCGAAACTCAGACCAAGTTGCTCGAGGCCTACGCCAAAGACATGGAAACGCAGGTAAAGACCTGTTCATTGGACGACAAAATCACCCGCTTTAACGCTTGGCTTGCGCCGCAGGGGGTGTCCTTTGATCTGAACGACCTCCCGCGGCGCAAATAATCACTCTGCCGCTTCGATATAATGCTCCGGCGGCGGGCAGAGGCAAATCAGATTGCGGTCGCCATAGGCGTTATCAACCCGACCCACAGGCGGCCAATATTTGTCGACCCGGAACGATCCCGGCGGAAAACAGCCCTGTTCGCGCGAATAGGGGCGATCCCATTCCGCCACCAGATCATTGACCGTATGCGGCGCGTGTTTGAGCGGGTTGTTGTCCTGCGGCAGCGCGCCAGTCTCAATCTGGGCAATCTCGGATCGGATCGACAGCATCGCTTCGCAAAACCGATCCAGCTCGGCTTTGGTCTCTGACTCAGTTGGTTCAATCATCAGCGTGCCGGGCACCGGAAACGACATGGTCGGCGCGTGGAACCCGCTGTCGACCAAGCGTTTGGCAATGTCGTCGACTGTGACGCCCGTAGGCGCTTCGAACCCGCGCGGATCGACGATGCATTCATGCGCGACGCGCCCCTGTTTGCCCTTGTAGAGGACCGGAAAGGCGGCATCCAAACGCGCGGCGATGTAGTTGGCATTTAAAATCGCCACCTTGGTCGCCTGCGTCAGGCCCGCCCCGCCCATCAACATACAATAGGCCCAAGAAATCGGCAGGATCGAGGCCGAGCCATAAGGTGCGGCCGACACCGGACCCGTTTCGCCACCCGTTTCGGGATGCCCCGGCAAGAACCGTTCCAAATGCGCCTTCACGCCGATCGGCCCCATGCCCGGACCACCGCCGCCATGCGGGATACAGAAGGTTTTGTGCAGGTTGAGATGGCTCACATCCGAACCAATGTCGCCCGGTTTGGCCAAGCCCACCAGCGCATTGAGGTTCGCGCCATCAAGATAGACCTGTCCGCCGTGATCATGAGTGATCTGGCAGACCTCTTTCACCGTCTCCTCAAACACACCATGGGTCGAGGGATAGGTGATCATGCAGGCGGCCAATGTGTCGCCCGCAGCCTCCGCCTTGGCGCGGAAATCCTCAAGATCAATGTCGCCATTGGCCGCCGTTTTCACCACCACCACTTTGAGTCCCACCATCTGAGCTGAGGCCGGGTTGGTGCCATGTGCGGACATTGGAATGAGGCAAATATTACGCCCGCCTTGGCCGTTTGCACGGTGATAGGCCATGATGGTCAACAGCCCGGCATATTCGCCCTGAGCACCGGAATTCGGTTGCATCGACATCGCGTCATAGCCGGTGATGTCACAGAGTTTATCCGCCAAGTCTTTGATCATAAAGGCATAGCCTTCCGATTGATCTTCGGGCGCAAACGGGTGAATCGCGTTGAATTCCGGCCAAGTGATCGGCATCATTTCCACGGCGGCATTGAGTTTCATTGTACAAGAGCCCAGCGGGATCATCGCGCGATCCAGCGCCAAATCCCGGTCCGCCAAACGCCGCATATAGCGCATCATTTCGCCCTCGGCGCGGTTCATCCCGAAAATCGGATGGGTCAGATATCCGCTTTTGCGCAGCATCTTTTCCGGGAAGGACAGCCCGGGGAAGCCCTCCGGCACCTCCGCCTCATACCCGAAGGCGCGCCAGACTTGGGCGATGATTTCGGGCGTGGTCAGTTCATCAACCGAAATGCCGATTTTATCGGTGCCAACTTTGCGCAGGTTGATGCCTTCGGCCATGGCTGAGCGCAGGATCACGCCCTGCATCGCGCCGACCTCCACCGTAAACGTGTCGTAAAATGCCGCTGGCGCAATTTTGAAGCCCGCGAATTTGAGGCCGTCGGCCAGTCGCACCGCGTTGAAATGGATCATCTCGCCAATCGCGCGTAGACCGGCAGGGCCATGAAACACCGCATAAAATGACGCCATAACCGCCAACAAGGCTTGCGCGGTACAGACGTTGGAGGTCGCTTTTTCACGCCGAATATGTTGTTCGCGGGTTTGCAGCGACAGACGATAGGCGCGATTGCCGCTTGCATCCACCGAGACGCCAACAATCCGCCCCGGCATGGCGCGTTTCATCTCATCTTTGCAGGACATAAAGGCCGCATGTGGACCACCAAACCCCATCGGCACACCAAAGCGTTGCGCCGAGCCGACAGCAATATCGGCGTCCATCGCGCCGGGATCTTTGAGCAACGTCAGCGCCATCAAGTCGGTCGCCATGATCGCCACGGCTTTGACCTCATGCAGGGCTGCGATCTGTGCTGTAAAATCCGTGACCCCGCCATAAGTGCCCGGATATTGGAAAATCGCACCAAAGACTTTGGCCGGGTCCATATCGCGCGGGTCACCCAAAATAATCTCGATGCCCAGTGGCGCGGCGCGGGTCTGCATCACGGCGATGTTTTGCGGGTGGCAATTTTCATCAACAAAGAACCGCGGCATCTTCGATTTCGACACACGCTGCGCCATGGTCATCGCCTCGGCACAGGCGGTGGCTTCGTCCAACAAGGACGCGTTGGCCACCGGCAATCCGGTCATGTCGGACACCATGGTTTGGAAATTCAACAGCGCCTCAAGACGCCCCTGCGCGATTTCGGGCTGATAGGGCGTATAGGCCGTATACCACGCCGGATTTTCCAAAATATTACGCTGAATGGCGGGCGGCGTGACCGTCCCATAAAACCCCTGACCGATGAGCGAGGTCATCACCACGTTCTGTTTCGCCACTTTGCGCATATGGCCCAGAACCTCATGTTCGGTCATCGGAGCCCAGTTCAAAGGCTCCATCTGCCGAATGCCCATGGGCACGGTTTCGTCAATCAACGCATCCAAAGAGGGCGCGCCGATCACTGCCAACATCGCATCCATCTCTTCGGGAGACGGGCCGATGTGACGGCGGTTGGCAAAGTCATAGGGATTGTACGTCGATGGGGTATAGGCCACGCCTGATGCTCCTCAGCCGATATAGGTTTTGTATTCAGCTTCGGACATGTAGTCGTCGAGCTCGGACAGGTCTTCGATCTTCATCTTGAAAAACCATGCATCGCCCAACGGGTCTTCGTTGACCTTACCCGGATCATTGGCCAGTGCCTCGTTGACCTCGACGATCTCACCGTCCAAAGGCGCAAGAATGTCGGAGGCCGCTTTAACGGACTCGATCACCACCACTTCGTCGTCTTTCGAGACCACGGTGCCCTCATCCGGCAGTTCGATGAACACGACATCGCCCAATTGCGTGGCCGCATGTTCGGTGATGCCGACAACGACCAAATCGTCCTCGATGCGCATCCATTCGTGTTCTTCGGTGAATTTGGTTTCAAGTGCCATGTGGGAGTGTCCCTTTGATCAATTTAGCGTTTGTAAGTGGAAGGCCGGAACGGCATATCCGCGACCGTAACGGGCAGCCGTTTGCCGCGCAATTCCGCATAGATTTCGGTGCCGATTTTTGTGAGCTCTGCGGGCAGATATCCCATCGCGACAGGGCGTTCCACCGAGGGGCCAAAGCCACCGGAGGTGATCACGCCGATCTGATCCGCGCTCTCGCTGGTGGCAAACAACGGCGTGCCTTCGCGCATCGGCGCACGGCCTTGCGGCAAAAGGCCGACGCGCTTGCGCTCCGCGCCGTTGTGCAGCTCAGACAGGATACGATCCGCACCGGGAAAGCCACCTTCGCGCACACCACCAGAACGGCGCGCCTTTTGCATCGCCCACGCGATATTGCCCTCAACGGGTGAGGTGGTGACGTCAATGTCATGTCCATAGAGGCACAGCCCGGCCTCAAGCCGCAGGCTGTCGCGCGCGCCCAGACCGATGAGTGCGACCTCCTCCATTGCGACCAGTGTCTTTGCCAAAGCGACCGCCTCATCCGCAGGCACGGACATCTCAAACCCGTCTTCGCCGGTGTAGCCCGAACGTGAAATCCACCACTCGGAGCCGCCCACAGCAATGCGCAGCGAGTCCATAAACCGCATATCGACCACCTGTGGCACGATCTGTGCAAGAACAGCCTCTGCTTTTGGGCCTTGGAGCGCCAATAGCGCACGATCTGTGATTTCCGTCACGGTGACGTGGTCAGGCAAATGCGCAATCAGATGGGCGATGTCCTCCTGTTTACATGCGGCGTTGACCACCAAAAACAGCGCATCACCGGTATTGGAAATCATCAGATCATCCAGGATGCCGCCCGTGTCATTGGTAAATATGCCATAGCGTTGCCGCCCCGGCTTCACCGCCAAAACATCGACCGGCACAAGCGTCTCAAGTGCCAAACCCAGCGCCTCGATGCCCTCAGGCGAGGTCAGCATCACCTGCCCCATATGCGACACATCGAAAAGCCCCGCTTCAGCCCGCGTGTGCAAATGCTCTTTCATCACGCCCAGCGGATATTGCACCGGCATGTCATAGCCCGCGAAGGGCACCATTTTGCCGCCTTGCTCGACATGAAAATCATACAGCGGTGTGCGTTTGAGCCCCGTCATCTCACTCATCTGTTCCGTCTCCTTGCGCCATTGCGCCTAAGGGTCTGCGCCTAAGATAAAGCCGAGGGGGTCGATGACGCCCGGCACCTTGACGGGCCTACGCCCGCCCGATGCCCCCTCTGTCTTGTGCGCCTGAGATCGTTATCCCTTCGGCGGATGCCCTCTTAGCAAACAGGCACCTCTCTCCAGAGTTTTGCGCGCACGAAGGTCCGTTTACCTGAGAGTTTACCGGGGCGGTTGCTCCTTCGGTACGGGTTTGACCTGCGGGTCTCCCGTTCTCCCAACATACGATTGGACGCGACGATATGCGAGCCGTGGATTCGGCGCAAGAGGGGAAGTTTCCGATCGGAAACATGACATGAAAAAACCGCCGCGCGGTTCTCCCGGCGGCGGTTTTGTCTTTGGCCCAAAGCAGCATTTAAAGCGCTGGTTTTTTCTGCATCAACGGCATGACATGGGACATATCCGGGCCGCGCTCCATGCCCGTTACGGCCTTGCGCAGTGGCATGAACAGGCCCTTGCCCTTCCGTCCCGTTGCCTCTTTGACGGCGCTCGTCCACTCTTTCCACGTCTCGCTTGTATAGGGCGGTTCGGGCAAAAGCGCGTAAGCGGCAGGGATGAAGTCTGTGTCCTCGTCAGAGATCAGCGGCGTCGCGCCATCACGGAACAGATCCCACCACCCCTTCATGTCGGCTTTGACGGTGATATTTTCGCGCACCACGGTCCAGAACGGTTCGGCAATTTCGGCAGGCACGCCAAGAGCGGCCACCTCATCGGCCACTTCCGAGAACGGGCGGGCGTGGTTGACCTGGGCGGTCAGGGCGAACAGGTCCTGCACGTCGAATTTCGTCGGCGCAGAGCCAAAGGTCGACAGGTCAAACCCCTCAATCAGCTCGTCCATAGAGCTGCGCACCTCAACCGGCTGGCTCGACCCAATCCGCGCCATCAGCGACAAAAGCGCCATCGGTTCAACACCTTGTGCACGCAGATCACGCAGGCTCAGCGTGCCAAGACGTTTTGAGAGCGCCTCGCCTTGCGGACCCGTCAAAAGCGAATGGTGGGCAAAGCTCGGCACAGTGCCGCCCAAGGCCTCGATGATCTGAATTTGCGTTGCGGTGTTGGTGACGTGATCGGAGCCGCGCACAATATGGGTGACGCCAAAATCAACGTCATCACAGACGGAGGCCAACGTGTAGAGAAACTGCCCATCGCCGCGGATCAGCACCGGATCGGAGACCGAGCCCGCATCAATCGAAATATCGCCAAGGATGCCGTCGGCCCAGTTGATCCGCTCTTGGATCAACTTAAACCGCCAATGGCCATTGCCGCGCTCGGCGCGCAGCTTGGCTTTTTCCTCATCGGACAGGGTCAGCGCAGTGCGATCATAGACCGGCGGCTTGCCCATATTGAGCAATTTCTTGCGCTTCAGATCCAGTTCGGTCGGCGTTTCAAACGCCTCATAAAACCGCCCCTTGTCGCGCAATTCCTGCGCCGCCTCTTCATAGCGTTCAATGCGCTCAGATTGCTTTTCAAACCGATCCCATGTGAAGCCCAGCCATTCGAGATCCTCTTGAATCCCATCGGCATATTCCTGTTTCGACCGTTCCTGATCCGTGTCGTCGAGGCGCAGGATAAACTGCCCCCCGGCTTTGCGCGTGATGAGGTAGTTGAACAACGCTGTGCGCAGGTTGCCGACATGGATGAAACCCGTGGGAGACGGGGCGAAACGTGTGACGATCATTTTCGAACTCCTGTTGCGCTTCCTCTTTCATATCGCGGGCAAAGAGTCCATATCGCAACCAGTGTTCAGATGTGAGAAAGCCGCAAAGGAAAGCCCCATGACAGACGCGCCCTCCCTGCCCCCGCTTGCGGCCATTGCCCCCGACCTTGATCAGATCGAAGACATCGCCCGCGCCACCATGGCCGCCCTGCCGCCCGCATTCAAAGTGCTGGCAACACAACTGGGCCTTTCGGTGATGGATTTCGCGCCCGAGGATCTGCTGGCAGAAATTGGCATCGAGGACCCGTTCGAGTTGACCGGGCTTTATACCGGCATCCCGATGACGGAAAAATCGACCATGGATCAGGCAACCGCGCCGGACACGATTTGGCTGTTTCGACGGCCTATTTTGGACGAATGGGCCGCACGCGGCAATGTGACATTGCAGCAAATGGTGGCCCATGTGACCGTGCATGAATTGGCGCATCATTTTGGCTGGTCAGACGAGGACATCGCCACAATTGACACCTGGTGGGAGTGGGACTGACGCCCGCTCACGACCGCGTGATCTGATGTTTGGCTTTGACCAAACCGTGCTATCTTTGCCTTCACGAAACCCGTTTCCAACACGAGAAACCTGTTCCGGGAGGACGCACATGACGACCACACCTTACCTGTCTCGCCGCCATCTGCTTTTGGCCGCTGCGGCCACACCTTTGGCCTCTGCCCTGCCCTTTTCTGCCCGCGCCGACGCGCCGATGATGGGCGCAAGCCTTGCCCCTTATCGCCGCTTTAAACTGGGCGCATTTGAAGTCACCACCTTGTTGGCCGGCACCCGCACCGTGCCCGAACCTCATAAAATCTTTGGTCTCAACGCCAGCGACGAAGACTTCGCCGCCGCCTCGGAGGCCAATTTCATCCCGGCCGATGCCGCACAGTTCTTTTTCACGCCCACATTGATCAACACTGGCTCAGAGGTGATCTTGTTTGACACCGGCCTGTCACCCGCAGGCACCGTCGCCGCGATTGAGGCGGCGGGGTACACCGCCGATCAAATCGACCGCGTGGTGATCACCCACATGCATGGCGACCATATTGGCGGCATCTATGAGGACGCGCCGACCTTTGCCAATGCCACCTATGCCACAGGTGAGGTCGAAATGGATCATTGGGATATGTCCGGCAATGACGGGTTCGAGGCAAAAATCCGTCCGATCCAAGATCAATTCGACCTGATGAAAGAGGGGTCGACTGTCGCCTCTGGCATCACCGCGATGGAGGCCTTTGGCCATACGCTGGGTCATCTGGCCTTTCACGTCGAAAGTGACGGGGAACGCCTGATTTTGGGAGCCGATTTTGCCAACCACTATGTCTATTCTCTGGCCCATCCGGATTGGGAGGTGCTCTATGACGCGGATAAATCCATGGCCGCACAAACCCGACGCAAAATGTTGGACATGATGGCCACGGATCGCGTGCCCTTCATCGGCTACCACATGCCGTTCCCGGCGCTGGGCTATGTCGACACGCGTGACGGCGGGTTTACCTATGTGCCCGCGTCCTATCAGACCATGATCGAGGGCTGACCTTTTCTGGATTTCAGACGAAACAATGGCCGCAAAGACGATTCTGCGGCCATTGTTAGACTTAACTTCAGGCTACGGCGCTTTGTGCCACAGGCTGAACGCCCACGCGCACCATCGTTTGATTGAGCAGGATATAGGCGATCTCACCAAAGGTCGCAGGCCCGGTAAACGTGCCCGTGGTTTTGCCCTCAAGCTCGCCATATAGATAGTTTAGGATGCAGTTACAGGACAATTCATCGGCCCCATCGCCCTCAACCTGCGCAGCAAAGTTTGCGACATAGTCGCCCGTCGGCTTGGCAATGTGATATTCCGCCCCGGCGACAACCGGCGCGTAGAAGGCCACGCCTTTTTCGGCATCCACCGTTTGGAACGATACGTTCACCATAGCGCCCGCGTAATTGGCCACCAAAGGCAGTTTGGTGTTGATGCCGTTTTCAGTCAAATAGGCGGCAAAATCCACGACCTCTCCATTCACGGATGCGGTCTTTGCGCCGAAACCGTTCTCGGAGAAGGTGATCAGATCCGCCTCGGTGTCAGGCTGGAACAGGTTCAAAATGCCAATATCGGCGACGTAACCCGCAGGCATCTCAACATGAAGCACCGCAGCGCCTTCTTCAAAGGAGGCGCCGGTTGCTCCATCAAAAATTTTGGGGGTCTTGGAGCCAAGATCATCCAAATGCACACCGGTGATCCAGCCCAAAAGCGGCTGATCGAAAATCCCCGGAAACTCCGCGCCTTTGATGGCAAATTCGGAATGCGCCTGAGAAAAGGCCGGGATCAAAATCATCGACAAGCCATTGTCAAAGCGGTTCATCGACAGGTTGGCCAGATCGTCCCCGGCGTAGATCACGGCGCGCGCATCGGTGGCATGATCGAGTTCGGTCACGAAGACATTTTCGCGATCCACTTTGCCGCCCTCTTCGGTCACGAAATAGACCGAAGTGCCGCCAATCCATTTGCCTTTAGGCAACTGGGACAAAGCCTCTTCCGACCCTGCCAAAAGCAGCACCGCACCCTCATTGATTTTGCGCGTGGCTTCCGCCACAGACATCATGGTGTTCTTCATGTTGTTATCCTCTCAAAATGCCGCAAAATCGGCTTGGGCAAAGGCGTTTTTCTCAAAATAGGCACGCAGTTCGCCAATTTTTTCCTGAATGGCGGCGGGCGCATTGCGCACCTCGCGCCGCAGGCGGGTGATCAGAATTTTTGTGGCGAGGCTAGCGCTTGCAAGATCGCCCTCCGTGGTCAAAACGCGCTGCCAGCGCGGATCAGTTGCAGCAGGAACCATTTTGCGTCTCCCTAAAGATTAAAAAATACGACATGCATCGCACGCCTTGCCGCTTTCTGACGCCCACAGATTACTTTCCGCTTAATTGTTGCCCGCAGCTTGTAGAAAAATTGAAGAAAAATCGCTGTTCGTGACCTGCATCAAAGATGTTAACGCTACCACATGTAGAGTGGCGTAAAATGTGACTCGCTTGGTATTGGAGACGCAAATGGCACAGATCCTGACGATCACACTCAACCCAACTGTGGACCTGTCCTCCAGTGCGGCCTCTGTAACCCCCGGCCCGAAATTGCGCTGCACCCCCCCGAGGCGGACCCCGGCGGCGGCGGCATCAATGTGTCACGCGCGATCCGGTTTTTGGGCGGAGAAAGCACGGCCTTCACAGCCGTAGGTGGCGAAACAGGGGCGCTTTTGTTGCGACTTTTGGCCGAGGAAGGCGTCCGGTTTACCGCGTTTTCGGTCTCCGGCGGCGCGACTCGGCAATCTATGGCGATCACCGACCAAGCCTCCGGCGAACAGTACCGCTTTGTCATGCCCGGGCCCTCATGGAACCACGACATGGTGGACGAATCGCTCAATGCCATCGCCGCCGCGGCCACCGTGGGCGGGATCGTGGTGCTCTCCGGCTCGCAGCCCCCCGGTGTACCGGTTGATTACACCGCGCGCCTCTCCCGTCGCCTCTCGGCCCATGGAATTCAGCTTTTTGTCGATACTTCGGGCGCGCCTTTGCACGAATTGGTGCAACACCCGGCCAATCCCTATGTGTTGCGGATGGATGATGTTGAGGCCGAAGACCTCGCAGGCCGTGCGTTGCCGACCCGCACAGACACCGCAGATTTTGCGCAGACCTTGGTCGAACGCGGCGTGGCCGAGAATGTCATCGTGGCGCGGGGATCGGACGGATCAACCTTGGTCAATGCATCGGGGCGCTGGCACGCCTCGCGCGCGATTGATCCGGCGGATGTTGTCTCTGCCGTGGGTGCGGGCGACAGTTTTGTTGGCGCGTTTTCCATGGCATTGACGCGAGGCGATACGTTCCAACAGGCGCTGTGTTTTGGCACCTCTGCCGCCTCGGCAGCGGTGCTGACGGCGGGCACACAGCTCTGTTCGGCCCAAGATGTGATGCGGCTCTTGCCCGGCTGTGTCTTGGTCGAGGTTTAAGCGCTTTGGCGCACCTCTGCGGATGAGGCCAAGGCCAGCCCGTCGATGACGGCGGTAAAGGCCTCGCCGCGCAAGGCGCGCGCCTGTGGCAGGACCTCTTCGGTCGCGCGCGCCACCACATCCATCAGGCTCGATCCGCCAACGTAAACCACCGCCCCGATCGCCTCGGGCGCCAACCCTGCCAGCGCCAGCGTGTCACGGACCGCCTCCGATAACTCGGCCCGGTTGCCCGCCAAACAGGTCGCCAAATCGGCAGGCGTGAGCGGCGCAGACAGACCTTTTTCTACCAATGACAGATTCACGGCCGCGTCCGCCCCGCCATTGGCACCGATCTTGGCCGCTTCAACGGCAAAGGCGATGTCATGGCCCAGTTCTGCCTCAAGCACCTCGATCAGACGCGCCAATTTTTCCGGTTCAACCGCATGACGAGCCAGATCACGCGCCAAAGACAGGGTGTCGCGGGTGTAGAGAAACGGGATTTTTTGCCAAGTCGCCAGATCGTTAAAGAGGCTTGCAGGCACTGGCAAACGCCCCTCCGCCAAGGCGCGGCGGACTTCGGTCCCGGCACCGAGCAAGGGCATGGCATGGCGCAGGCTGAGCGCGCGGTCAAAATGCGTGCCGCCCAATCGAATCCCATGGGAGGCAAGGACCTCGGCGTGGCCATTTTCTTTGCGAAACAGCGTGAAGTCGGACGTACCGCCGCCGATATCGACCACCAAGCCGATCTCCCCGGCCGCCAAATCGCGGGCGGACAACGCCGCCGCTTCGGGTTCGGGCAAAAAGCGAATGTCGGAAAATCCGGCCATGGTATAAGCCTCGCGCAAATCGCGTTCGGCTTGGGCATCCATCGCGGCGTCGCGGGAATGAAAATGCACCGGGCGGCCCGACACAACACCTGTGACCGGGTTGCGAAGCTGATCTTCGGTGCGCAAACGCAAGTCACGCAGGAACAGCGCAATCACATCCAAAAGGCTTTGCCGTTTACCGCCAATGGGCCGGGTTTCGCGCAGCAAAGGCGTGCCCAGAACGGATTTGAGCGCCCGCATATAGCGCCCCTCGTCGCCGTCAATCAGGGCGCGATTGGCGGCAGAACCAAGACGCATCCCACCACGCGGATCAAAGAACACCGCCGTCGGAAGCGTCTTTTCACCGGGTTCAAGTTCGACCAGCCACGGCTGCCCGTTCACCGCCACGCCGACGGCGGAGTTGGACGTGCCGAAATCGAGACCAACGGTGAGATCCATGACGCGCTCCTTCATCAGAAAGTCGCGGTCATAGGCGTTGAGGCGGTGGGCGTAAAGCCTTAATCCTCTCTAAAGCGGCGGGGCGATCACACTGCGCGCACTATTGATATGTGGCACGACGTTTTCACTCAAACCAGTCTCCGATTTTCGGCGATACCGTTTAGCTTGGATCACGCCAGCCATTGGCAATCGGGTAGCGGCGATCAAGCCAAAATGCCTTGAGCGTCAGGCGCGGACCGGGGGCGGATTGAAAGCGTTTATACTCGGAAATATAGAGCAGGTGTTCGACCCGTTTCACCGTGGCGCGATCAAAGCCCTTTGCCACCAGATCGGCCACCGATTCCTCATGATCCACCAGACCTTCGAGGATCGCGTCCAAGACCTCATAGGGCGGCAGGCTGTCGTCATCGCGCTGATCGGGACGCAGCTCGGCTGAGGGCGGTTTATCAATAGTCGCCACCGGAATGACCTCGCCTTCAGGGCCTTTCATCCAAGGCCGGTGAGTGGCATTGCGCCAACGGCATTGCTCAAACACACGGGTTTTGTAGAGATCTTTGATCGGGTTATAGCCGCCGTTCATGTCGCCATAGATCGTGCAATAGCCCACCGCGACTTCGGATTTATTGCCTGTCGTCAACAACATAGAGCCGAATTTGTTGGACATCGCCATCAGCAACAGCCCCCGCAGACGCGATTGAATGTTCTCTTCGGTGGTGTCAAACGGCAGATCGCCAAAGATCGGCGCAAGCGTATCGGTGATCGCGTCCCGCCCCGCCTTGATCGGCACAAAATCATAGCGACAGCCCAAACGGGTGGCGATGTCTTTGGCATCATCCAGCGAGCCTTGCGAGGTGTATTCGGACGGCAGCATCACGCAATGGACGTTTTCGGCCCCAATGGCATCCGTGGCGATGGTGGCCACAATCGCGCTATCAATCCCGCCAGACAGCCCCAATACCACCTTGTTAAACCCGGTCTTGCCAAGATAGTCGCGCAAGCCCTCGACCATGACCCGGTAATCTTGTTCCCACGCGTCAGGATGATGGACAATCTCGCCCTCTTCGGCGGTCCATTGCCCCTCTGTGAGGGTGAAATCGACATGGCGGATGCATTCATCAAACACTGGCAGGATATGGGCCGGGCGACCGTGGCGATTGAGCACGAAAGAGCCGCCATCAAACACCTGATCATCCTGCCCGCCGACCATGTTGAGATAGACCAGAGGCACATCATTTTCGGTGACGCGGGACACCATATGGGTCAGGCGCACATCGAATTTGTTGCGAAAATAGGGCGACCCGTTGGGCACCAACAGGATTTGCGCCCCGCTTTCCACCTGCGCCTCGGCAACGTCTTCGTGCCAGGCGTCTTCGCAAATCGGCGAACCAATCCGCAAAAGGTTGATCGCGTAAGGCCCCTCAATCGGACCTTCGGCGAACAAGCGCTTTTCGTCAAACACGTTGAAATTCGGCAGGTGATGTTTGCGCAAAACCTGTTTGACACGCCCCTCCGCCAAAATCCAATAGCCGTTATACAGCGCATCCCCATAGGCATAAGGCGCGCCCAGGCCAATGGCCGGGCCATCCAGCGTCAGCGCGGCGAGTTCTTCCATCATCGCCATAGCGGTGTTCACAAGGATTGGCTTCATCACCAAATCCTGTGGCTGATAGCCGATCAGGAACAGTTCGGGAAAGGCGATCATATCCGCCTTGGCGGCTTTCGCCACGCCGTAGGCTGTGCGCACTTTCTCGGCATTGGCGGCGATCGCGCCCACGGTCGGGTTGAGTTGCGCCATGCTCAGGCGGAATGTCTCGGTCATACTCACGGGTCCTGTCTCTGCGTGCCGTTGGGCCATGCCTTTGGGCCGGACCCGTTGGCCTTGCCTTTGGGTTTAGCAGAAAGACCGGCAAGGGAAAGCCGATTGGGGCAAAAACATTTGAAGAGGCCTGCGCTTATCCTTAGGCTGCGCGTGACCGCGCGGCGTGAGTTGGGATAAATCAACTTGGCGCGCAGGGCTGTGCGGCGATCGGCCCATGGACCACCACCCATATGACGGACCAGCATGACTGGGATGAGGACAACACAGTGACACGCAAGCGTTTCGCGCCCCCCCTGATGGGCCTGACGAGTCTGATGGCTTTGGCGGCATGGATGCCGATGACAGCTCTGGCTCAGGACAATGGCAAAGTGGTCACCCACCAATTTGAAGAGGGCGGCATCTACGAAGGCACCTTTACCGATGGCCAACAAGACGGCGTTGGCACCTACCGTCTGCCCAATGGCTATGAATACACCGGCGAATGGGTGAAGGGCGAAATCAAAGGCCAAGGCCTCGCGCGGTTCACCGATGGATCGGTCTATGAGGGGGCGTTCGAGAAAGGCAAACCACATGGGTTTGGCAAAATCACCTATGCCGATGGCGGCACTTATGAAGGCGATTGGGTCAATGGTGAGGCCACAGGGTCCGGCGTCGCGGTCTATGCCAATGGCGTGAAATACGAGGGCGGCTTTTTGGCCGCCAAGCTGCATGGTCAGGGCCGGATGGAAAGCCCCTCCGGCTATGTCTATGAGGGCGGTTGGGTCAATGGCGCCAAAGAGGGCCGGGGCAAAATCACCTATCCCGAAGGCGCAACCTATGAGGGCGAAATGTCGCGCGACACCCGCCATGGCAAAGGTGTTTTGACCACTCAGGACGGGCTGATCCTCGATTGTGACTGGGTCGACAATCAATGCAACGGCACGGGCACGATCACCCAGCCAAATGGCGATATTTATGTGGGCGATCTGGTCGGCGGCAAACGTCAGGGCAAAGGCCGCGTGACCTATGCCAATGGCGATGTCTACGAGGGCGACTTTGATGATGACAAACGCCACGGCCAAGGTGTGTTCACCGGCTCGGACGGCTATCTATACACCGGCCAATGGATCGACGGGCGCATTGAAGGCAAGGGTCAGGTGACCTACCCGGATGGCTCCGTTTACGTGGGCGATTTCTTGGATGACCTGTCGCATGGCATCGGCAAGATCACCTATCCCAATGGCACCACCTATGAGGGTCAGTGGCAATATGGCGTGATCGACGGCGAAGGTGTGGTGCGCTATGCCAATGGGCTTGTCTATGAAGGGGCGTTCAAGAACTTGAAAAACCACGGCAAAGGCAAAATGACCTATGTCGATGGCTTTGTGTATGAGGGCGATTGGGTCGAAGGCCAACGCCAGGGCAAAGGCCGCGCCACCTATGCCGATGGTACGGTCTATGAGGGCGATTACGTTGCCGGCAAACGCGAAGGCATGGGCACGACCACCTTGCCCTCAGGGTTCACCTATACTGGCGAATGGGTAGGGGGCGAAATTCAGGGGCGTGGTGTGGCAACCTATGCCAATGGCGATGTCTATGAAGGGCTGTTTGTGGCTGGAAAATCCAACGGGCGCGGCACGATCACCTATGCCGATGGCCGCAAATCCTCGGGCGATTGGGTCGATGGCGTTTTGGTGTCTGAGGACACGCCCGCCACGACGCCTGACACCGCGGACACCCCGGCTGAAACACCTGCCTCCGAGTAACTCACCAAGGCACTTCGTCGCCCTTCCAGTCATAAAACCGACCCGTTTGAGCCGCGCTCAGGCGGGACATCAGGTCAAGGCACTGCGCCGCCGCACCCTCGGGCGATAGCTTGTCGCGGGCGTAGTCTTTGGTGAACTCAGAGGCCACCGTGCCAGGGTGATAGGCGATCAAACAGGCCTGTTTGTGACTGCGGGCCATTTCGATCGCCGCGGTGCGGATCACTTGGTTCGCCGCCGCTTTCGCCGCACGGTAGCTGTACCAACCACCCAGATGATTGTCAGAAATCGACCCGACCCGTGCGGTCAAGACGGCCACTGTCGAGGGCGCGTCCTTTGGCAAAAGCCGCGGCAGTTCGCGCAGCACCAATGCCGGACCGATGGCATTGGTGGCGAATTGATCCGCCATGGCCTCGGCACTGAGCACTTTCAGAGATTTCTCCGGCGGCAGCCCTGCCCCATCGAGTTTTCCTGTTGCTAGGATGATCAGATCAAACGGGCCTTTGAAAGCCCCAAGATGATGCGCGACCGAGGCCGGATCGGTGACATCAAACCCGTCGCGGCTGCGCGAGAGGGCGGTGACAGGGGTGTCCTGTGCGGTGAGCAGGGCGGCCAACGCGCCGCCAATCCCGCCAGAAGCCCCAAGGATGAGTGCATGTTTAAACATGCGTTAAAGATGGCGCGGTTTGGTCAAAAGAAAACCCCTTCCGACGCAGGTCGAAAGGGGCAGGTCAAAACAGGGCGCAGGTCTCAGTTCTTGAGCTTATTCACTTTCAGCATTTTCATCACCATCCGCTCATAGAACGGCTCGGAAACGCCCTTGCGGACTTTGCGCATGAAGTACCATTCAAAGCCCAGCTTGGCCCAATGCACCCACTTGCCAGATGCCGCCCAGTTGACGTTTCGCGGTGGGTTTTGCGGCATGGCCAAAAACGCCGCCCCGCCATCGCCAAAATCGGCCAGACACAGCGCATTCCATGTCGCGAGTTTCTGCGGCTCTTTGCCCGCCATCACCAGAGGGATATTATGCGCGGTGGCGGTGACCATGGATTCGATCATGAAGCCGGTTTTTGGCACGCCTGTTGGCACAACGGTTGGCTCTTTCGGTGCGATCGCGATGCACACGCCGATGCCGAAAATGTTCGGGAAGGTCGGGTTGCGTTGGAAATCGTCGACAATGACAAAGCCGCGCGGATTGACCAATCCCTCGACCCCCATCAGCGCCGGGATGCCGCGGAAAGCCGGCAAAAGCATCGAATAGCTAAACGGCAATTCATGCTCTTTCTTCGGTTTGCCGTCCTCGTCATGCTCTGTCACGAACACTTTGCCCTCCTCAAACCGGTTCACCTTGGCGTTGGTGATCCAGCGGATCGAACGTTCGCGCATGATGGATTCGAGCATCCCCTTAGTGTCGCCCACCCCGCCAAGGCCAAGGTGGCCGATATAGGGTTCAGGCGTGACAAAGGTCATCGGCACCTGATCACGCACTTTGCGGCGGCGCAGGTCGGTGTCTATCGTCATGGCATATTCATAGGCCGGGCCAAAACAGGACGCGCCCTGAACGGCACCCACGACAATCGGACCGGGATTGGCACAAAACGCATCCCAACCGTCGCCCGACACTTCGGCATGTTCGACGTGACAGACGGAATGGGTGAAGCCTTCGGGGCCGAAGCCTTCGATCTCGTCAAAGGCCAGATCGGGGCCCGTGGCCAAGACAAGATAGTCGTAAGTGACCTCTTTGCCGCTGTCCAAAATGATCTTATTTTCCTGCGGGATCAGCTTTTTAGCCCCATCGCAGATAAAATCAATCCCGCGTTTTTTCATCACCGGCTCAAGCTCGATGATCAGGTCTTTCTTTTTGCGCCAGCCCACACCCGCCCAGGGGTTTGACGGCGTAAATTGGAAATAGCTTTTGTTGGAAATCACCGTGATCTTATCGTCTTTTCCCACGGTTTCTTTCAATTCATAGGCCTGAATGGTCCCCCCAAGGCCTGCTCCGAGCACAACAATATGCGCCATAATCGTCTCCCCTTTATGTTCTCCCGCAGCGCTTTGATCCGGGCGCGGGTCCGGCCTTTGCTCCAGTGTACACCGGATTGACAAGATCCGACTTGATCTGAGTCTTTGCTTTATCGGGTGTTGTATGCACTGGTATTCAAAAAATTGAATACATCAAAAAGCCAAATCCGCCAAGAGGGGTCGTGCATGATCCTCGCCTGTTGCGGGCACCTTTGCCAAAATACCGATTTTTGGGGTTTTCAACGCCGCAGCGGCGCGTATAGTCAGCCCCATGACGAACCAGGCACATATCCTTTCAGCGATCGCTGCCCAGCCCCTGCGCCTTTGCGCGGGTTTTCGTCGCGGCCTCCTTCTTCTTAGCTGCCTCTGAGCGTGCCTTCGGCGCGAGGCTCAGAGGTGACCAAATGCGCCGGATCACGCAGCTAAAGCCTTTTGCCATTCATTTGAGACACGGATTATGTGTAAAAGGCCTGCAACATTGCAATGTTGAACGGCGTTTTCCAAAAATCTGTGAGCCAGGTTTTCGCAAAACGCGTTGAGGACTATGAGAAAGATTTCAAAATGACCCAGACTTCCAAACAGGATCACGTCCTGATTTTCGACACGACCCTGCGCGACGGCGAACAAAGCCCCGGAGCCACAATGAGCCACAATGAGAAGGTCGAGATTGCTGGCCTGCTTGATGAAATGGGCGTCGACATCATCGAAGCCGGGTTCCCGATTGCCTCTGAGGGCGACTTTGAAGCGGTGCGCG
Source organism: Celeribacter baekdonensis (assembly GCF_003047105.1). NCBI lineage: Bacteria > Pseudomonadati > Pseudomonadota > Alphaproteobacteria > Rhodobacterales > Roseobacteraceae > Celeribacter > Celeribacter baekdonensis. Next base: position 2,018,595 of record NZ_CP028475.1, read on the forward strand.
ACATTGCGCTGAACGCGAAAAATTCGGTGATCTGTGGTTTGGCCCGCGCCAGCACGAATGACATTGATCGTTGCTGGGACGCGGTGAAACACGCGCCGCGTGGCCGCATTCACACCTTTATCGGCACCTCGCCGTTGCACCGCGACATCACTGGGCTGTCGATGGACGAGATGGCCAATAAAATCCACGACACAGTGACCCATGCCCGCAATCTGACCAACGATGTGCAATGGTCACCGATGGATGCGATCCGCACCGAGCATGATTATCTCTGCCGCGTCGTGGAAATCGCGATCAAGGCGGGGGCAACCACGATCAACATCCCCGACACTGTCGGCTACACCATTCCGCGCGAAAGCTCGGACATCATTCGCATGTTGCTTGAACGTGTGCCGGGCGCGGATGAAATCATCTTTGCCACCCATTGCCACAACGATCTGGGTATGGCGACCGCCAACGCCTTGGCCGCTGTTGAAGCGGGGGCGCGCCAGATCGAATGCACGATCAACGGTCTGGGCGAACGGGCCGGCAACACCGCACTTGAAGAGGTCGTCATGGCACTCAAGGTGCGCAACGATGTGATGCCCTATCAAACCCGCATCGACACCACCAAGATCATGAACATCTCGCGCCGCGTGTCGCAGGTGTCGGGTTTCCCGGTGCAATACAACAAGGCCATCGTCGGCAAAAACGCCTTTGCCCATGAGAGCGGCATCCACCAGGACGGGATGCTGAAAAACAAAGAAACCTTTGAGATCATGCGTCCACAGGACGTCGGTCTGGCGGGCACGTCGCTGCCTTTGGGCAAACATTCGGGCCGCGCGGCACTGCGCGCGAAACTCGACGAGATGGGGTTTGCGCTGGCGGACAACCAACTCAAAGACGTGTTTGTGCGGTTCAAAGATCTCGCCGATCGCAAGAAAGAAGTGTTTGACGACGACCTGATCGCGCTCTTGCGTGACTCTGGTGCGGCCGAACAAAACGAACGGATCAAGGTGAAATTCCTGCGCGTGATCTGTGGCACGCAAGCCCCGCAATCCGCCGATCTGATTTTGGAGATCGACGGCGTCGAGCATCAAAAAACCTGCGAAGGCGACGGGCCGGTCGATGCCACGTTCAAGGCGATCAAAGAGCTGTTTCCAACCACCGCGCGGCTGCAACTCTATCAAGTGCACGCCGTGACCGAGGGCACGGACGCGCAGGCGACCGTGTCTGTACGCTTGGAAGAGGCCGGTAAAATCGTCACCGGCCAATCGGCGGATACGGATACGGTGGTGGCCTCGGCCAAAGCCTATGTCAACGCGCTCAATCGCCTGTTGGTGCGCCGCGAAAAATCCGCACCCGATGCGGACGTCAAAACGGTGAAATACACCGACGCCGGATGACGCCTTTGCGCATCAGTTGAGATTTTGGGGTGCGCTTCGGCGCGCCCCTTTTTCGTCGCCACCAAGCGTTCGCGCACATGGTCTCTGATCACCTGCGCACGCGCGGCCATCGACTCCGTTGGCGGCGATCTGGCCGAAGACCTCACCGCCTTGCTCGGATGGGAGGGGCTTTTGGTCACCTTCGGCACCGCAACAGGCGCACCACTCAAACTGTCCTCTGGGACGCTGATCACCAAACACATCACGATCAAGGGATTTTGGGGCGCAAAAGTCACCGAAATGATGGACCCAGAAAAGCGCCGCAGCCTCATTGTTGAACTGGTGTCATTGGCCGTGCAGGGCAAATTGACCCTCGACACAGAGGCGGTTTTCCCGCTCAGCGAAATCCAAAATGCGCTCAAAGCCGCTTTGGTTCCCGGTCGCAAAGGCAAAGTGTTGCTGCGCCCGTAACGAAGATTGCTGTGCACGCCCAAAAATATCGCACGCCACCAACATGCACATATCGGGCACAGATACCCCGAATGATGCTTCAAAAGTAAATGGACGCAAACAAACCCAACATTTCGGCCTGCCACGTGTGAGACGTGGCGCCCCCCCTATGTCGGCTGTGGCGAGACTTTGCCACCGCCTGACAACCACGCCCTTTTACAAAGCCTATGACGGTTCTATAAGTCCTCCGACATGGGGATTCTCCCCTTTAGAACGACGACGGGGCATCAGGGACACTATGGCGGGATTTGGCGGAATTTTCTCCTCAGATATGGCAATCGATTTGGGGACAGCGAACACGCTGGTCTATGTGAAGGGCAAGGGGATCATTTTGAATGAACCCTCCGTGGTCGCCTATCACGTCAAAGATGGTCGCAAACAGGTTTTGGCCGTGGGCGAAGACGCCAAGCACATGCTCGGGAAAACCCCCGGCTCCATCGAAGCCATTCGTCCGATGCGGGACGGGGTGATCGCCGATTTTGACACCGCCGAAGAAATGATCAAACATTTCATCCGCAAAGTTCACAAACGCACCACCTTTTCCAAGCCGAAAATCATTGTCTGTGTGCCGCATGGCGCAACCCCGGTTGAAAAACGCGCGATCCGTCAATCCGTTTTATCCGCAGGTGCCCGCCGCGCCGGTCTGATTGCCGAACCGATTGCTGCCGCCATTGGCGCAGGCATGCCGATCACCGATCCGACCGGCAACATGGTTGTCGACATCGGCGGCGGCACCACCGAGGTGGCCGTGTTGTCCCTTGGTGACATCGTTTATGCACGCTCTGTGCGCGTCGGCGGCGACCGGATGGATGACGCCATCATCGCCTATCTGCGCCGTCAACAGAACCTTTTGATCGGCGAAGGCACCGCCGAGCGGATCAAAACATCCATCGGCACCGCGCGGATGCCTGACGATGGACGTGGTTCGGTTTTGGTCATCCGCGGGCGTGATTTGCTCAACGGTGTGCCGAAAGAGATCGAAATCAACCAAGCAATGGTGGCCGAAGCTTTGGCCGAGCCGGTGCAACAGATTTGCGAGGCCGTGATGGCCGCGCTTGAGACCACCCCACCCGATCTTGCCGCCGACATTGTCGACCGTGGCGTGATGCTGACAGGTGGCGGGGCGTTGCTCGGAGATTTGGATCTGGCGCTGCGCGAGCAGACCGGTTTGGCGATCTCGGTCGCGGACGAACCACTAAATTGTGTAGCGCTGGGGACTGGCAAAGCGCTGGAATTTGAGAAACAACTCCGGCACGTTATTGATTACGACAGCTAAGCCCTGCGAGCGCGCAGAGCCTTTTTACGGCTGAGCCGTGACGAAGACGTCGGGAGCGAACCGTGGCCAAAGACAGAGGCAATTCAGAGGACTATGTCCGCCCGATCCGGCGTTTGCTGGTCGGGATTCTTTTGCTGTGCCTTGTTGGGCTGTTCATCCTATGGCGGATCGACAGCCCACGCGTCGAACGTCTGCGCGCTCAACTCATTGATAAATTTGTGCCTTCTTTCGAATGGGCTTTGGTTCCCGTGACCAAAACCGTTGGCATGGTTGAGAATTTCCAAAGCTACCAACGCATCTATGACCAGAACCAAGAACTGCGGCGGGAGCTGCGTCAAATGCAGGCTTGGAAAGAAGCCGCGCTACAGTTGGAACAGAAAAACGCCAAGCTTTTGGACCTGAACAATGTTCGGATCGACCCGAAATACACCTATGTCACCGGCGTGGTGACGGCAGATTCGGGCTCGCCCTTTCGCCAATCCGTGCTGTTGAACGTCGGGTCTCGTGATGGCATTCGCGATGGCTGGGCGACGATGGACGGGATCGGGCTGGTGGGGCGGATTTCGGGCGTTGGCACCAACACCTCGCGCGTGATCCTGCTGACCGACAGCAACTCGCGCCTGCCCGCTACGATCCAACCTTCGGGCCAACGCGCCATTCTATCGGGCGACAACACCAGCCGCCCGCCTTTGGACTTTATCGAGAGCCCCGAACTCGTGCGCCCTGGCGACCGTGTGGTGTCTTCGGGCGATGGCGGCGTGTTCCCAACCGATTTGCTGATCGGTCAGGTCGCGATGGGCCCCGATCGGCGCTTGCGGGTGATTTTGGCGGCAGATTACGAGCGCCTGGATTACCTGCGGGTGCTACGCACCCATGAAAGCGAACAGATCAGCGATCCGGGCGGGTTGATCCTACCAGATACGCCGTTGACGGCCTTGCCACTGGACGCGGAGGCCAATCCCGATGGTTGATCCGCGCACCACACGACGTTGGAGTTACAGAGCCGTATTTCTGGCCCTCTGCATGATGACGTTTTTCTTTTATCTTCTGCCTCTTAAAGTCGGCTACGGCCATTGGCCGGGGCCGGATCTTTTGCTGGCGCTGTCCTTCGCTTGGGTGCTCAGACGCCCGGAATATGTGCCGGTCTTTTTGTTTGCCGCGCTCCTGCTGGTGGCGGATTTCCTGTTTATGCGCCCGCCCGGACTATGGACCGCGCTGGCGGTGATTGGCCTCGAATTCCTGCGCCGCCGCGAACCGACATCGCGCGATATGCCCTTTGTTGTCGAATGGGCGATGGTGGCGGGGGTGATGTTGGCCATGGCGCTTTTGTACCGCTTTGTCTTGGCGATTTTCATGGTTGATCAAGCGCCTCTCATGCTGACAATTTTAGGTCAGATTTCAACATTGATCGCCTATCCGATTGTGGTTTTGATATCCGTTACATTGATGAATGTGACCAAGATCACCCCGTCTGAGGCCGATGAAATGAGGTATGTGCGATGAGACGGTCCCCTGCGGATACCGCGCAATCTGCCCGCAAAATCTCGCGTCGGGCGTTGTTTTTGGGCGGCAGCCAATTGGCGTTTATGGGCATCCTTGGCCTGAGAATGCGCTACATGCAGGTCGATCAAGCCGATGAATTCCGGCTTTTGGCCGAGGAAAACCGCGTCAAATTCCGACTTTTGCCCCCGGCGCGCGGGTTGATCTATGACCGCAACGGCGCGGTGATTGCCGAAAACGAACAGACCTTTCGCATTGTGATCCGCAAAGAAGACGCCAGCGAATTGGATCAGGTTTTGGTCGAATTGGAGCGCTTGATCGGCCTGCCGATTGAGGAACAGGACCGCGTGCGGGCCGAGTTGAAAAAAGCCGGCCCTCCGCCCCCGTGACCATCGCCGACCGTTTGAGTTGGGAGGCGTTTTCGTCCGTCTCCGCCAACGGTCCGGCTTTGCCGGGTGTGACGCCAGAGGTGGGCCTATCGCGCCATTATCCGTTGCTCGAAGATTTCGCCCATGTCGTCGGCTATGTCGGCCCGGTGTCCGATTACGACCTGTCGAAAATGGACAATATCGACCCGCTCTACCGAATTCCGAAATTCCAGATCGGCAAATCGGGCGCGGAAAGCCGACTTGAGGATGTGTTGCGTGGTAAGGCCGGGTCGCTGCGCGTGGAACAAAACGCCTATGGCCGGATCATCCGCGAATTGGACCGCCACGAAGGCGAACCGGGGGTCAATCTTCAACTCACCCTTGACCACAACATGCAGAATTTCGTGCAGGCCCGACTGGCGGGCGAAAGCGCCTCTGCGGTAATCATGGATGTGGAAACGGGCGACATTTTGGCCGCCGGATCGACCCCGGCCTTTGATCCAAACCTGTTCGTGCGGGGGATTTCTTCGGCCGCTTATAATGCGCTGTTGGAAAACGATCACCGCCCATTACCGTCCAAATCGGTACAGGGTGCCTACCCGCCCGGATCGACCTTTAAAATGGTCACGGCCATGGCCGCCCTTGAGGCCGGCGTTGTCACCCCCGAAGACACGGTCCGCTGTTTGGGCCACACCGAAGTTGGCGGACGTCGGTTTCACTGTTGGAAACGCGCGGGGCATGGCAATGTCAATTTGGTCGGCTCCCTGCGCCATTCCTGTGACGTCTATTATTACGAGATGGCCCAACGCGCAGGCATTGAAAACATCGCTGAGATGGGTCGCAAACTTGGGTTGGGCTTGCGGTATGATCTGCCGCTTCCGGGGATCAATTCCGGTTTGATGCCTGACAAGAAATGGAAACTTGAAAACCGCGGCGCCGAATGGGTGGTGGGTGATAGTTTGAACGCCTCCATTGGCCAAGGGTTTGTTCTGGCCACCCCCATGCAGCTTGCGGTGATGACTTCGCGCTTGGCGACAAACCGCGAGATTTTGCCCCGGATGATCAAATCCATCGACGGGGTCGAGCAACACATCCTCGGCGGCGCGCCTTTGGGGCTCAATGAGAATATGTTGCGTTCGGTGCGTCAGGGTATGTTTGAAGTGCTCAATTCAAATCGCGGCACCGCGTTTTCGGCGCGCATCGAGGATGACACCACGAAAATGGCGGGAAAAACCGGTACGTCACAGGTGCGCTCCGCCGTGGTGAACAACCATAACGTGCCTTGGGTGGAACGCGACCATGCGCTGTTCGTGGCCTTCGCTCCCTATAATGCACCGCGTTATGCGGTCTCTGTTGTGGTCGAACATGGCGGCGGCGGCTCCTCTGTCGCGGCCCCGATTGCGCGTGATTTGATGCTCTACGCCCTACACGGCGCGGTGCCGCCTTTGGCCGCCTACCCAAGCTCGCAACGCAACACCATTCGCGAGCGGTTCAAAGCCATGCCCCTGCGTGATCAGGACGGCGACGAAACCACAAGGGGCCGCGCATGAGCTATCTTGAGAGCACCCTCAAAACCGTCCCGACCGGCCTATCCAAAGTGCTGTACGTCAACTGGGCGCTGGTGCTGTTGCTCTCCGCCGTCGCCTCGGTTGGGTTTTTGATGCTCTATTCCAATGCGGGCGGGTCGTTCCAACCCTGGGCCGAACCGCAAATGAAACGCTTTGGCCTTGGCATGGTGGCGATGTTGATGATCGGCATGGTGCCCATTTGGTTTTGGCGCAATATTGCCGGACTGGCCTATATCGCTTCCTTTATGCTGTTGATTTTCGTTGAGTTTTTCGGCCATGTCGGCATGGGCGCACAGCGTTGGATTGACCTCGGCCCGATCAAACTTCAGCCCTCTGAGTTGATGAAAATCTCATTGGTGATGTTACTGGCGGCCTATTACGACTGGCTCGACATCGACAAGGTCTCCAAACCTTTGTGGGTTTTGATCCCGGTCATTTTGATCCTCCTGCCCACGGCTTTGGTGCTCAAACAGCCCGATCTTGGCACCTCGATCCTGTTGATCGCGGGCGGGGCCATCGTGATGTTCGCCGCCGGGGTCAGTTGGTGGTATTTCGCGGCGGTCGCGGGCATGGCAATTGGTCTTGTCAGCGCCGTTTTCGCCTCGCGCGGCACCTCTTGGCAGCTTTTGAAAGACTATCAATTCGCCCGCATAGACACGTTTCTTGATCCCTCCATGGACCCTCTGGGCGCAGGCTATCACATCACCCAATCGAAAATTGCGTTGGGATCAGGAGGGTGGACCGGGCGCGGGTTTATGCAGGGCACGCAAAGCCGATTGAATTTCCTGCCCGAAAAACACACTGACTTTATCTTTACCACCCTGGCCGAAGAGTTCGGCTTTATCGGCGGCATCTCCCTTTTGGCGCTCTATGCGGGCGTGATCCTGTTTTGCCTCGTTTCCGCGATGAACAACAAAGACCGTTTTGGCTCGCTTGTCACCATCGGTATCGCCGCAACGTTTTTCCTGTTTTTTGCGGTCAATATGTCGATGGTGATGGGGCTTGCGCCCGTGGTCGGTGTGCCCTTGCCGCTCGTGTCCTATGGTGGCTCCGCGATGTTGGTGCTTTTGGCCGCGTTTGGCATCGTCCAATCGGCGCATATCCATCGCCCAAGGGGGAAAAATTGACCCTCACCCTGCTGTTTTCCGCCCCGGACCGGGCATGGCCCAGCTACGAAACGGCTCTGCCGCAAGCGCTCAAAGCGGCGGGGATTGAGGCCCATGTGACACGCGAGGCCGCCCCAGAAGCGGTCGATTATATCATCTACGCGCCGAACGACATGCTCACGGATTTCACTCCCTACACCCGCACCAAAGCGGTTCTAAGCCTCTGGGCAGGCGTCGAAAAAATCGCTCCCAATCCCACGCTCACCCAGCCGCTCTGCCGGATGGTCGATCCGGGTTTGGCCGAGGGGATGCGCGATTATGTGGTCGGCCATGTGATGCGCTATCACCTTGGGATGGATCGTCATATTCATGGCCTCAATGGCGCGTGGGATCACATCACCCCGCCTTTGGCGCGGGACCGCTCTGTCGCGGTGCTGGGTTTGGGCGAACTGGGTCAGACATGCGCGCGGACGCTGGCCGCGCTGGGCTTTCTGGTCACCGGCTGGTCGCGGCGGCCAAAAGAGATTGCGGGCCTGACCTGTGTCAGCGGGTCTGAGGGCCTCGAAACGGTCTTGCGCAGGGGCGAAATCGTGGTGCTGTTGTTGCCCAACACGCCCGAGACCGAGAACACGCTCAACGCCGAAACACTCGCACTTTTGCCCAAAGGCGCGCGGATCGTGAATCCGGGACGCGGCAGCCTGATCGACGATGATGCCCTGCTTGCCGCTTTGGAGACAGGCCAGATCGGTCACGCCACTTTGGACGTGTTCCGCACCGAACCCCTGCCGCAAGACCACCCCTATTGGGCGCATCCCAACGTCACCGTCACGCCACACATTGCCGCCGAAACCCGCGCGCAAACCGCCGCTGAGGTGATTGCTGAAAACATCCGTCGCGGTGAGGCGGGCGAAATCTTGTTGCATCTGGTGGATCGCGCGGCGGGGTACTGAGCCACACCCACGCGGATTACCGAGGCCTAAAGCCGTACATCAGCGCAGTTTCGGTGGGGCACTCGGGTCCATGCCGGGCGCAGACGGGCCAGTTTGCAACGGTTCGGGCTCTGGCAAATCGAACCGAAGTCCAAACCGCGCAAAGGCGGCACAGAGCGGATCGGACGATTTGAAAAACGCCACATCCAGCGCCCCGGCCTCGACGCCCGAAAAAATCAACGCCTCGGAGACAAGCCGCGCCAAGACCTCTTCGGAACCCGGGATTTGATCGACAAAGGCCAAGAGATGCGAGCGCACGCCGTCCTCGTATTTCACGCCTGACAGGTAGACCAGCCGCGCCAATCCGCCGGCAATCGCCAGTTTGGCGTCCAGCGCCGTGACCAAAATCTCGGGCAGGCCGTGCGGTGGAAAAATCTCTTGGGCCTTGCCGTGGGTCTCAGCCGGGGCATTGCCCAGCGTGGCGTGCAACCAATCGACCGCCGCCCCCGGCAGAAGCATTTCGGAAGGGGCCACCGAGAGGTTCAGCCCCAAGCCAAAGCCAGAGCCCGCCAGCATTTCGGCCAACACCCGCCCGGACATCGCCGCATAGGGGGCGCCACCGGCGAATTCGGCCAAACGCTGTTCGCGGTCAAAGGCCAGAACGAATTGATCTTCTTCGACCGGAAACACTTTGGGCGTGATCGGGCCTTCACCGTCATGTTCTTCGTCCAAAAGCAAAAACCATTCGCCATCTGCGACCCGTTCAAAAAACCGCAACCGGGCGTTGTCATCCTCCGGGGCGGCTTGCATCGCGGCATGGGCGAGATCAATAGGCGTATGTTCGGTCATGGCAGGTCCTCAAGGCTGGCCCGTAGGCGGACGCGCAGTTCGGGCAAAAGTTCGGCCTCAAACCACGGGTTTTTCTTTAGCCAACCCGTATTGCGCCAAGACGGATGAGGCAAGGGAAAGACGCGCGGCGCATGATCGCGCCAGTTGCGCCAATTGCGCACCGTCTCTGTCAGCGATGTTTTGACACCAAGGTGATAGCGGATTGCATGCACCCCCACGGGCAGGATCAAATCCACCTCGCCCAGCGCATTCATCACCTGATCATGCCATGTGTCGCGGCACAGTTTGGGCGGCGCAATATCCGCACCTTTGGCGTCATAGCCCGGAAAACAAAACCCCATCGGCACGATGGCGATACGGTCGCGGTCATAAAACGTTTCCTCATCCAGCCCAAGCCATGCGCGCAACCGGTCCCCCGAGGCATCGGTAAAGGGCCGCCCGCTGTCATGGACCCGCGCGCCGGGGGCCTGTCCCGCGATCAAAATACGCGCAGTGGGGCGAAACCACACCACAGGGCGCGGCCTGTGGGCTGTTGCCGTGGCGGCAAACCGATCGGCACAGAGGCGACAGGCGCGTATCTCTTGGGTCAGGCTCATAGATCTGTTTTAGCGCGGTGATTTGGATTTGGCCACTTGACTCATTTTTATATTTTTAGAATTATAGAAATGAATCGCATCATTCAAAGGAAACCGCCATGAGTGCCCCCCATGTCGACGACATCTCAATCGCGCAAGCCGCCAGCACCTTTGCAGCGCTTGGCTCGGAACAAAGGCTCACCGTGTTGCGATCTTTGGTACGAGCGGGGCCAAAGGGATTGACCATCGGGGCACTGGGCGAACGCACCGGGATCACCGGGGCCACACTCACGCACCACATGAAAATCCTCGCGGCCACAAAGCTTGTGAAACAAGAACGGCATGGACGGTCCATTGTGTGCATCGCCGCCGATTACGAGGAATTGGAGGGGCTTTTGTCGGCCCTTCTGTCCGAATGCTGCGCCGATTGCGACGCCGAGACCTGTACCCCAGAGGCGCATTGCCACGAGGGACCAAGCCACGAAGGACCGCGCCATGACTGATCTCACTCAAACCCCACCGAAACTCCCGATGCTCTGGAAACGAACCGACAAAGCGCTTTTGCTTGCCGCAGTGGTGCTTTTGGCCGTAGCCCTGTTCGACACGCCCGCCCTTTGGGACACGGTCGTCTTTACCGCAAAGGCGCTTTGGACGGCGGCACCATTTTTGCTGTTTGCCATTCTCGCCACCGCCTATGTCAAAGCCTCCGGGGCCGAGACATTGCTGTCCAAGGCCTTCGAAGGCCGCGAGCTGCGCATGATCGCGGTGGCCGCAATTGTTGGCGGCGTGTCGCCGTTTTGCTCCTGTCAGGTCATTCCCTTTATCGCTGGGGCCTTGGCGGTTGGGGTGCCACTCTCTGCGGTTATGGCCTTTTGGTTGGCCTCGCCTTTGATGGACCCGGCAATGTTCATCGTGACGGCCAATGGCTTGGGTCTGGACTTTGCCATCGCCAAAACCCTCGCGGCTGTCATTATCGGCCTCATGGGCGGCTTAGGGGTCAAACTCTTGGGGGGCAGCGCGCTTTTTGCCGATCCACTCAAGCCGCGTGCGGCGCCCTCTTGTGGAGCGACGGCGGCGCTCAAGGGCAAACCCAATTGGAAAGTCTGGACCGAGTCCAAACGCATCGAGAGTTTCCGCCGTAATTTTCGAGAAAACCTGTTGTTTCTCGGCAAATGGATGTTGGTTGCCTATGTGCTTGAGGCCGTGATGATCCGCTATGTGCCTGCCGATATGATCGCCTCTGTGATGGGCGGTACAGGTCTGCGCCCGATCCTGATCGGAGCCGCCATCGGTGCCCCCGCCTATCTCAATGGCTACGCCGCAGTGCCGCTGATGTCCGGGCTTTTATCCCAAGGCATGTCTGGTGGCGCGGCCATGGCCTTTATGGTGGCAGGGGGCATTTCCTGTATTCCGGCGGCGGTGGCGGTCTGGGCATTGGTCAAACCTCGCGTCTTTGCCACCTATATCGGCTTTGCCCTGATCGGGGCAGTGCTGGCCGGAATAATCTGGACCGTATTCACGCATATTTTCTGATCAACTCTTAGAAATCACCATGAAAACGACGCCAAGTTGGGCGGCAACAGGGGTTTGCACGCTTGCCCTGAACCTTTGCTTGGATTATTCCCCAAACACACTTGGGGCATAGGGATCGGAGGGCACATATGTATAAAGTCTGGAATTTTGTTACGAATTATTCGCTTTTGCTCATCATCGGCGCGGTTCTTGCGCTGGTCTGGGCAAATGTGGATGCACAGTCCTATCACGCCTTCGTCGAGTACCCTCTGGCGGAAAATTTCTTTATCGGCCATCCGCACATGGATGACGCCGGACATATACACCGCACTCTCACCCTGCACTATCTGTTCAACGACGTGCTCATGGCCTTCTTCTTTGCCATTGCCGCAAAAGAGGTCTGGGAGGCTGTGATCCTCAAAAACGGCTCGCTGCGCGGTAAAAAGGCGGCCACACCCCTGATTGCCACCTTGGGGGGGATGTTGGGGCCGATTGTGGTCTATCTTGGTCTGGCGATGGTCTTGGGGTCGGACACCTATGATGCGGTCAAAAACGGCTGGGCCGTGCCCACCGCCACGGACATCGCGTTTTCCTATCTTGTGGGCCGGATCGTCTTTGGTGCGGGCCACCCTGCCGTGCGTTTCCTGTTGCTGTTGGCCATCGCCGATGATGCGGCGGGCCTTGTGATTTTGGCAATCTTCTATCCGACCGGTGAATTGGCTGTTCAGTGGTTGTTGCTCTCTGTCGCCGCGGCTGTGCTGGTGTTTGTTCTGGCCAACTGGTTGCCGCGCAAATTGGATGCGGGCAAAGAAGTCCGCCCGACCTCGACTTGGGTGCGCCAATCCCTGTCCTATTGGCCCTATCTGATTGCCGCCTGTATCTCTTGGTACGGCTTCATGCGCGCCGGTATTCACCCGGCTTTGGGCCTGTTGCCGATTGTGCCGACCATCCCCCATGCCGACCGCGCCTTTGGCCTGTTTGCCGATGCCGAACAGCACCTGTCCGATCTGTTGAACGACATCGAACACAAACTGAAAACCCCGGTTGAAATCATCCTGTTTTTCTTCGGTCTGCTCAATGCGGGTGTGGAATTCAACGCCATTGGCGATCCGACATGGCTGGTCTTGGGCGGGCTGTTGATCGGCAAACCTGTGGGCATTTTGATCATGGGGGCGCTGGCCGCACATGTGTTGCGTCTGGGCCTTCCGGCTGGGATGCGCACGATTGATCTTTTGGTGATCGGCTGTGTCGCCGCCATTGGTTTTACCGTGTCGCTCTTTATCGCCTCGGTCGCCTTTGACGCCGATACAATGCTCGGCTCGACCCCGGTTCAGGCCGCCGCCAAAATGGGAGCACTGTTCTCCTTCGCTGCTGCGATCATCTCGATTGTCGTCGGTAAACTGTGCCGCGTTCAGAAACAATCGACGTAAAACACGCCGAAATCGCGAAATCGTTTCTAAAACAGGGCCAAACCACAGGGGCTATACCGTGGTTTGGCCTCATTTTTGCCACATTAGAGCAGTCTGAGATGGATTTATCGCGGGCGTCTCGGCATAATTTCAACAAAATGGCCAATTAAGACGCTCCATTAACAAAAACCCGTTAAGGGTGGTGTGCAGGCAGTATCAGGGCGCGTATCGATGCTCGAGTTCGACAATGTGAGTAAGTCCTTTTGGACTGGAACGCAGCGCAAGGTGATCCTTGATCGCGCGTCCTTTCGCGTGGAACTTGGCAACAGCCTTGGCATTCTTGCGCCGAACGGCACCGGCAAGACCACGATCATCAACATGATGAGCGGTTTGGAAAAGCCCGACGAAGGCGAAATACGGCGCGGCTGTCGCGTGTCCTTCCCACTTGGGTTCATGGGCGGGTTGATCGGCAAACATACAGCACGCGAAAACGTGCGTTTTATTGCCGAGCTTTATGATCTCGATCCCGATTATGTCGAGGCCTTCTGCCGTTGGCTCTGTGAGCTCAAAGAATATTTTGATATGCCGGTGGCAACCTATTCGGCGGGGATGAGATCCCGCCTGTCTTTTGCGCTTTTGCTGGCGCTTGATTTTGACATCTACCTGATCGACGAAGGCATGCCTTCGACGGCGGATGTGAATTTCAACCGCAAAGCAGGGAGCATTTTGCGCGAGCGGCTTGAACATGCCACCATCATCGTGGTGTCGCATCAGGCCGCAACGCTTGAGAAATTCTGTCGTTCGGCGGCTGTTTTGAGAAACGGCAAGCTCTACATGTTCGACACATTGGAAGAGGCCAAGGCACTCTATGACTACGAAGGTTAAAGCTCAAAAATTCCGGGTGCGCCGCGCGCCGCGTGCCGCAACGGCCACCACGCAAGGGGTGGACCCGACCGCCGATTCCGCAGGCCAGGTGCCTTCAAAAGAGGCGGCGATCAAAGCCTTTAACGACGACAAACTGTTCGACAATGACGCCAGTGCCGATGGCTTTGGGGATGCGCCTTTTGCCGGGTCCGCCGCCGCACAAAAGGCCAAAACAGATGATGCCGCCTCCCCGCGCCCCGAAACCGGGCGCACCGCTCGGGTCAAAGGAGGCGTCGCCCGCGCTCTCGGTCAAAGCGACGACAGCGGCGGCACCCCCAATCTCACGGGCGATGTCACCCCCGCTGATGAGGCCTCAATTGACGCCGAAATTGACACCATTCGCCGCGAAGGCCTGACCGGGCGCCAATTGCGGATGGCGCGGCGCGTGGCACAAAAACACGGCATTGCGGCCACTTCTGATTTTGACGCGGTGCGTCAGTTGCGCAAGCAGGGGATTGATCCGTTTCAACGCGCCGCGATGTTGGATCTGGTCACGACCGAGGGCAAACCACCCTCACGGGAGTTGACCACCACCGAGGGTCCAAAACTTCCGAAAACCGTCGACAACGCCCCGAAACTGCCGTCCAAAGACATATTGGAACGGCTGACCCGCGAAGATGAAATTTCCACCATTCAACGCGACATCGCCCGGCGGCGTCGGCGTAAAATGGTGCTTTTGATCGCGCGCTTGGCCGTGTTTGTTGGCATTCCAACGATCCTGGCCGGGATTTATTTCTATACAATCGCAACGCCCATGTATGCCACGCAATCGGCGTTTTTGATCCAACAGGCGGAATCAGCGGGCGGCGGCGGCGGTCTTGGCGGTCTAATGGGCGCGTCCGGCCTTGGTGGCGCTCAGGATTCAATCGCGGTTCAGGAGTTTCTTGAAAGCCGCGATGCGATGTTGCGATTGGATGCAGACGCCGGGTTTAAGGCGCATTTTTCCTCTGACGCCATCGACCCGATCCAACGTCTGCCGCAAAATCCGACCAATGAACAGGCCTACAAAGTTTATCAGGATCGCGTCAGCATCGGCTATGATCCGACCGAAGGGCTTTTGAAAATGGAGGTGATCGCGGCCACGCCTGAAACCTCGCAATTGTTCAGCGACAAATTGGTCGAATACGCTGAGGAAAGCGTCGATCATTTGACCCAGCGGATGCGCGAAGACCAAATGAAAGGCGCGCGCGAAAGTCTTGATGATGCTGAAAACAAAATGAAGGCGGCGCAGGAGAAAGTTGTCCTGCTGCAAGAACAACTTGGCATTATCTCGCCCGATGCCGAAACGGCAGCGATCATGGGTCAGGTCTCTGGCTTTGAAACCCAGCTTCAGGAAAAGAAGCTGCAACTGCAACAGCTTTTGGACAACCCGCGTCCGAACCAAGCCCGCGTCGATGGCACCCGTGGCGACATTGGCCGCCTTGAAACACTGATTGCCGAGCTGCGATCGCAATTGACGCAGGCCACCGGCGGATCGGGATCTTTGGCACGCGTATCGGCGGAATTGCGGATGGCGGAGGTCGATCTTGCCACCCGTCAGGCAATGGCCCAACAGGCCATTCAATCGCTTGAAATGGCCCGGATCGAAGCCAATCGTCAGGTGCGCTACCTGTCCTTGTCCTCGCGCCCGATTGCCCCGGACGAACCGACATATCCGCGTAAATTTGAAAGCACGCTTTTGTCCATGCTGTTGTTTTCGGGCATTTATCTGATGGCGTCCTTGACCGCGGCTGTGTTGCGCGAACAAGTCTCCGCCTAAACCCCAATCCGATGATGGGCCCGCACTCCTAAACGGCGTGCGGGCCCTTTTAGGCGATCTTTTCCACTGCGACAGTTTGGCACGACGGAGATGTATCGGCGCGGCGTATCAAAAGCATTCAGCACGCGGAATGTGAAAGGATCACACCATGAAACGCCTCCCTCTCTCGCTCGCCTTTCTGGCCGCCCTCCCCCTTGCCGCCCTACCCGGCCTCACATGGGCGCAGGGGTTTGGCGCAGAGTTCATGACCAACTGGGATTTGGATGAAGATGGTCAAGTGACACTGGCCGAGGTGCAAGAGCGCCGTGGCGATTTGTTTTACATGTTTGATGCCAACGAGGACGACATATTGAACGACGACGAATATGCCATGTTTGACGAAACCCGCGCCGCAGACCGCGACATGCATCTTGAGGCCTACGGGGGTGTTGCGGGGCAAGGCGGTCAACCAGACAAAGGCATGGGCCAAGGTGCCTTGGGCGCAGCGGCTGGTATTGATGCCGTCCAAAACGCCATGACCCGGCGCTATAATGATATAGATAGCGACGGTGTGGTCACGCGCGATGAATTCATCGGCAATGGTGCGCGCTGGTTTGCCCGTATGGACCGCTCAGGAGACGGCGTGGTGACGCTTGCGGACTTTGGCCAATAGAGGGGCGAAACAAACCACCCACCCCCTCTAGGGCCCCGCATATCCTCTGTGCGCACCGCCACGTTCCGGGGAGAGGTCTCATCACAAACCGCATTCATGGCCTGTAGAAAATTCTTTCATTCCAAGCGAAAGAATTTCACGAAAAGGGCTTGCACACTTCTCAGCAAGCGACTAATTAGCCCCCCACGTTGGGATGTAGCCAAGTGGTAAGGCAACTGTTTTTGGTACAGTGTACCGTAGGTTCGAATCCTACCATCCCAGCCAATTTATCCATGACCATAAGACTATAGCAGCCGAACGAAGGGCTCGGGTCGACTGCCTCCAGTTTCTGCCCCAGTTGTGGCGGGTGGTGCTGAAGTGATCCCGGAGAGGCCATGGAAACAGCCCCCCAGAGTAGGTCATGGTCCACCCATTCGCAGCAAACTCTCGCTCATCCATGAAGTTCTCACCCCGCGTCCCGATTTCAAGATGTGCAGGATTGATGCAGCGACGGTTATTGCAGCGGTGACGCACCACGTCATCGTAGCTCGCCGCAATCATAGATGATCCAGAAGGCCGAGGTGATCCGATATCGCCTGCGCCGCTTTGACGTAGGGCGCGGGATCCTCCTCGAGATCTGCCTTTGTCAAAATGATCACCGGGTCGATGTCCGCTTCAAAGGCGAGCGCGACGTAGCGCTCCAGCCGGGCGATGTTGAAATCAATGTTACAGGAGGTGACCACAATACCTGTGTCGATGTTGGCCGCGATCAACTGCACCTCGCGACCGGTGCCCGGTGCGCGGCGCTTGATCAGGCTTTTGCGTTCCAGCACCTGGCTCGACCGGGGGCGTGCGCGATCCATCAGTAGCCAGTCACTCACTGTGGCCTCCAGTCCCGGTGGAATCGTTTCCTCGATGCCGCCACCTGCAGGCCGCTGCGATGCACAGCGACCACACGGACTGGAGGCGTCGCGGTCAGCGCGTCGGCGTCGATCTGTCGGGCGAAGATCGGACTCCAGCCCAACCCCTCCAAGACGGTGGGCGTGCGCAGCGTCGGCTTCGCGCCAAGCAAGAAGGCCGAGTAGTCGCGGACCATGTATCTACCACAACGCCGGGTCGTTGAAGGCAGCGACACAGAGGACCGGACCGCTCACGAGCGTCAACGGCTCGGTTGTCAGTGATTGGGCAATCCAGCCTTCAGGTTGCTGGAGCGTGTGGGGTGCCGGAAGGTCGGCCTCGGCTACAGGTGCGAACCCGACGCCGCCGTAGAAGGCCGGACGCCATAGGTGACGGCGATGTCCACGCCCTCCTGCCGGAGCACGTCGAGGCCGTGCGCGATCAGCCGCTGCCCGATGCCCTTTCCCTGGTGCGCCGTCGCCACCGCCACGGGCGCCACCATGAAGACTGTGCGCTTGTCGCCCGCATAGGTGAGGCGGGTAAAGAAGATGCCGCCGATGAGCATGCCGTTATCCCAGGCAGTGAGGACGCACAGATCCTCGGCGGGTGTGTCTGACATCAGGCGGCGCGCAAGCTCGCCGATCAGCGCGCCTTCTTCTGCGCCCTCCGACGCGGTGAAGGTCGCCGTGAAGAGGTCCGCGATCCTCTCGACGTGGGTCTCATAATCCTTTGAAAATCCATTGTCTTGTCTCCGTTGGGAGGGATAGCCCCGCCGTTTTGTAAAAAGTCGAACCGCCCCGCCTGTCAGGACTTTTGCAACACAAACATCTCGAAGCTCACGAGGCCGTCGCAGGCGTGATAGGCGGCCAATTCGGCGCGCAGATCCTCAAGCACCCGGCTGCCCGAGAGACGCGCCAGCATAGCTGTGATCTGTGCCTCAAGAGGTTGATAGTAAGTGTCCATTGCCTTCCGCCCCATGTCGAAATGGCCGAGCACGCGGTAGCTGGCGCGCTTGGCTTGGGCGAGCCGCTGTGGGACATGCGTCATGGCAGGGTATTCCGACGCCCAGTAGGCGCGCAATTCGTCCGATGGCGTCTCCGTACGCCACATCATCTCGGAAAACACCAGCACGCCGCCGGGGCGCAGAAAGTGCCGCCAGTCCTGCATCGTCCGCTCAACACCGATGATGTAGGCGCTGCCCTCGGCCCAGATGACGTCCCAAGGTTGATCCAGCCGAGAGAGCTGCGCCATATCCAGATTGCGCGCCGTGACCCGGTCGCCCAGATCCCGCGCCGCGACCCGGTCCCGCAGCCGATCCAGCGCGCCGTCGTCCGTGTCGGTCGCCTTGATCCGAGCGCTCGTGGCTTCGGCCAATGTCATCGTCGCCATGCCGGGACCGCACCCGATCTCGAGGATCGTCTCTGGCGCGAAAGGCACCATGGCAAGCGCGCGGCGCGTGGCCTCAGGTGTCGCCGGTCCCCACCAATCGAGCTCTGAGAACACCTCCATGAAACCCGCCATGTAGTCGTCGTGTGCGTTCATGTCCTTCGATAGGTGTGTAATCGAAAGTGCCTGCCATATCCGAATGGCGACCTCCGGAAACACAACGCATCGGCGGAGCAGTTATTTACTTGGTGGCGGATAAAGCAAGCGAACAACTCATGACCTCAAACGATACGATTTCAGAGGCCGCCGAGCGCATCGGGTATCAGTCTGAGAGTGCTTCAATGCCGCCTTTAAACGTGTCGTGGCAAGCCCACCAAGACAGTTTGTCAACCAGTTTAAATGACCGTCTCCGGCAACCGTATCAGAGCGTTGCCCTGATACGGTTGCCGGGTTGAGATGATAATGCGATCACTGTGGCTGGGCCCCGGGTGATTGCCTTTCCAAGACATCCGCCGTTCATCATTATCCCAGATGTCGTTTCACAACATTCTGCATCGGGCGTGGTTTTTGACCCAGCAGGCGCTCAAGTGTCGGATCTACCATTGCGAATTCCCCTGCCTGCGCGGCGCGGTAGTAACCCAAAATAACGCTTTTGACCGCTTCCGGTAGGTTGGCTCGCTCCAAGTTTTCAATCATATCTTCTTCGCTGACGATCTGGCGCTTGATTGTCCTTCCTGTCGCCCCGCTTGCCATCTGCGCGAGGTCAGCAAGGTCAAGCCCCTCGCTGCCGGTGAGGGGTGGCGTCACGCCTTCGAATGTCTCTTTTCCAGCCAGCAAAAGCGCATCGGCTTGTGCCAAGTCTTCATGGGTCGTCCAAGCCACCTTGCCATCCGCCGGACCTACCAAATTGCCATTCGCAAATCCCTGCGCATTCATATGCATGGCGCTCTCCGCATAGAACCCGTGCCGCATGGACGTCCACGCCAGACCTGAACCAGCCAACATTGTTTCCGTTGCAGCATGATGGCGCCCAGGCGGGAAAAGCGACTGCTCATTGGCCGACACCTGGCTGGTGTAGAATAGCCGTTCGACACCCAGTTCCTTGGCCACAGAAATCGCCGTTTCGTGATGTAGCAGCGGGTCACCCCCACTGGCGGCTGCATTTGAGGACACCAGCAGTACTCGGCTCGCTCCTTCCCATGCGTGGCGCAGGCTGTCAGTGTCTTCATAGTCCCCACGCCTAACGCGCACACCACCAGCAGCGAGATCGGCCAGTTTTTCCGGGTCACGTACGCTGACTCCGATTTGGTCGGCTGTCACGAGGCGCTGCAGAGCCTCAACCACAAGTCCGCCTAGTTTTCCCGAGGCTCCTGTAATGATGAGCATTGTTCAATCTCCATTGTCTGAAACGCGCCAGTTGGCGCAATACGTGTTGATGATCGACAAGATGGCTGTTCTGAAATTATAGGATAAGGTATGAAAATTAGATTGGACTGTTCTCAATGAAGAACAATATTTCTGCTGACGATCTCGCCGTTCTTCTGGCGGTTGTCCGTGAAGGCGGCTTTCGCGCAGCTTCCCAGCGGCTCGGCATAGCAGCCTCAAAAGTTAGCACCACGATCTCGCGGATAGAAACGCAACTTGGCACCCCCGTGCTGCGCCGCACAACGCGCAGCCAGCACCTAACGGAAGCGGGGCAACTTTTGGTGGATCGTGTGGGTCCATTGTTATCCGCAGTGAATGCTGCCTGCCATGACGTTGCAACGTTTGGAGGGCAGATACAGGGGCAGTTGACCCTCAACGTGCCGGGGGCGGTCATGCCGGATATATTGCCGCCGCTGCTCGCAGCATATCGGACGCAGCATCCAGATGTGGAGGTTGAGATCACGGTAGACAGCGGTCTCGTCGACATTGTTGCGGCAGGCTGTGATGCGGGCATTCGCTACGGCAGTGTGCTCGAGCAGGATATGATCTCGATACCGATCGGGCCGCGCAGGCAACAAATGGCGATGGCCGCGTCGCCAGCTTATCTTGATGCGTACGGGGTGCCGCAAGTTCCCAAAGACCTCACCGCCCACGTCGCGATCCGATACCGGCTGGACGCGGGCCCTTTGCTTCCATGGACGCTGCAATGCAAAGGACAGTCCGTGAAAGTGGAACCCCAAAACGCGCTTATCCTTAGCGTAGGCGCACTCAACACTGGCCTCCGATATGCGCAGGAGGGAGTGGGAATCATCTATACCTTCCGCAACTGGCTGGACGATGATTTCGAAAGTGGAAAGCTGTTGCCCGTGCTGCCGGGTTGGTGGCCCTACATTGAGGGGCCACACCTCTACTATCCGAGCCGCTTTGCTCCAAAACCCCTGCGGGCCTTTATCGAGCTATGTCAGGCTACACCCGCTGAAGCGTAAGATTCCCTCGCCAGCACGTTATCCGCTTATAGAAACTGCCGAGTTTCGATATGCGGATCTCCCGTGGTCATTGATGCGAAAACGCTTTTACGGCCCAGTCAATGAACACGCGCACGCGCGGCGACAGGTATCGGTCGCGTGGGTAAAAGATCGATACAGGGGACGGGGCCGGTGGTGTGTCGCTGAGGAGTTCGATCAAGCGCCCTGCGGCAAGATCTTCGGCAGCAGAATAGCGTGGCTTTTGGATAATGCCAAGGCCGAGACGGGCGCAATGTGCCAATGTGTCTGCGCCGCTTACAGTGATTGGCGTCGGGAGTGAGACAGTGCGCAGGATACCATTCTGAACAAATTCGAGCGGCAAGATAGACCCTGTCGCGGTAGAGCGGAACCAGATCATCTGGTGGCCTTTGAGCGCGTCAATGTTTTGCGGTGTGCCGAACCGTTCAAGGCAGGTCGGGGCCGCACAGGTCACCTCTTCAAGGTCCGTCAATTGTAAGCGGTGTCTGGCCCCCACGTTCCTGACGTTGGCATGATTTGAGACTCTAGGCATTAGGGTGTGAACCCAATTCCTTGTCTTGCTGAAATGGGCTCTTCATGATTCATCTGCGGAAAACAGGTGCATGATGGCGAGATTTGATCTGAGCGACGAAGAATGGGCTGCAATCCGGCCTCATTTACCCAAACAAGGGCGCGGTCCGCAGCGCAAGGATGACAGAACAGTCTTGAATGGCATTTTCTATGTTCTGCGCACGGGGCGCCGTGGCGCGATCTGCCGGACCGGTATGGCCCGCGCACGACTGTTTACAACCGCTATGTCCGCTGGGGTGAGCGCGGGATTTGGCAAGGGATATTTGATGTGCTGGCGACGGAATGTGAGGACGCGCTGATCTTCATTGATAGTTCAATCGTCAAGGCACACCGGGCGGCAGCAGGCTCAAAAGGGGGGAGTTGGCGCAAGGTATTGGACGCTCACGCGGCGGTCGCGGCAGCAAGGTTCACGTCGCCGTAGACCATCGCGGCCTGCCTCTACGGTTCGCGATTACAGGCGCACAAAGGCATGATAGCAAGGTATTTGGTTCATTTGTCGGCTGGCAAAAACAGCCGACAGCTATCGTCGCAGACAAAGCCTATGGCTCAAAAGCCATCCGCCAAACCATCGCTGACGAAGGCGCATTGGCAGTGATCCCATCCAAGTCAAACGCCCGCATCCACATCCCACATGACCCCGACATCTACGCCCAGCGAAACCTTGTAGAGCGGTTCTTCTGCCGCATGAAAGACATGCGAAGGCTAACAACGAGATACGAAAAGTTGAAACGCAACTTCCTGTCGATGGTCCATATCTTTGCAATCAGATGTTGGCTGAATTGAGTCCACACCCTAATGGACCGCCTCTTCAGAACCAGATTGTGCCGATGACAAACTTGGGTTGCCTTGATTTGCCATACGATGCGCCCGACTGGCATTCCGTCGGAGGGGCCACCTGAAGCCAAATCCTCAAGAAGGCATCTCGGGCAAAACCGACGGGCACCCGTATCAACGAATTCGGCCTGAACAAGTTGGCCACCAATACTGCGCCTCCGCTGCCCGTTGTGCAGAAAGGTCATACGCTCCAGCCGCCAGAGTTGCGCCCCTGTCAGGCGGGACACTCGCTCAATGGTCTTGAGCCCCGGCGCAAGGATTTCGTGCCGGGGCAGCTCGATCATGTCGAGAAACTTGGTCAAGGGCACATTGCCGTGAAACCGCGCCACACGGTTCAGGTACGAGGTCATGCTTTCCCCGGGGAGAGCTTCGAGCTTGGGCAACAAAGGCATGATCAGGCCGCCTTCTTCCGGTTGACCTTCTTGTGGACTGTGGGGCTCTGACTGACTTCCTCGCCTTCATCCTCCAGTTCGATGGCCATCCAGTCAGCCGCGGCGAAGACGTTGGCCTCGATCGCGCATCCCTCACGAACGCCTCAGGCGTCCTCGAAATGATGCACCTCCAGAGTCGAGGCGCCGTCGTAGAGCGCGCACTCAATGGCTTCGATGATACAGACGACACTGCGCCCGAACCGATACCGGCTGCCATGGATAAGCCGGTTGATGGTATCGTCATCAATCGCAACATCCAGCCCGGCCTTCGCGGCGTACGCTCCGACCATCGGTCTGCCAGCGCCCGTCCCTGCGGCGCATCGCGGTCACGGCGGTGCCGCTGCGGATCTCCACCCCCTGCGCCAGCGCGCTACGCGCCAGGGCCGAGGTGATCAGCCGCGGATTGCCATGCCCTTCGACCGGACAGAAGGAGGCGGCGAGAACCGTATCTGCCAGGTAAGGCGCTATCGCCCGCACTTCCACCTGGTCCAGCATCCGCGTCGGCAGGCCCCATTTTTCCTCGTGCGCGCGTTTGCGTTCGAGCTTGGCAACCTGTTGTTCGGGCGTTTCGGCCAGCATCAGTCCGCCATGCATCACCACGTCAAGGTCGTCTTCGCCCAGATCGTCGGTAATTCCGCCCCAGCGGCCAATGGCGTCGAGGGAGAGCGGCAGCATCGAAGCCGCCAGGGCGGTCATCGCTTCGCCATGTTCGACGAGGCGGTGTTCCATCTGGAAATGCAGGCTGCTGGCGTTCTGGCCGGAAGCACCGCGCTTCAGGTCGCCCTTTTCGATCAGGCAGACCCGGGCGCCACCACGCGCAAGGAAATGGGCGAGGCGACCCCGACCAATCCCCCGCCTAGGATGACAACATCAAGGTTCACACCAGTTTCCTGCCCAGACGGGTCAGCGTATCACGCACGATGTCGGTCTGTTCCTCGTTCAGCGGCAGCAGCGGAGCGCGGACATGGCCGCCCGGCAGCCCCTGCAGGTTCAGGGCGGTCTTGAAGATCGCCTGCGCGGCGCCGAATTTGCCGCCGTAGTCCGCCGCGAACCATTCGCGCATCAGGATCATGTCCTTGTCTCCGAGTTCGCGGGCCTTTTCCATGTTCCCGTCCCAGATCGCGTTGAAGAAATCCGGCTGGTCCGACCCCAGCACGGCCCCCGCGCCCATCAGCCCGTCGCCGCCTTCGTTCTTCACCATCGAGGTGCCGATCAGGTCCATGCCGAAGCCGAAGATACGTAAACGGTCGCGCATTGCGAAGAAGGTTTTCAGGAAATTGCGCAGCGACGGGGTGGAGTTTTTCAGCGCCACCACCTTTTCCAGCTCGGCCAGCCGTTCAATCAGCGGCAGCGACAGGTCGACATTGGTGCCGCGCGTCCAGTTGTAGATGCAGATCGGCAGCGGGCTGTTGTCGCTGATTTCCTTGTAGAAGGCGAAGGTTTCGTCCTCGGTCGGCACGACATAGGGCGGCGGGCAGACCAGGATGCCGTCGAACCCTGCTTCGGCCGCGACCTCGGCATAGCTCAGAGATTCCCGCGCGGTATAGGCGTTGCAGCCGCACAGCAGGGTCATCTTGCCGCTGAGTTGCGCGCCGGTCAGGCGGATCTGCGCCTCGCGCTCGGCCCGGGTCATGGAAAACCATTCGCCGGTGGTCCCGGCCACGACAAGCCCGTGCAGGCGTTGGCCATGCAGCCATTCCAGCAATTCGGCCTGGGCTTCCAGATCATAGGCACCGGAGGCATCAAACGGTGTGGTAGTCGCGGGAATATACCCTTTCCAGTCGACGTCGTGGCGATCCATACTGTCCTCTAACGTTATTGGCTCCGGGGATCGGGGCGGTCCGGCCAGTATCGGGACAGAGCTAACTGCGCTCAATGAAGCCCATTCAAGAATTTCGTTGCGTTCAGCGCAATCAATCTTCCATCTGGGCCACGGCGCCAAGCCGTTTGCGCAGGCTGTTCATCAGAAGCTGCGTCGACTTGGAAAAGCTGCGCCCCGCGCGGGTGATCAGATGGACATAAAGCGATTGCAGCACGGTTTCGGACAGGGGCACCGCCACCATCGACCCCGTGCCGATATCGTTGCGCACCGAAAATTGCGGCAGGATGGTCAGCGCCCGGCCCGAGCGCACCCATTCGATCAACAGCGCGATGGAATTGGTTTCCAGCGCGCTGTTCATATGCGCCCCGCTTTCGATTGCGGCCAGATCGATCAACTGGCGCATCCGGAACCGGTCATCGAGCAGCGCCAAGGCCTCACCGTTGAGCTGCGCCAGCGTCAGCTGTTCATGCCGCGCCAAAGGGTGATCGGCGGTCATGATCACGCAAAGCGGCACCCGCGCGCTGAACCGCGACGCGATGCGCGGTTCGTTGGTCGGGTGGAACGCCATGCCGAAATGCAGATCGTCGTCGCCGATCATCCGCAGCATCTCGACCGTATCGGTGATCCGCACCGACATGGCGATGCCCGGGAAGGCCTCGCCCAGATCATCGAAGCTGCGAAACAGCGCCTCGCCCAGGAAACCCTCGCCAATGCCGATCCGCACATGGCCCGTGACGTTGCCCGCCAGATCGTTGAGGTCGTCGTGCAACCGTTCGCGGATCGATTCGATCTCGCGGTAATATTTAATGACACGCTCTCCGGCCTCGGTCAGGCGGATGTCGCGGCGGCCGTGTTCAATCAATTCCGCGCCCAATTCGCTTTCCAGCGCCGAAATCTGCCGGCTGACCGAGGACGGTGCCACGTCAAGTTCATCGGCCGCTGCCCGCATTGAGCCGCAACGTCATGAGATGTAAAGGAAACGGGTGCGGTTGTGGTTGATCTGCATCGGCTGACTTTCAGAAGAGACCCTGTGTTCGGGCGAAACGATTTTGGCCCAGCGTTGCGCAAAACGCAACGCATTTGCGTTTTCGTTATCATTGATGCCGACATGCCCGCGCTGAATAGTCCTTCAAACGCCAAAACACCGGTATCCAAAACTACGGGGAAACGCCACATGATACGTTCAGTCGCCATACGTTCAGCCGCCGCAAATCTGCGCACAGCTCTCTGGCTGCTGACCTCAGCTTTCATCCTTCTGATCATGTTCGTGTCCTTCGGCGACGTGACCATGCGGACTTTCGCCAAGCCGATCCCCGGCGCCTATGAGGTGACCGAGATCGCAGTGGGCGCCATGGTCTTCGCCGCGCTGCCGATCGTAACGCTGAAGAACGAACATGTGTCGGTGACGCTGCTATCGGCGCTGACCGCCCGGATCGCCTGGCTGCGCTGGTCGCCGGGCTGGTGCTCTGGCTTCCCGGGCTCATGTGATCCCGTTCCATCCAACAACCAATAAGACCAACCAACAGGAGAACCCTATGTCCCTTTCTTTGCGCATGAAAAGCCTTGTGGCGGGCGCGGCGCTGATTGCGTCCTGCGGCCAGGCATTCGCCGAAAACATCACCCTGCGCTTTTCCAACTGGGTGCCGCCGACCCACACGCTGACCGTCGACATGTTCCAGCCCTGGGCCAAGGATGTCGAATCCGCCACAGAAGGCCGTGTCAAGATTCAGTTCCTGCCCGCCCTCGGGGCGCCGACCGCACATTTCGACCTGGTTCGCAACGGTGTCGCCGACATCGCCTTCGCGGTGCATTCCTATTCCCCGGAGCGGTTCACTCTGACCGAATTCGCGGAACTTCCCTTCACCGCCGAAAACGCGGTAGTGAACTCGGTCGCCTACTGGCGCACCTATGAAAAGTTCATGGCCCAAGCAAACGAACACAAGGGCACGCATTTGCTGGGCCTGTGGGTGCCCGGGTCCTATCAACTGTTTACCAAGGCCGGGCCGGAAACCCTGAAAGACCTGGACGGGATGCGCATCCGCATTCCCGGCACACTGGTAGAAAAGATTTCCACCAAGCTCGGCATGGTGTCGATTTCCTCGCCGATCACCGAGGCCTATGACCAGATTTCGCGCGGCATCATCGACGGCATGTTCCAGGATTACAGCACGGTGATCGACTTCAACATGATCGACCACATGCCCAACTTCTTCTCCGCGCCGGGCGGGTTCTCGGCCTCGAGCCAATTCCTCGTCATCTCCGACCGCGCCTAGAACAAAATCAGCGACGCAGACAAGGCCGCCATCGACGCGCTGAGCGGCGAAGCCATGGTCAAGCGCTTTGCCCAGGTCTGGGCCGACCGCAACACCGCGAGCCTTGAGAAACTGCACGAGGCCGGGCTGACCCAGCACATGATCGAGGGCGAAAGTCTGGCGCAGCTACATGCGAAGCTGGAACCGCTGGCGCAGGAATGGGTCGCAAAGGCCGGTACCAAGGGCGTCGATGGCCAGGCTGCGCTGGACTTCTACCGCGCGGAACTGGACGCGGTGGCCGAAGAATTTGGCCTGTCGCGCAACTGACCCAGACAGAAAGGCGGCCCCGGTGGCCGCCTCTTTTCTAGGGTGTGGACTCAATTCAGCCAACATCTGATTGCAAAGATATGGACCATCGACAGGAAGTTGCGTTTCAACTTTTCGTATCTCGTTGTTAGCCTTCGCATGTCTTTCATGCGGCAGAAGAACCGCTCTACAAGGTTTCGCTGGGCGTAGATGTCGGGGTCATGTGGGATGTGGATGCGGGCGTTTGACTTGGATGGGATCACTGCCAATGCGCCTTCGTCAGCGATGGTTTGGCGGATGGCTTTTGAGCCATAGGCTTTGTCTGCGACGATAGCTGTCGGCTGTTTTTGCCAGCCGACAAATGAACCAAATACCTTGCTATCATGCCTTTGTGCGCCTGTAATCGCGAACCGTAGAGGCAGGCCGCGATGGTCTACGGCGACGTGAACCTTGCTGCCGCGACCGCCGCGTGAGCGTCCAATACCTTGCGCCAACTCCCCCCTTTTGAGCCTGCTGCCGCCCGGTGTGCCTTGACGATTGAACTATCAATGAAGATCAGCGCGTCCTCACATTCCGTCGCCAGCACATCAAATATCCCTTGCCAAATCCCGCGCTCACCCCAGCGGACATAGCGGTTGTAAACAGTCGTGCGCGGGCCATACCGGTCCGGCAGATCGCGCCACGGCGCCCCCGTGCGCAGAACATAGAAAATGCCATTCAAGACTGTTCTGTCATCCTTGCGCTGCGGACCGCGCCCTTGTTTGGGTAAATGAGGCCGGATTGCAGCCCATTCTTCGTCGCTCAGATCAAATCTCGCCATCATGCACCTGTTTTCCGCAGATGAATCATGAAGAGCCCATTTCAGCAA
The DNA here is from genome assembly GCF_003047105.1 of Celeribacter baekdonensis. Lineage (NCBI taxonomy): Bacteria > Pseudomonadati > Pseudomonadota > Alphaproteobacteria > Rhodobacterales > Roseobacteraceae > Celeribacter > Celeribacter baekdonensis. The sequence continues at coordinate 2,046,670 of NZ_CP028475.1, forward strand.
GACAAGGAATTGGGTTCACACCCTAGCCCCCTCTCACAGAAAGCAGACCAAATGACCACGAACGCAATCAATCCCTGGAACTGGCAATACGATTTCGGCTTTTCCCACGGTGTCGAAGTGACCGCCCCGAAACGCATCATCGAAGTGTCCGGCCAATGCGCCACCGGCCCCGATGGTGTGCCGCAGGCACCCGGCGACATGGGCGCCCAGATCACCCAGGCGATCGACAATATCGAAGCGGTGCTGAAAAAGGCCGGTATGGACCTGTCGAACATCGTGCGCATCCGCGTCTTTGCCACCGACGTGAACGCTGCGCTGGTCAATTGGGGTGAAGTGCTCGGCCGTATCAACGCCGCCGATTGCCGCCCTTCCTCCACCCTGGTAGGCACCACCGGGTTGTTCCACCCCGACCTGATGGTCGAAATCGAAGCCACCGCGGCGGAGTGACGGCATGATCAACGGTATCCATCACCCCTCTCTGGTGACCGGCGACATGGACCGGGCGCTTGGCTTCTACCGCGACCTGCTGGGCCTTGAAACGGTGTCGGAAATGGGCTGGGAAGCAGGGTCGGAAATGTCCGACTTCGCCTCGGGCATCACCGGCATCAAGGGATCGACCGCGCGCGCCATGACGCTGAAGGCGGGCAATGCTTTTCTGGAAATCTTCGAATATTCCAAGCCGGAACCGAAACGCGACGACACCCCCACCCTGGCCGACAAGGGCATCGCCCATATCTGTTTCGACGTCGCCGATGTGCAAGGCGCCTATGACACGCTGTCGGCCGCCGGTGTTCCATTCGTCGGCACCCCGCTCGACGCGGGCCCGACCCGCGTGGTGTTCTGCCAGGATCCCGACGGAAATTTCGTCGAACTGCAGCAGGTCACTAATCCGGCTTCAGGTCTGAAGCTGGGCTGACGCTCCCTGCCCCGAAGCGATTGCAGCCCGCGCGGTAATCTTCACCGCGCGGGCTGTTTCTTTTTGACATCCGGCGTTTATGCCGGACCGAAGGATCAATCGAACTAGGCGTCGTCGAGCTCCGACAGCGGGATCGCACCCAACAACGACTTGGTGATGTCGGAACTCGGTTCATGAGATCCGGATCGTATGGAAAGAACCTTCCCCGAGCAATCGCCCGTCCGGGGTGGAGACCACACCGGTATTTCAATGCGGTTAAAGGTCCAGCGTCAGATCCCCTAGGGGTACCGACTGGCAGGTGAGACACTGATCGGTGCCAAGCTCGGACTCTGTCGCGCAATGGAAACGCCCGCTCACCACGCGCACGGCGCAGCTTTCGCACTGACCAACTTGGCAACCACTAGGCAGTGATATCCCCGCTGCGGAGGCCGCGGCCAGGATTGAGCCATCACTTGCTTCCCATTGGAAACTCTGGCCACTGCGCTCCAGTGTCACCGTGGCCGGACCGATGTCATCGGGCAGCGCAACCTCGCTCTTGAAGGCTTCGCTCAGGATGTCGGCCGCCGGCACGCCACGGGCCACAAGCACCTTGCGCATCGCCTCCATCATGCCAGCTGGCCCGCAGAGGTAGAACAGCGGTCGGCGATCCAGAAGTTCCTGATCTATTGCGGTGGAAATCGGTTCAACGCCCGAACCATGGTGCGCCCAGGGGGCCTCGGGCAGCGCGCCATCCTTCAGCCAAAGATCGAAAGACATCCTCCCCTGCCCTGCGGCCAGCGCGGCCAGTTCCTCGTGGAAAACCGCCGCTTCGACGTTGCGTGCCAGGTAGTGAAGGTGGATCGGACCTCCGCCCTCGCCGCGCCCTGCGGCCCGGAAAGCCGACAGGAACGGCGTAATGCCGATGCCCCCGGCGACGCAGACCACCGGTCGGGTGCTACTGGCCGGCACGCAAAAGCTCCCCGCTGGCGCGGTCAGCATCAGTCGGTCACCCTGCCGCAGATGGTCATGCAGGTGGCAGGAAATTGACATGCCCGCATCGGCATTCCCGCGTCGGATCGCCAGCTCCCACCGAACGGCCACAGCGCCATCGGTATTGAGCGAATAGAACCGCCGCCCCTCGACCCCAGGCACCGCGATGCCGATATGCTGACCCGGGTGGAAACACGGCAGCGCACCTCCATCCTCGGGACGCAATCCCAGACGCAGGATGTCGCCACCGACAATCTCGTGCTGGACCACAACGAAGGCACGAGATCCCTGCCAATTGCCCAGAGAGGCCGCCTCGTCCCTTTCTATCGCGCAGAAAAACTGCCGCAATGGAGGGGCACCGCTGATTGGATCGCGCATGACGTCAGAGATCACAGCATTGATATTGGAACTGTTCACCCCTGTGACCGGCAATTGCTCCGAGGCCATCGCCTCGCAGCCCTGCCACCAGCCATATTCCGCGATCGCGACCCCATCTGCCAGCAACGGATCGATCCTCACTCGCAGCCGTACGCTGCCCAGTTGCGTGCTAAGGATCACCCAATCCCCCACCATCAGCCCGTGTCGTTCGGCCAACTCCGGCCCCAGATCCACCGACGGATCAGGTGCCCGGCGGCGCAGCGACACCAGATTGCGTAGCGAGCTATGGGTGAAATAGCCGGATTTCGCCGTGGTGACCTGCACCGGATTACGCGGATCGGGCGCAGCGGGTCGCTCTGCCCGCGCGATCGACGGATATCCATGAGCATGCATCTGGGTCGAATGAAACTCGACCCGCCCGGTGGGGGTCGCAAAGCCGTGCCGACGCCCTTCGGCGTCGGATTGGGCATAGCCGCGGGACACATGTTGCAGCGGCAGCGTGATCCCTTCCGGCGTCGCGCGAAGTTTCGCGACACTCAGGTTCGAAGGCGCGAGCACACGATCCAGCGCTTCGTCCAGCGGCAAGGACCACAGCTCGCCCTCAAGTTCCAACCGCCTGGCCAGCGCGCGGGCGATCTGGTGATCGGCACGGGCGCTCCCAGGTGGAGAAAGCAGCGCCGGGCGGAACTGCACATGGCCCGCGGCACGTTCGGTAATCTCGAACCCGAGGCGGATTGTGTCATGCTCCAACGGCGCGGCCACAGGCAAAACGATGTCGGCCATCTCGGCGGTCGGGGTCATGAACTGATCGCAATGCACCTGGAATTCCAGTTGGCTAAGGGCGCGGCGGGTACGCTGCGCATCGGGCTGGCTGGTCAGAAGGTTTGACCCGAAATTGAACAGCATCCGCACACGGTTAGGTGCCTCGCCCTCAATCGACTGGCAAACGTCGCGCAGCGTGGCAAAGCCGTGACGCGGCGGCCCCAGTGGCAGCCGGTCCAGCGCCAGCGCACGGGAGCGCTGATTGGCGCTTAGAAGGGCGGGCTCCGCGATACGCATCAAGTCGAGCGTCGGCAGCCAGCGGTTACCGCCCTCGGCATCCACATCGTCGCGCAGCGCGAAAAGCGAACTGACCGCCCGGGTCGTCAGAGTGGCGTTCCCGGCCTGGGCAAACCCGGTCCAGTGGTAATAGCTCAGCCGCCCCGGTCCAGCCAGCAGATCAAAGAATGCGGAGAGTGCCGCAGGCTCGATCCCCGTGGTTGCGGCCACTTGCGGCAGATTCCAGAATTCAGCCTCTTTGCGCAGCAGTGCAAGCGCGCTGGCCACCTGCCGAGACCGGCCTGCCTTGTCGACCACGGTGCCGTCGAAGAACAAATCCGTATCCCCAGGCATCTCCGCCTCCGCCCGCGGATCAACTGCCACGACACCGTCAACCTGGCTGTATATAACAAAGCCATCGCCCTCTGGACCGGCGATCTCTGCGGCGGTCAGACGGTCGCCGCTGTCGCGATCAATCAGGAAGGCCGCATCCGTCCACTCACGCACGAAGCCGGTGGCAAAACGATCGGTCATCAGCAGGTGCCGGATCGCCCCCATGGCCAGCGCCGCATCGGTGCCGGGACGAATGCGCAGCCACAGATCCGCCTGCTCGCCGCTGCCGGCACGCTTGGGGTCGATCACGACCAGCTTGGCACCACGCCGCCGCGCCTCGGCAATCCTCTGCGCCTGGGCAAGCCAGGTGCGCGTAGGGTTCTGCCCCCAGAGAACAATGATATCGGCCTGATCGTAATCGGGCATCCCCAAGGCCTTGCCGAAGGTCAGTTCCTGTCCGTAATCCTTCTGAAAATTACAGACTTCGACTGCAGCGATCAGATTGGGCGAACCGAATTGCCAGATCAGCCGAAGAATCCAGTCCAGACTGTCGGACAGTGCCGAGCCACTTGGCGTCGTGCAGGCAAAGGCCACCGCCTCGGCGCCGTGGGCATCTCGGATGGCCGCCATGCGGCTGGTGATCTCGTCCAGTGCCTCATCCCAGCCGATCTCGACCCAACCGGGGTCGGTGCTGCCCTTCGGAGTCGTCCGGCGCAGCGGTGTCCGAAGCCGGTCAGGGTGGTGCAGAAGTTCGGGTAAGGCACGTCCCTTGGCGCACATCGCTCCGCCCGTGGGATGGTCAGGATCGGGCGCGACACCAGTCAGACGGTCGCCCTGCACCGTGTAGATGGCACCACAGCGTGACTTGCAAAGGCTGCAATAACCGCGAAGCGTGACAGATTGCGAAAGATCGGATGTCATGACATTTCTCCGGCTGTCTGGATCAGTGGGAAAGAACAAAATCGATGGGCCGGGCGGCATACGCGCCCGCCAGCGTGATACCAGCTTGCGCCGACCGGGGCCTGCAGCGGAAGATCTGCGGCATCTTTCCTGGAAGCGACGTGCCTGTTGCACCCAACAACCGCAGGCAATCATTGAACGACGGTTTGTTCCATTTGTATGTGGTCTGGGCCCGTACCAAGCCATCGACACCTAGGGAACGCGACCATTCAGCTGGCCGCCCAAGACCTGAAAGACTGAACATAGGGTCAAGTATGAAAGGGTCGGCAATCGCCAGCAGATACTTCCGCCAATTGACCCAAGAACGCTGGCGCTGTTCCATTACGTCTCCTTTTTGGCGCTCGAGCGGTTTCTTGCCGCCCGGCTGCCCTGATGTTCTGACCAACTTCACACGTCGAAGGAGTTTCCTTCAAGGCCAGCGAGAGAAGGTACATGTTGCGCCCGACGCAACATTGTAAACTATGTCGAACCTTGGCAAACCTATCTTGTCATCGACAAACGATCAGGTGAGATCCACGTTTCAAAGGATATGGAACGCTTCACAAGGCTCGAGTCTGAGGAACGGGTCACCGGTGTTGTTGGGGTGTTACCTGAACCGACTTCGGTCTTGGTCACAGGAGAGGATCAACTCTATGCGGTTAAGCAAGACTGTGCCCCCTAATCGACTGTCTCACGGGTTTGCATCGAGAGCCGTTCGGCAAACTTAAAAGCAGTCATTGGCACAAATGCAGCGAAAGCCCGCTTCGTCCCGCTCAGCAGACCTTCATCCTCAGAAAATGCTGCGCCATAGACGAATGGCTGGTCTGGTGAAGCTGCGGTGTGGCATCGGCGTGGTGAGTGAGAGGCGCCTCGGCCAAAGCTGGAGATCGCTGACATCTTTCGTGCCTATGGTCCCGCGTGGCGGCGGGCCAATGCGGGGCATGTCAGCCTGAGCCAGCTCAAAGTAATGTCGGCGATTGAAGCCTGCCGGACCGAGGCGCTCGGCGGGCATGTGGTGGGTTGCGCCAAATGCGGCCACCATCACATTGCCTACAACAGCTGCAAGAACCGGCACTGTCCCAAGTGTCAGGGATCTGCGGCGCGCGACTGGATGGAGGCGCGCGCCGAGGATCTGCTGCCCGTGGAATATTTCCACGTGGTCTTCACCCTGCCAGCCGAGATCGCGCAGATCGCCTATTGGAACAAGAAGGCGGTCTACGGACTGCTGTTCAAGGCATCCGCCGAAACGGTGTCGACCATTGCGGCCGATCCGAAGCGCATGGGTGCCCGGGTGGGCATGACCAGCGTGCTCCACACTTGGGGATCAGCGCTGACGCATCATCCCCACATCCACATGATTGTCCCGGGCGGCGGCCTGTCACCCGATGGCGCAAGGTGGACCGCCTGCCGCCCTGGGTTCTTCCTGCATGTGAGGGTGCTGTCGCGACTGTTTCGACGCCTGTTTCTGGACGGGCTGAGGGATCTGCATCGCGACGGGAAACTGGTCTTCTTTGGTGCTCTCGAACGGCTGGCGCAGGCTGATGCCTTCGCGCAGTGGCTCGCCCCGTTCCACAAATCCGAATGGGTGGTCTACGCCAAGCCGCCCTTCGGGGGACCCGAGGCCGTGCTGGCCTATCTCAGCCGCTATACCCACCGGGTGGCGATCTCGAACACCCGCCTGGTCAGCGCCGATGCCGATACCGTGGCGTTCCGCTGGAAGGATTACCGTATCAAATCCGGCGATCACCAAAAGGTCATGCGGCTGGCAACGCCGGAGTTCATTCGTCGCTTCCTGATCCATGTCCTGCCTGACGGGTTCCACCGCATCAGGTACTACGGCCTGCTGGCCAGTTCGACCCGCAAGGCAAACATCACGAAGATCCGCGCATTGCTCTGCGTCCAGCGCCCCGAACAGACCCCCGCGTCAGAACCCGACGCCGAGATCGTCTCACTCACCCTGCGCGAACCATGCCCCTGTTGCGGCGGCCCCATGCGCATCATCGAGATCTTTCGCCGCGGGCAAAAGCCGATGTCGCGCGCGCCACCACGGGAGCAGGCCACATGACACACCACCTGTCAGATGCCACAGACCACCACCGGCTGCCCACCGCAGACCCGGTCACGACAGGCTGCGCCCATCCTCCTTCGCGCGAAACACAATAGCTCTCACGCCAAATCGCTCAGCGTTTCCGGGCTCGTCAAGCGCGTTTGCTCCCGTCTCAGGCACTATGCGCTCCTTCAGCAGCACCCCTGACGCAGTCGTCGCCCCGACCGTCCTCGCACTTTCCCCATAGCCTGATCCAAGACCCCCGCGGCTTCCTCCTTCCGAGGTTTGTCAACGTGGGACCCCAGCTCTTGGCCGCCAATGTCGTGCCGCGGCCCACATCGAAAAACCTTCAGGATTGCGGAAGTTCGCTGCGCCCACACTAACGGCAGCAATTGCGCAGGAAGCGCTCTTTGCATCGTGATGCTATCGGTCTGCTCAAAACGGACGTCTGAGGCGGTTAGTATAGGTCGCTCCGCGTCTTCCAGTCCTAAAACTTGAATCTTATTCTTCTCCAATATCGCGATAATCCTGAAGTGGAACGGGCTTCACCGGCAAATGCGCATTGAAATATCCCGAAGCCTCGATCGACGCCTTTCGCACCTCGGCAACACGCGCAGCAACCGTTGCCTCGCAATAGCGCCCCTGACAGGGCCCCATGCCGCTGCGGCATTCCAGTTTCACGGCGCTTGCCGATTGAATGAAAGGGTTGTTTTGCAGTGTTTTTTCGATTTTCCCGTTGCGGATGGTCTCGCACCGGCAGATCACAGTCTCCTCCTGTCGAGACAATTCGGCCAACGCAGCGCGGCGCGGCGCGAACATCGCTTGCATCACGCCCGCGAAGCGCGCGGAGCCGGTGAGACGTCGTCTGGCCTGTGCAAGCGCAACAGGGGGGATGGTCGCACCAAGCGACGCCGCAATCGCCAGCCCCGCCATATGGCCCTCAGCCCAGGCCCGCTCGGCTCCGGCCACGCCTGTCGGCTCCCCCGCTACGAAGACGTCAGGCGCGGAACTTTGGAAGCCCGTATCATGCGAAACAGTCCAGCCGCCCCCCACCGAATTCCAGATGAGATCACAGCCAACTTGTCGGGCAAGTTCTGTTGAAGGCGTGAAACCATAGCCGAGGACCAAGACATCGGCCTCGACCGTGTGATTTATACCCGTTTTCTTCCAATCTCTATCGACCTGAGAAAGGCGCACGTCCAACATGTTGTCCTTGCTCACCGCTTCGCTCACCACCGTGCGGCGCGAGATGGGAACGCGATGACGCGCGATTTTCGCGAGAGCTCGCAATCCCTCGGAGAAGATGGAGACATGGCCCGGAATCGCCGGCAGACTCCGAACCATCTCGACCAACCCGGGCATGTCGCGCGCCAATGCGATTTCCACGATCTCTGCCCCCGCATCAAGGAGCTGCCCGGCGAGAATGAGCTGGATCGGATGGGACCCGACGAGAACGATCCGCTTTCCCGCCAAAACCTTCTGGCTTTTCAACAGCGACTGTACCGCGCCTGCGGTCATCACACCGGGCAGTGTCCAGCCGGGAAACGCGACCGGCATGTCATAGGCCCCTGTGGCCAACAACAGACGCCGCGATGTGATCCTTTGCCCGCCGACAGGGGTACTGACGGCAACATCAAAAACTGCATGCTCCGATCTGTCTCGGTCGCGCAACACACCAAAGACGGTCGATCTGAAATGGGTCTTGATCCCCGGATGATCTTCGAAACGCTCAATCAGATCACGCGCCCAAGTGTACGGACGGTAGGTGCCGTGCCGCTCCCCCCACGCCTCAGGAGGGCGGCGGAATATCTGACCTCCGGCACGCGCTTGTTCATCCACCACCACGACAGAAAATCCGGCCTCCGCCACCGCGAGAGCCGCAGCCATGCCGGCTGGACCTGCGCCCACTATCGCCAAGTCGTGCATCACTTGCCCTCCTGCCGGTTTACCTGCATTCCCTCGCGCACATCGGTTAGGCAAGCGCGCACGAGGAACCGACCATCGACGCAAACGGCACAGTCGAAACAGGTGCCCATGTTGCAAAACGGCAGTCGCGGCTCGCCCGTCCTCGTCAGAGAGAACGCGGCAACACCGGCGGCCAACAGGGCCGTTGCCAGCGTCTCGCCCTCAAAGGCCGTCACGGTTTCACCTTCGAATGTAAACTTTAGTTCACGCCCGCGCTTTGTCTCAAGTCGCTGTGCTTTGGACATACCTTACTTCCTCCCGTAGCGCGCCGGATCGAAGGCCTTCAAATCGGTGTCAGGTTGCTGGCCCGAGATCAGAGCGGCAAGCACTTGCGCAAAGCTCGGCCCCAAGGTGAACGCCGAACCACCCGTTGCCACGAAGGCACCAGGCTGGCCTGGCACCGGCCCGACAAGCGGTAGTTGGTCCGGCGTCACCGTCGTGGTGCCGACCCAACTGCGGATCGCAGGGATCGCCGCCAGATCGGGAAGGACACGGATCGCCATTTCGGCGTTGCCGGACAAGGATCTCGCCAACAGCTCTGGCTTGGCCTCAAAATTCGGCTCTCCATCTTGATTTCTGATCAGGCGCGCAGGCCAGCCGCCACCAATCAGAATATTGCCGTCCAGCGCCTGTTTGAGGGACAGGCGACCACCGGCATGTTGCACCAGATGCGGGATCAGTTTCGGCACGCGCTGCGTCACGGTCATCATAAGTGCCAAAGGGATTGTCGGCAGATGCGCGCCCATCATCTGCCCTATGCGTGTCGTCCAGACGCCCGCAGCAATCACGACGCTTTCGGCGGAAACCGTCGTTGCGCCCGCAGCCGATGTCACGGCCACATGCCAGCGTCCAGCTTGACGGGAGAGCCCGGTCACTTCGGTTCGGGTCTCAATCTCGGCCCCAGCCTGCAACGCGGCGCGCGCCAAGGCCGGACCCGCGGTGCGCGCATCAGCCTTGCCTTCGGTCGGGCAATAGGCCGCCGCGGCCACACGATCCGACAGATAGGGGGCAAGCCGGTCGATCTCCGCGCGGTCGATCATCTGGTTATCGAGCCCCCAACTGCGCTCGATTTCGGTTTTCTTCTCCAGCAGTTCGACTTGATGTGCATCTTCTGCAATCATCAGACCGCCGGTCTGCTTGACCTCGATCTCCTGCCCACACAGGCCCGGCAAGTCGGACCAGAGTCTGGCAGCGTCCAGATGCAAAGGCATCGCTTCTGCCGCTGTACGAGCGGCTTCGATGCCGCGTTCGATCATACGATATTCAAGTTGGAAATGAAGGCTCCCGGCATTGCTGCCGGAAGCGTGTTGATTGATCTGGTCGCGTTCGACCAGCAGGACCTGTCCCCCGTCACGCGCAATCATCCAAGCGGTGGCGCAACCCAGTAGACCGCCGCCAATGACAATTGTATCGTAGCTACGGGTCATGGCCTGATCAGCCCAGAGGCTGGGTTTCAATTCCCAGCTTGTGAAGCGTTGCTTCGACCCGCGCGACCTCGTCAGCGGAAAGTTCCATGAGGGGATCGCGCACGAAGCCCGCCGGAACACCACGCAGACGCAGGGCCGTTTTCATGATCGCCTGTTGGTTTCCAAATTGGACGCCATAATCAGGCCGGAACCAGTCCGTCATAACAACCCTGTCCCTTTCGCCCAACTCGATCGCGCGCGCGCGATCTCCATCTGCAATGGCGCGCCAAAAATCCGGATGATCCGCACCCAACACACCGCCAGACCCCATCAGGCCGTCTCCGTGCCCGAGAAGCGCCAGATCAGCGCCAAGTTCGCTGGTGGGCAGGCCGAAATAGCGCACTCGGCCTTCCAAGCGATACAGACCAGATAGGAACTCAGCAAAGTTGCCCGTCGAATTCTTGATCGCAACAACATTGTCGATATCCGCCAGTTCGTCCAGCAGATCCGCATCCATGTCGACAATGCACCCCCTGGGCCAGTTGTACACGGTCATCGCAATATTGGACGCATCTGAAACGGTGCGGTAAAAATTCACGATCTCACGTCGGTTCGGCACAACGTAAGGTGGCGGCGTGAGCAGGATACCGTCAAGCCCGGCCTCTTCCGCCGCATGCGCGTGCGTGATCGCCTCAGCGGCGGTGTAGGCATTGCAGGCACCGATCACCCAAAGCCCCGCCTTGCGGTAGCGCACCCCGGCCTGAAAGAGCAGCGCGCGTTCCAAAGCGCTCATACTGAACCATTCGCCACTCGTGCCTGCAAGGATGACACCATGCATGCGCTCAGAGGTCAGCCATTCCATCTGCCCATCGAAGGCGTCAAGATCGAGACGTCCTTTGCGGTCAAACGGGGTGGTGATGGCCGGGATATAGCCGGTCCAATCGACGGAATTACGGTCCATGGGAAATCCTTTCGGTGCCTGCGTTTTCAGGTCATTATTGAGTCGTGTTGGCCGAACCGTCGGCCCCCTCAAAGCGGCGGCCCCAGCCGGTGAGAACGGCCATGATCATTACCACGGTCAAGACCAGTGGGTAAATCGTCATCGGGAAAAGCGCGAAGGTTGATTGCGCGGGGCATTGTCATAACCCGAGGTCAGAAGCGCGCCGATGAACAGGTATGCGCTCAGGACGGGGACGACCGACGCAAGCCCGAGGGCGAAGCAATCCATAACGTTGGCCCGCCGGTACGGATGCAGACCGACGCGCGCGCCCAGTTCGTCTGCGATCGGACCAAAGGTTAGCATTGAAGCGGAGTTTACCCCTCCGAACAACAGCGTGGTTGCGGAAACTCCGATGCCGATGGCAATTTCAACACCGCGTGGCGTCGATGCAAGACTGCCAGTGGTCAGTTTTGTTACGATCATTTCCATGATCCCGGCACCACGCAGCACGCCCATGATCCCAAAGACGGAGATCACCAGAGCAACTGTGCCCAGCATCCCGGACACACCGGAATACAGAAAACCGGAAGGCGCGCCGTCCGAAACACCAACAATATCGCTCACATGCAGGAGACCGGACGCAAGCCCCGTCAGAGAGCCGAGAACCAGACCGACCGTGACGGCGAGGAAAATATCGCGGGAGATCATCGCAACGATCAGCATGATCGCAACCGGGATCAGCATCAGCAGCGGCAGCGGCGAGGCGGCTGCGGAGAATTCGGCAATCCCAGTGTCTTGCGCCGTCGACATGCCCACCACCAGGAAGAAAACAGCGGAGATCACGGCTGCAAGCAGCGCATAACGTGCCCGGTGTTCGACGACACCACCCACGTCGGCCACCTCATCTCTCGAACGGAAACGCTGGCTCGAAGACGAGATGATGGTCGTGTCCGAAATCGGGGCAAGGTTGTCGCCGAGAATGGCTGCGGACAGGATCGCGCCAGCTAGCGGGCCCGGTGCCGCACCAATGTCGATGCCCGCCGCGTAGAAGATGGGGAAGGCAGTGAACATCGTGCCGATCGACGACCCGGTAGCCATCGAGATCAGACTCACCGCGATGAAAACGAACATGGTGTAGTAGCCGGTATCGAGACCGACTTCCTGCGCCAGCCAGACGAAGCCGGAGGCGACGCCCGTTGCCTTGATCAGGGCCGAAATCATGCCGACCATGAAGAGGATAACGACGATGGCAACCGCGCTTTCGCCGCTGATGCCTTTCATGGCCTGCGCCCAGTATTCCTTGTAGGTCTTCGCGAAAACTGCGCCGATCAACAGGGACACGAAGCCCCCCATTGCCAGTGCAGTCATATCGAAGGCCTTGAAGACGACGAAATAGAGGAAACAGGAAATGAGGAACAAAACGGGTGGCAGAAACGCCATGCCCAGTCCACCTCGGAACTGAAGAGTGGGTTGGTTCATAACGAACCTCCTTGTTGGTTATGTCTTTTTACGCCGGTCTTTGTTTTTGTGCAGTGCCTTCCGGCGAAAGGCGAAAGATGTTGTTCAGGCTTCGTATCCCGGGAGGCACAAGCCGCTTTGCGGATCTGTGATCTGTTGCAATTCGACAAAATTCCCATCGGGGTCCTGACAGTAGCAAACGCGCATTGGGCCGACGTCGAAAGGTTCCGAGTTGAAGGTGACCCCGGAGGCGCTGAGCCGAGCGTGATCGGCCTTCACGTCGTCACTGTCGAAACAGATATGGGCGATGCCTTTGTTCGACAGGGCGGGCGTGTCGCTGCGCGCCGATAGAGGCAGCGTGTATTCGAAGATTTCCAGATAGGCGTTGCCGGCTTTCAACAGCGCCGAGCGCGCGGTGGAGCCAGTCACGCCGGTGATGTTGCCTGCCAGTTCGGACAGGTCGCTTCCTGTTTCCCAGCCGAATGACGAGATAACCTCAAACCCCAGCAAGTCACTATAGAAGGGCAATAAAGCGTCGAGGTCGTCGGTGGTCAGGCTCGGGTGATGGATTCCACGGATCATATCAGGTCCTCCTCAAGCACAGGCGGTGGCTTCGATCTCGACCATAAGATCGGGCGAGAACAGACGAGTTGTACCGACCAGCGTGCTGGCCGGGCGATGTCCCACGGCCACGAACGGGCCGATCAGCGATCCCCAATTCTCCAGTGTGGCGTCCATGTCGGTTGTGAAAATGCGGATCCCCTGCACGTTGGCATAGGTCATTCCGGCTTGTTTCAGCACTTCGCCCAGATTGGCGACGGCAAGGGACAATTGCGCAGCCATATCGCCGGGATGCTGAGGAGCGCCGGAAGCATTCGTGGCGCATTGGCCGGACAACGTTAGAATACGGCTTGCCTCGGTCACTTCGCGGCCATGGGCAAATCCGAAGCCATCTTGCCAGTTCCAAGGGTTGATTTCGCGGGTTTCCATTAGGTGTCCTCTCTGTGGTTTTGTATGTGGTATGTCTGCCGGTCTGACGCCGGCTTGCCGCACTGTTCGCCCCGATTTTTCAGGAACGACGCGACGATAATAACCATTACATCCGAGAGAGATGTTGCAATCAATGACGGAACTTTGTGATAATAGTTGCGTTATTAGCAACGTATTTATAATTACTTCAGCATACTAATATAAGCCACCTCTCGACCGACCGGATGAAATGAAAGTCAACGATCACCGAATCCATTTCCTATACGAAGCCTGGCGCAGCGGTTCGATGCGTGCAGCAGCGGATTTGCTGGAGATTGCTCCCTCTTCGGTCAGTCGACAAATCGCCCAGCTCGAAACGGAAATCGGAACCCCTTTGATCGAACATGGCCGTCGCGAGATCAGCCTGACCGACGCGGGCCACGCAGTCATTGACTACTACCGTGCCCGTCAAACTGGCTTGGAACTGTTGGAGGGGCAGCTTCTCGAAATTTCGACGGCGCGAACAGGTCATGTCGAGATCGCCATTGGCGAAGGGTTCCTCGGGCCTGCGCTTTACGACACGCTGGATGACTTCATGGACGACTATTCCGGGATCAGTCTGACAGTCAGTGTCACAGACACCACAAAAATGATGCGCCTTCTACTTGAGGATGAGGTGCATTTCGGCGTCGGCTTTCATCCCGTCTCGCATCCGCAGATCGTCTCGCGCTATCGCGCAACTGTTCCGTTGATGGCAATCATGAACACGGAGCACAGCTTGTCGCAGCGCCGTAGCATGACAATGGAAGAGCTTTGCGCCGAACCGCTCGCGCTGATGGGGCCGAATTTCCGTATACGCCAGATGATTGACGAGGCAGCGATCAACAACGGCCTCATGATCTCACCGGTCGTCACGAGCAATTCGATCGCTCTGCTCGCACGCATGGCACTTGCAGATCGCGCGATCACTGTCTTGCCAGCTTTCAGCGTCAGCGCGGAACTTGCCAGCGGGCAACTCTCTGCAGTTTCTATTCAGACGCCTCAACTCCAATCCGTATACGTCCACCTCCTTGCTCGCCGTAACAGGCGCTTCCCAGCGCATCTCAGCGAACTGGCCGACCAAATTCGCAAACGTTTGCTTCCTTCAGCGCTGTCGTCTTCCAACGAATGACTTGCACGATCAATTCACGGGCACGGTCACAACGAAAGGCGTTGAGGTTAAGGTCAGTGCCACAATCTCTGGAAGATTGACCGGTATCGGGCTGCCTCAAGGCTTTCGCTGCGGCTGGTGCGAATGTCGCGTATCCGTTGCAGACACATGAGATGCAGCAAGTATGGTGGGGCGGTAGATGGTAAACCAATCGACAATCATGAATTACAGGGCGGAACCATCGTTCCAAGACCGAAGCCGTGTGATCAACGAAGCCCTGGAAAAGAACCGCCAAACCGCCTTTCTGTCACACAGCCACAAGGACTATGAACTCGTCAGGTGGGTTCAGGCATTTTTGCGAGATAATGGCTGGAATGTGTACGTCGACTGGCAGGATGAAAGCATGCCTACGAGCACCAACCGCGAGACTGCAAGGAAGATTAAGGATAAGATTCGGAGATTGGATTGGTTCCTTTTTCTGGCCACCCAGAACTCGATGGTAAGCAGATGGTGCCCTTGGGAGATCGGGTATGCAGACGGCGTAAAGCCAATATCCAGCATCATCGTGACCAGTGGCGCGCGGTAGACCTTTCGAGCAGCGGCAGCAGCCCCTCATCCAGAGAATAGCGTTGACCGCCAGTCGACTGGACACCCCAGCCTTCTCGATCTCGTCGATCACGATCACAGGATTGGCAATTTGAGACGCCATGATCCCTTCCAGAACCTTACCCGGGCTCGCCGATCCCCAGCCTCGTTGAGACCCCGTCACAGCAAATGGCGCAGGCTCCCCTGTGGCTTCGATGATTGTCGTTGGAACGGAGAGCAGATCCCCCAGCAGGCGGGCAAAGTGGCTTTTCCCGATCCCTGGCGGACCAACGAGGAGCATCGGCCTCAGACGGGGCGCAGGATCGCCATTGCGGACCGAAGCCCGCATATCCTGCCAGAGCCGGTCGGTGGCAGGTGCCATCCACGGCATGGCGGTATGAATGGCGCTGGCGATCTCGTCGGCGCGATGCTCGGTCTCGACCGGCATAAGCATTGCACCCTTCCGGAAGACCTCGAGCCGCGCACGGTCTTTTCTGTCGAGGTGCGCCAACCCGGAATGGTTCGCGACCGTGCGGAGATATTTTTGCGTCCGGCGCTCTATCTTTGCGCGGTCCTCTTCCGACAAGCCCAACTCATCGGGAGGATTCTCCATGTTCTCCCTGTACCGCCGCAGGAAACGTTTCAGGCGCGTGTTGAGCTCGAATTCAGTCGGCAGGTCTTCGGGAAGGAACCTGACATCGGCAAACGGTATTCGGGGCATTGGATGTCCTCTCTGAGCCGGCGCGCCATTCGATTGGCGACCAACATTTGGCAGCGCGGGGCTGCCAGGGGTTTCAGTCAGAGGATCCGGATCCTTGAGAACGTTATGAGAACATGGCGCCGGCCGGGTCAACCTGGGCGCCAAGGAGACCGCCCGGAACGCAAGAATGCCGGACCTCTCGGACCGGCATTCTTCAGATCAAGCATTATCAAAGACTTAGCTTCCAGTGGTCATTTTATACCCAGCAAGAGTCCGTTTTTTTAGCCGGAATGTCCCTCAATTGCCCGCCGAAACAGGTCTCACAAAAAGGCATCAATTCCCCTCAGCCGCATTTGGAATAGCCGCAGGAGCCGCAGGTCATGCAGCCTTCGACCATGCGCATGTCGTATTGGCCGCAGGACGAACAGGCTTTGCCACGCGGCTTTTGACCGATGACGGCGACTTCGGCTTGCGGGTCGGCCTTCAAGCCCATGCCTTCGCCTTCGATGAACCCGGTCTCCACCAGATGCGTTTCGATCACGCCGCCAATCGCCGCCAAGATTGAGGGGATGTATTTGCCCTTCATCCATGCACCACCGCGCGGATCAAACACGGCTTTGAGTTCTTCGACCACGAAAGACACATCGCCACCGCGCCGGAACACCGCCGAAATCATCCGCGTCAGCGCCACGGTCCAGGCGAAATGTTCCATGTTCTTGGAGTTGATGAAAATCTCAAACGGGCGGCGATGACCGCCATGGACGATGTCATTGATGGTGACATAAATCGCATGCTCAGAATCCGGCCATTTCAGTTTATATGTATTGCCTTCAAGCTGTTGCGGACGATCAAGCGGCTCGGACAGATAGACGACTTCGGCACCTTCATCCGACTCCGGCGTCGCTTCCGAGGTCTCGGACACGCTCAAAACCGAGCCTGTCACATCATTCGGGCGATAGGTGGTGCAGCCCTTACAGCCGCTGTCCCACGCCGCCATATAGACCTCTTTGAAATCGTCAAAAGAGATGTCTTCCGGGCAGTTGATGGTTTTGGAGATTGAGCTGTCGACCCATTTCTGGGCCGCAGCTTGCATCCGCACGTGATCGAGCGGCGCGAGCGTTTGAGCGTTGACGAAATATTCGGGCAACTCCGCATCCGCGCCGAATGTGTCGCGGTACATTTTGACGGCGTAATCGACCACTTCTTCTTCGGTGCGCGACCCATCTTTTTGCAAGACTTTGCGGGTGTAGGCATAGGCGAACACCGGCTCGATCCCCGACGAGACGTTGCCCGCATAGAGCGAAATCGTCCCGGTCGGCGCGATCGAGGTCAGCAACGCATTGCGAATGCCGTTCTCACGGATCGCGTCTTTGACGTCCTGATCCATATCCTTAAGCGACCCGGAGGCGAGGTACTTATCCGCATCAAACAGCGGGAACGCCCCTTTTTCCTTGGCCAAGCCAGCCGAAGCCAGATAGGCGGCGCGGGCAATCATCTTGAGCCATTTCTCACAGGTCGCGGCGGCCTCTTCGGAACCATAGCGTTGACCGATCATCAACAAAGCGTCGGCAAGCCCGGTGACACCAAGGCCGATCCGGCGTTTGGCGGCGGCTTCCTGGGCTTGTTGTTCAAGCGGGAAGCGCGAGGCATCGACCACGTTGTCCATCATCCGCACGGCGGTGGCGACCAGATCAGACAGCTTTGCCTCATCCATCTCCGCGCCCGGCGCAAACGGGTTTGCGACCAAAGTGGCCAAGTTGATCGAGCCCAAAAGGCAGGCGCCATAAGGCGGCAAAGGTTGCTCGCCACAGGGGTTGGTCGCGGCGATGGTCTCGACGTAATTCAGGTTGTTGAGCTTGTTGATCCGGTCGATGAAAATCACACCCGGCTCGGCATAGTCATAGGTGCCCTTCATGATCTTGTTCCAAAGATCCCGCGCCTCAACCGTGTGATAGACCTTGCCACCGAATTTCAGATCCCAGGAGCCATCGGCCTTAACCGCTTCCATGAAATCATCGGTGATCAAAACCGAAAGGTTGAACATGCGCAACCGCGCGGCATCTTGTTTGGCCTCGATGAAATTCTCGATATCGGGGTGATCGCAGCGCATCGTCGCCATCATCGCGCCACGACGCGAGCCGGCCGACATGATCGTGCGGCACATCGCATCCCACACATCCATAAAGGACAACGGACCAGACGCATCCGCCGCCACGCCCATCACATCCGCGCCTTTGGGGCGAATGGTGGAGAAATCATAGCCGATGCCGCCGCCTTGCTGCATGGTCAAAGCCGCCTCTTTGAGCATGTCGAAAATGCCGCCCATGCTGTCGGGAATCGTCCCCATGACGAAACAGTTGAACAGGGTCACGGTGCGGCCCGTGCCAGCCCCTGCCAAAATCCGGCCTGCGGGCAGGAATTTGAAATCCTCAAGCGCGCTGTAGAACTTTTCTTCCCACGCCGCGCTGTCTTTTTCGACAGAGGCCAGCGATCGTGCAACGCGACGCCAACTGTCTTCGACGGTCAGATCAACCGCTTTTCCGCCCGCCTCTTTCAGGCGATATTTCATATCCCAAATTTGTTCGGCGATGGGGGCGGCAAAACGTGTCATGTGCAAGGGTCCGATTTTGTTCGAGTCAGCGGTTTAGACGGCGGGATGTATCGTGCTATAGGTCCAAGATCAACGCGCAAGGCGCGAAAATGTCGCTTGAATATTTGCTGTGCAGATCTAGTTTGGACACCACACATAGGGGTAGATGATGTCCAACCACATAAATCTAGTAAAACTTTGCGTGGGTGTCGACAGTTTTGATCAGCTCCAGGCCTATATTGACGCCGCCCCCGGTGAGGCCCGCGGCCATGTCACGCGGATGTGGCCGAAACAAGAGGACGCCCTTTTGAATGGCGGGTCTCTGTATTGGGTCATTAAGGGCGTGATTCAGGCCCGTCAGCGCATCACAGCCCTTGAGGAAGTGATCGGCGCAGATGGCGTGCGGCGCTGTCGCATCGTCTTGGCCAAGCCTTTGATCCGAACCCAAAATGCCACCCGCCGCCCGTTCCAAGGCTGGCGCTACCTCAAACCCGAAGACGCCCCCGCAGACCTGCCCAAGGGCCGCGAAAGCGAACAGGAATTGCCGCCAGAACTGGCGCAAACCTTGGCCGAGATTGGATTGATTTGACACATGTCTTTACGGCGTCTGCTCATTTTAGCGTCCCTTTTTATCACCACATCCACCGCCGCTCAGGCCAGCTGTCTCTGTTTGAAATGTGCCTTTGGCGGTCACGAAATGTTTCGTATTTCCTCCTCTGCGATGCTCCCGACCTTGCCCATAGGCGCCTGTCCCATCGCAACCCATTATGGCACCACCCTGATGCCAGAGCGTGGGCAAATGATTGTTTTCAAGAACACGCGCAGCCAATCGGCATTTGTGTTTCGCCTCATCGGCCTTGCGGGCGACAGGATTGCGCTAGAGGACGGCGTGGTCATCCTGAATGGCGCGCCTCTGCCGCAGGAAGCGGATGAAATCTTCCTAATTTCAGAGGAAAATGCGGCACACTACGCCCGCAGTGTCTGTGGCGGCCAAGCCAGTTGTGAGGTGCCGCTGTTGCGCGAGACCCTCCCGGATGGCACCAGCTACCAGATTTTGGAGACGGGCGAGAGCCGTTTTGACACCATGGCTGAGGTCACGGTCCCGAAAGGACATGTGTTTGTATTGGGCGATTCGCGGAACAACGCAGCAGACAGCCGCCTGCCCCAAGACATAGGCGGTCGCGGATTTGTCCCGGTAGAGAATTTGATCGGCGTGTTTGAGGCCAATTGAACCTCAGTCGCCCATCCCCAACATTTCTTTGAGTGACACCATGGTTGCCCGCGTGTCATCAGACCACGCGGCTGTGCGGCTTTTGAACAGCGTCGCTTGGGATTTATGCACCGGCTCGCAATTGAGAATTTTAAGGTGGTTGGCGCGCAGGGTCTCGCCCGTTGACGTGATGTCTGCAATCGCCTCTGCGGTCAGGTTTTTCACCGTGCCTTCGGTCGCGCCTTGCGAATCAACCAGTTGATAATCAGCCACGCCATTGGTTTTCAAAAACTCGCGCACCAGATGGTGATATTTGGTAGCGATGCGCAGGCGAAACCCGTGGCGCACGCGAAAGGCGGCGGCGGCGGCATCGAGATCATCCAGCGTATCGACATCGACCCAGGCTTTCGGCACCGCGATGATCAGATCGGCATGGCCAAACCCCATCGGCGCGATTTCCATCACCTTGCTGTCCCAAGCGGCCAGTTTGTCACGCACCAGATCAGACCCTGTGACGCCCAAATGGATACGCCCAGCCGCCAATTCGCGGGGAATCTCAGAGGCCGACAACAGGACCAATTCAAGCCCGTCAATGCCTTCGACCACACCTGAATATTCGCGCTCAGCGCCCGCGCGCGATAGGGTGATGCCCGCTTGCGCGAACCATTCAAAGGTCTTTTCCATCAACCGGCCCTTGGAGGGCACGCCGAGTTTGACAACCATCACGCGTCTCCTTTCAGAGCCAACATCAAACCGGGCCGCATCACGCCGCCAACGGCTGGGATAGACCGCCCCTGCCCCAACACGGAGGTAAGCGCATCATAGCGCCCGCCGGTGGCCACGGGCGGCAAATCCGGGCGGCCTTCGGCGTAAAAGCCAAAGACAAACCCATCGTAATATTCCATCGAGGTCCGGCCATAGGAGGCCTCGAATTCGAGATGCTCGACATCAACCCCACGCGCCGCCATCGCATCAGCGCGGCGGCTCAACCGGGTGACCGCCTCAGAGATCGCAGGCATATCCACCGTGATGTCGCGCAGCGCGGAGAGCACATGCGGCACGGTTTCTTTCAGCGAAAGAATGTCATCAAGCAGCTCAATTTCGGCTTCTGCGATGGGCGGCTCATTGGCATCTTCTTTCAGCGCCAAAATGCGCGCGTCAATCTCGGATTGGGTGCGCAGGCCAATAAAGGGGGCCTCTGGCTCTGCCAAATTGGCGGTCACGCGTTCGAGGTTTTGCTGACGCAGGTCTGTCCCGCCCTCGGAAAACCGGGTCATCAGCGCGCGAAACCGACGGGGCCGCCAGATGTGACGCAACAAGGCGCTCCGGCGGCGTTCTGTGGTTTTCAGCCCGCGCACAGCGGCCACCAAAATGCCAATATCGCCTGTCGCAGCACGCAGATCATAGCCCGCAAGCGCATCAGAAAACGCGGCAAAGACTTCGGCATCGGCATCGGCGGGATTGGTCCCGTCAAACACCTCATAGCCGACCTGAATATACTCATTGGCGCGCTCGGGCATCACCTCTTGTTTGCGAAACACTTCGCCCGCATAGGTGTAACGCGCCGGTTCGGCACCGTCCGACATATGGGCCTGAACCACGGGCACGGTAAAATCCGGGCGCAGCATCATTTCGCCGCGATCCGGGTCCGTACTCATATAAGCGCGGGCGCGGATGTCTTCGCCGTAGAGGTCCAAAAGCACCTCGGCAGGCAGCAGAATATCCATCTCCACCGGATGCGCACCCTTGGCCTCGAAACTCGATTTCAGGCGTGCGGCCTCGGCGCGCACGGCGGCTTTTGGAATGTCAGTGCGGGGCATCAGGCATAGCTTTCAATGATCTCGCGCACCTTGGCGACCATGTCACCACGGGGCACTTCGAATTGGTTCGGGCGGTCTTTCCATTCCTCAAGCGAGGCGTTTTCCGCCAGTTTGGTGCCAAGGATCAGGTCCTTGATCTGCACCACGCCTTTGGCCTCTTCATCGCCGCCTTGAATGATCGCCACCGGGCTCATCCGCTTGTCAGCGTATTTGAGTTGATTGCCAAAATTCTTGGGATTGCCAAGGTAGACCTCGGCGCGAATGCCCGCTTGGCGCAACTCGGTGACCATCGCCATGTAATCATTCATTCGGTCGCGATCCATCACCGTGACCACAACCGGGCCTTGCGCGGTTGCGCCCATCCGGCCCTTGGCGGTCAGCGCGGCCAAAAGCCGATCGACACCGATGGACATGCCGGTGGCCGGGACCTCTTGGCCGGTGAAGCGTTTGACCAGATCGTCATAGCGACCGCCGCCCGCAACCGAGCCAAAATCGCGCACCCGGCCTTTTTCATCTTCGATCTGAAAGGTCAGCTCGGCCTCATAAACAGGCCCGGTATAATAGCCCAAGCCCCGCACAACCGCCGGGTCAATCACGATGCGATCCGGGCCGTAGCCCTGCCCGGCCAGAAGATCGGCGATCTGGCGCAGCTCATCAACGCCATCAATGCCGGTTTGTGCCCCTTCGACCAGCGTGCCAAGACGCGCAATTGTGGACGCATTGTCCTCTTGGCGGCCATTCACAAAGCCCAAAATCAAATCAACCTGCGTGGTCGCAAGACCCGCGCCTTTGGTGAAATCACCGCTTTCGTCTTTGCGGCCTTCGGTCAAAAGCGCCATAACGCCCTCGTCCCCAAATTTGTCGTGCTTATCAATCGTGCGCAAGACGATGCCACGCACATCGGCGAACTCTTCGGTGTCGGGCAGCCCCGCCGCCTCCAACACCCCGTCCAAAACCTTGCGGTTGTTGACGCGGATGATGTAATCGCCGCGCGGGATGCCAACGGCCTCAAGCGTATCGGACAGCATCGCGCAAATCTCGGCGTCTGCGGCCACGGACGGCGCGCCGACAGTGTCCGCATCGCATTGATAAAACTGGCGAAAGCGTCCGGGTCCGGGCTTTTCATTGCGCCACACTGGGCCCATCGCGTAACGGCGATAGGGGGCGGGCAACTCATTGCGATACTGTGCAGCAACACGGGCCAAAGGCGCGGTCATATCATAACGCAGCGCCAACCAATCACCGGGTTTTTCCGCCTCGGGTTCCTCTTGCCAGGCAAAGACCCCCACATTTGGACGATCCACATCGGGCAGAAATTTGCCAAGCGCCTCCACCGTCTCCACCGCCGAAGTTTCGAGCGCCTCAAAGCCGTAGAGATGATAGACCGCCGCAATCTGATCGAGCATGGCTTTGCGTTCGGTCACCTCGGTGCCAAAATAGTCGCGAAAGCCTTTGGGCGTGATCGCCTTGGGGCGTGGAGTTTTCTTGGGCTTGGCCATGGCCTGTCCTTTACGTCTGTCACCGGATGCGGCATAGCCCACGAGGGCCAAAGGGGCAAGCCGGGGACCGCATCCGACGGGTGAAAACCGGGACAAACTGCCGTATCCTTGGACCACAAGGTCAGTCACGTCACAGATTACGTTAACGGGAGAGCCAGAATGAGTACCGAAGATCGCACCCTTGCACTTGAGGAACAGGTCGCGCATTTGAGCAAAACGGTGGATGAGCTGTCCGATATTGTGGCCCGGCAAGAGCGCGAGATCGAAGTGATCGGTCGGCGTCTTGGCATGTTGATGCAGGCGGAAGCGGTACGTCAATCCGATGGCGAGGGCACTGTGGCCTTGGCCGATCAACGTCCGCCGCATTGGTAAACGTCATATGATCCGTTGGAAAATGTGGCCGAAACTCATACGCCTCAGCGGATTTCCTCGGACATGACATCGCCATTGTGGAGCAACAATTCCAACCACCCTTTCGGCGCGCCAAAGGTCGGATAGACTGACACAAAGGCCAGTTGTTTCTCCAAAAGCCCCACCTTATCCGCCGGACAGCGTTGTTTGCGCTTCACACCACAGGTTGAGGATTTGATCGCTTCATAGCTTTTGTCGGCTTGTGACCAATCGGCCTCATTGCTGTCAGAGTAGCGCAGCACCTCATGTAGGCCCGCCTCCCCAAACATCACCAAGGACGCCGTCACCTGACGCGCACAGCCATCGGCAAAGCCTGTGATAAACTGCGTGCGCGGGCCAGTGTTGGCCGGATCGGTATCAAAAAGCCGCCAAACCGTTGTGCCCTCGCGCGGGAACTGATCGACCTCACGCCCCATGCTGCGTTTGTTGGCTTCGCAGGCGATACCGACCTCACCAAAAGGCAGGACCTCGCCGGGTTGAACCGTGGACTTCGGGGCGCCATGGGTGGTCTTGGACTTCAAAAACCCAAACAGCGGCTTGTTCGGCGCAGCAGAGGCTTTGGGCGCTTGGGTCTCAGGCGGCTCGGCGGCATCTGGGGCCTCGTCTGGTGCCGGAAGCACAGCGGGGACACCAAGTGTTTCTGGCCGCGCAGCAAAAGGTTCGGTTTCCGCCGGCGCAGAGGGGGCTTCGGCTTCAAAAACGCAAAGAGCCCGCCCGTTTTCACCTCGTCAACCGGATCGCCCTGTGCCTCATCCACGGCCAAATCAGCCACCTCAGGCATCGCAATCAACGTCGCGCTCTGTTCAGGAGATGTGCCCGCCACCACCTCAATCTCGGTGCCGCTCAAAGGCGAGACCTCGGGCGGTACGGGCTTTAAAAAGGCGAAAAGCCCCTTTGATTGACCCGATGATTGACCCGATTTTTCCGCCACCTCTGTGGCGTCTTCGCTTTCCGCGGCCTCTGCGGCAGCGGCAAAGGCGCGGGACAATTGCGCCTGAGAATAGCCTGCGGCAGGGACGTCGGTGTTGGAAATTGGCGGGTCCACAGGGGTCTGAAGCTGACAGGCGGACAAGGCCACACTGGCCACAAGCATATGGGCCAAAAGCGGACGCCTCGTCCTCATCACAGATCCTCCACCGTCACAACCCCGTCGAGCGATTTGATCGCCCCTTTGATTTCAGGCGTTATAACAAAGGATTGCGGAATGTCGATGTCCACTTCGTTGGGATAGTCCGGCGCCATGATACAAAAGGCCACAGCCCCGCGCGCCGGTTGTTTGGCCTCGCGCGTGGTGCGGGTCAACAGATCACCGACCTGCGCAATCGCCACCACATCGTCGCAGAAAATCCGCAAACCCGCCCCGCCTGCGTCAGCCACGGCGGCCTCCATCGGGCCGACCGAACGAATGGTCGGATCAAATTGGCCATCGTTGAACCGCCCCTCAAGCGTGACCACGACCTTATCCGTGGTCTCAAACACCTGCCGCGAGATGTCGAAATCATCTTTGCGCGGGAACATGGCGATGCCGGACAATTGCCCGGTGCTGTCGGAAATATTCATGCGGAAATAGCGGGTGCCTTTGCCCGATTTCATCTCGCGAAAACCCGACACCATGACGCCAACTTTGACGATGGCGGAACCTTCAGCCTCGGCCTTGGCCTGAGCATCCGCAATGGTACCGATTTTCTTGCGTCTCAACGCACTGGCGTAGTCATCCAGCGGGTGACCCGACAGGAAAAAACCGATGGCTTTTTGCTCTTCCATCAACCGTTCGGAGGCGACCCAATCGTTCACCGGAGACAGCCGTGGTTCGGGCAAATCTTCGCCCGCATCGCCAAACAGCGACACTTGGTTTGACGCCTTTTGTTCGTGAATCGCGGCGGAATATTGCACCAAAGGATCGAGGCTTTCGAACACCCGGCGACGGTTGGGGTCCAAAAGATCAAACGCGCCCGCCCGTGCCAACATTTCCAAAGGCCGTTTGCCGACGCGTTTCAAATCGACCCGGCGGGCAAAATCAAACAGGGTGACGAAAGGTTTGCCCGCGTCCCGCGCGCGCACGATCAATTGCATCGCCTCGCCGCCGACGTTTTTGAGCGCGCCCAGCGCGTAGACCAGCTTTTGATCGACCACATCGAACGTCGCCAAAGAGCGGTTCACACAGGGCGGAATGATTTCGATCTCAAGACCGCGACGCACCTCTTCGGCATAGATCGCCAATTTATCGGTGAGGTGAATATCGCAATTCATGACCCCGGCCATGAATTCAACCGGATGGTTCGCCTTCAACCAGCCGGTTTGATAGGACACCACCGCATAGGCCGCCGCGTGGGATTTGTTGAAGCCGTAGTTGGCGAATTTCTCCAACAGATCAAAGACCTCAGAGGCCTTTTTCTTATCAACACCGTTTTCACCTGCGCCGCGCTCGAATTTCGGGCGTTCGGCGTCCATCGCCTCTTTGATCTTTTTCCCCATGGCGCGACGCAGCAAATCCGCACCGCCAAGCGAATAGCCCGCCATGACCTGAGCGATCTGCATCACCTGTTCCTGGTACACGATGATGCCTTGGGTCTCGGCCAGAATGTGATCAATCGTCGGGTGCACCGATTCCAATTTTTTGCGCCCGTGTTTCACGTCGCAATAGGTCGGAATGTTCTCCATCGGACCGGGACGATAAAGCGCCACAAGCGCCACAATATCCTCGATACAGGTCGGTTTCATCTGGCGCAGCGCGGTCATCATGCCCGAGCTCTCCACCTGAAACACCGCGACCGTTTTGGCGTCTGAATAGAGCTTATAGGTCTTGTCATCATCCAGCGGGATGAGGTTGATCTCGTTTTCCGCACCGTCGGGCGGCTCGTAAAGCGTGGTGCCATCCGCCGCGACATGCAAAGGCCGACCCGATTTGAAAATCAGGTTCATCGCCGATTGGATCACGGTCAGGGTTTTAAGACCCAAAAAGTCGAATTTGACCAAACCCGCAGGTTCGACCCATTTCATGTTGAATTGGGTCGCAGGCATGTCAGAGCGCGGATCTTGGTAGAGCGGCACCAATTCGTCAATCGGACGGTCCCCGATCACCACCCCGGCGGCGTGGGTGGAGGCGTTGCGCAACAGCCCCTCAACCTGTTGGCCGTAGGTCAAAAGCCGATCGACAACCTCTTCGTTTTTGGCCTCTTCGCGCAGACGCGGCTCGTCAATCAGGGCTTGGTGAATGGACACGGGTTTGACGCCCTCCACCGGGATCAATTTTGACAGACGATCAACCTGACCATAGGGCATTTGCAACACACGACCGATGTCACGCACGGCGGCTTTGGACAAAAGCGCGCCAAAGGTGATGATCTGACCGACCTTGTCGCGGCCATATTTTTGCTGAACGTATTTGATCACCTCTTCACGGCGATCCATGCAAAAGTCGATGTCGAAATCGGGCATCGACACACGTTCGGGGTTCAGGAACCGTTCGAACAGCAAAGAATAGCGCAGCGGATCAAGGTCGGTGACGGTCAACACATAGGCGACCAGAGAGCCCGCCCCGGACCCCCGGCCCGGCCCAACCGGAATGCCATTGTCTTTGGCCCATTTGATAAAATCGGCCACGATCAAAAAGTAGCCGGGAAACCCCATCTGTTCGATGATGCCAAGCTCGAATTTCAGTCGCGCATCGTATTCTTCACGCGGGGCGGCGGGTTCGATCACCGCCAAACGGGCCTCAAGCCCCTCCCACGCCTGTTTGCGCAGTTCCTCGACCTCGTCATCGGCGAATTTCGGCAAAATCGGGTCGCGCTTATACGCCTTGAACGCACAGCGCCTGGCGATTTCTACCGTATTTTCAATCGCTTCCGGCAGGTCTGCAAAGAGTGCGGCCATTTCCGCAGGAGATTTGAAATAATGCTGGTCGGTCAGACGCCGACGCGGCTCGGATTGGTCGACATAGGCCCCTTCCGCAATACAAATCAGCGCATCATGGGCCTCATACATCTCCGCTTTCGGGAAATAGACATCATTGGTCGCCACCAAGGGCAGACCCAAATCATAGGCCCATTCCACGAAAGGCCGCTCGCACAGCCGCTCCGCCTCGGTGTGTTGGCCGTCATCGCCCGGATGGCGTTGGAGTTCGACGTAAAGCCGGTTTGGATAGATCTCTTTGAGCCGCTGCAACAGCGCGCGCGCCTGTGGTTTGTGATGCTCGGTGATCATCCGCCCAATCGGGCCCAGCGCGCCGCCGGTGAGACAAATCAGACCCGCAGAATAGCGCTCCAACTCCTCTACCGTGACCTGCGGCAGGGCACCGTGCTTGTCGATGTAGAGGCAGGAATTGAGCTTCATCAGATGCTCATAGCCCTGCTCATTTTGCGCCAACAACACGATCGGTGCAGGCGGCTTGGCTTTTTCGCCCGGCTCGCCTCCTGCAAATGCCACATCCACCTGACAGCCAATGATCGGCTGAACCCCGGCGCCTTTGGCGTATTCGGAAAACTCCAGCGCGCAAAACAGATTGTTGGTGTCGGTGACGGCGACCGCGGGCATGCCCATATCGGAGACCATGCCGCTTAATTTCTTAAGCCGCATTGCGCCTTCGAGAAGCGAATATTCGGTATGGACCCGAAGATGGATAAAGGAGGGACTGCTCATTTGAGCCGTAAGCTAACGCATGGCGGCGACCGCCGCCAAGTGCAAAACGCCTCTTGTCCACAGCTCTTTAATCTGAGCCAAAGCGCTTAGTTTTTCACCAAACGTTCAAACTCTATGCAGGGGGGGCGTCGGAATCCCTTGCAAAATGCCGCCTATCCCGGTTTCCTTGCCCAGAAGGGCACGCGTTTTCCACCGCATCGGACGCGTCTGTCATAAAGAGAAAGCGGTAGGTCTGACACGATGGAGATCACTTTTCGGCTCAACGGCGAGATTGTTCGCACCCGCGAGCCCGCAACCCGCACCTTACTGGACTACCTGCGTGACGGGCGCGGCCTATGCGGCACCAAAGAGGGCTGCAACGAAGGCGATTGCGGGGCCTGCACCATCATGGTCGAGGATGAGAGCGGCAAAAAGCCCCTCAACGCCTGTATTTTGTTCCTGCCGCAGCTTCACGGAAAATCCGTCACCACGGTCGAAGGCCTGTCCAAAGGCGACACGCTGCACCCGGTGCAAAGCGCGATGATCGAGGAACACGGCAGCCAATGTGGCTTTTGCACCCCCGGATTTATCATGTCGATGGCCACGGCGCACGCGCGTGGCGAGATCAACCACGAAGACATCCTTGCGGGCAATCTGTGTCGCTGTACCGGCTATGCGCCGATCCTGCGCGCCGCCCAAAAAGCCGAAACCTCACCTGTGCCCGAGGGCTTTGAACATATCCCCTTTGCCGCCCCCGCCGTGGTGCAGCGCCCCGAAACGGTGGACGAATTGGCAGCACTTTACGGCCTTCGGCCCTCTGCGACCTTGATCGCCGGGGCCACCGATGTCGGGCTTTGGGTCACCAAACAGATGCGCGATTTGGACGAGGTGATTTTCCTAAACGGCGTCAGTGATCTCAAGGGCATCATAGAGACGGACGATGCGTTCGAGATCAAAGCCATGACCCCCATTGCCGATCTGATCCCCCTGTTCAAACCCTATGCGCCCTCGCTGTCTGAGATGTTCCGCCGCTTCGCCTCGACCCAAGTCCGCGCCGCCGCCACCTTGGGCGGCAATATCGCCAACGGCTCACCGATTGGCGACAGCCCGCCACCGTTGATTGCGGCAGGCGCATCCGTGACCCTGCGCAAAGGCGAGGATCAGCGCACCATCCCGCTCGAAGCCTTCTTTATCACCTATGGCAAACAGGACCGTCAGCCGTCTGAATTTGTCGAAAGCATCACCGTGCCAAAAGCCGGGCTGATCAATCTCGCCGTCTACAAACTCTCGAAACGCTTCGACCAAGACATTTCCGCCGTCTGCGGTGCATTCAATATCGCGGTTGAAGCCGGGGTCGTTCGCAGCGCGGTGATCGCCTTTGGCGGCATGGCCGGGACACCCGCGCGGGCCAAAACCGTTGAGGCGGCTTTGATCGGCCAGCCCTGGAATGAGGCGACAATTATGGCCGCCCTGCCCGCCTTTGCCAAAGATTACACCCCAATGAGCGACATGCGCGCCTCAGCCGACTACCGCCTGAGTGCAGCGCAAAACATGCTGCGCCGCCTTTATGCCGAACGGTCCGGCCTCGCCACCTCGGTCCTCTCGATCAAGGAGGGCGCGTGATGTCTGTTGGGTCTTCGCATCCCCATGACGCCGCCCGTCTGCATGTCACGGGTCAGGCCCGCTATATTGATGACATCCCGCTGCCCGTCGGCGCGCTGCATCTGGCCTTTGGCCTCTCAACGGTCGCGCATGGCGAGATCACCTCGATGGACCTCGCGCCCGTGCGCGCTGCGCCCGGCGTGGTTCGGGTGTACACGGCGGAGGATTTCGGCGATCACATCCCCGATTGTTCGCCCTCGCTGGGCGACGAGCCCCTGCTCACCTCAACGACAGTGAGTTTTGTCGGCCAGCCGGTGTTTTTGGTGGTCGCAACCTCGCATCACGCCGCGCGCAAAGCCGCCACGCTGGGCAAGATCGCCTATGACGAAAAACCCGCGCTGTTTGGGTATGACGAAGCAATGGCCGCAGAAAGCCGGTTTGAAGATGGGCCACGCATTTATGGCTGTGGCGATGCCGCCGAGGCGATCAAAGCCGCAACGCATGTGATCAAGGGCACGCTGCACATGGGCGGCCAAGAGCATTTCTACCTCGAAAGCCAAGCCGCCGCCGCCTTGCCACAAGAAGGTGGCGATATGGTGGTCTATTCCTCGACCCAACACCCCTCAGAGATTCAACACAAGGTCGCCCACGCCCTGCATGTCCAGATGCATGCGGTGCGGGTTGAAACCCGGCGGATGGGCGGCGGGTTTGGCGGCAAGGAATCACAGGGCAACTGGTTGGCCATCGCCTGCGCCATTGCTGCGCGCGACACGGGCAAGCCCTGTAAAATGCGCTATGACCGCGATGACGACATGATCATCACCGGCAAACGCCATGATTTTCGCATTTCCTATACATGTGGGTTTGACGAACATGGCCGGATTGAAGGCATCGAATTTGTTCAATTGACGCGGGCCGGATGGTCGATGGACCTGACCCTGCCCGTGGCCGATCGCGCCATGTTACATGCGGACAACGCCTATTTCCTGCCCAATGCGCGGATTGAAAGCCATCGGTTGAAAACCAATTCGCAATCCAACACCGCCTATCGCGGCTTTGGCGGGCCGCAAGGCGTGTTGGGAATTGAGCGCGTGGTGGATCACATTGCGCACACGCTGGGCCGCGATCCAGCCGAGGTGCGTCGGCTGAATTATTACGATGACATGGTGGTGCCGACGGCGGGCGAAGGCCTACCCGAAGACCATGTGCTCTCGCTGGATGGCGATCCTCTGAGCCGTGGTGGTGCGGAGACGGACACCGGGCACGGTGCCCATGCCGGCGGACAACTGACCCCGCGCGGCAAGCTGACGCCTTATGGTCAGGAGGTCGAGGATTTCATCCTTCACGCCATGACCGAAAAGCTGTTGCAAGATGCCGATTACGCCGCGCGCAAAAAGGCAGTGGCAAAATGGAACGCCGAGAACCCGATCATCAAAAAGGGTCTCGGAATTTCGCCGGTGAAATTCGGCATCTCTTTCACCCTCACCCACCTCAATCAGGCGGGCGCACTGGTCCATGTCTATAATGACGGTTCGATCCATATGAACCATGGCGGCACGGAAATGGGCCAGGGCTTGTTTCTAAAAGTCGCGCAAGTCGCGGCTCAGGTGTTTGGCGTGCCTATTGAAACCGTTAAAATCACCGCTACAGACACCGGAAAAGTCCCCAACACCTCCGCCACCGCCGCCTCTTCGGGTACGGATTTGAACGGCATGGCGGTCAAAAACGCCTGTGATGCGATCCGCACCCGGCTTGAGGTCTTTATCCTTGAACGCTTTGGCGAAAGCGAGGTCACCTGGGCCGAGGGACGTGTGCGCTTTGGCGTGCATGACATGGGGTTCGCTGAACTCGTCAGCCTCGCCTATATGAACCGTGTCAGCCTGTCCTCGACCGGATTTTACAAAACGCCAAAGATCGAATGGGACCGCATCAAAGGCAAGGGTCGGCCATTTTTCTACTTTGCCCATGGCATTGCGATCACCGAAGTGGCGCTCGACACGCTCACCGGCGAAAACCGCATTTTGCGCGCCGATATTTTGCATGATGCGGGAACCTCGCTCAATCCGGCGATTGACAAAGGCCAGATCGAAGGCGGCTATGTCCAGGGCGCGGGTTGGTTAACCACCGAGGAATTGTGGTGGGATGCCAAGGGTTTGCTGAAAACCCATGCGCCCTCAACCTATAAAATTCCGGCCTGCTCTGACGCACCGGATGTGTTCAACGTCGCGCTCTGGGACGGGCGCAACCGCGAGGATACGATTTATCGCTCCAAAGCGGTGGGGGAGCCGCCGTTTATGTTGGGGATTTCGGCATTTTTGGCGCTCTCGGATGCCTGCGCCGCCTGTGGGCCGACCTATCCGGCGCTCAACGCCCCCGCCACACCCGAAGAATTGCTCAACGCCATCACGCGAGCCCGCGGATGAGCCTTGATCGCGACGCTTTGGCCCAAGCCCTTGCCCAACACGGGCGGGTGGCGCGGGTGGTCGTGGCCGAGGTCCAAGGCTCCGCCCCGCGTGAAGTGGGTGCGGCAATGTTGGTCTGGGCCACGCCAGAGGGGTTTGGGCAATCGGGCACAATTGGCGGCGGGACATTGGAATTTGAGGCCGCAAAATCTGCGTTTTGCGCGCCGCGCTTGAACCGTCTGCCACTTGGTCCCGCGATGGGGCAATGCTGCGGCGGGGCGGTGACGCTTTTGACCGAAGTCTTTGACTCAGTTGAAGATATTCCGCAGGACATTTATGCGCGTGGCCTCGGAGACATGCCGTTTGCGGTCAAAAAAGCCCTCACTCTGGCACGGGCACAAGGGGTTTTGAAACCCGCGCTTTATGGGGATTGGATGATCGAACCGGTCCGGCGCGCCACCCGCCCGGTTTGGGTCTGGGGTGCCGGGCATGTCGGCCGCGCCATCGTAAATACCCTCGCCCCGCTGCCCGATTTTGCCATAACATGGATCGACACCGGGGCTGATCGGTTCCCCGAACACCTGCCCGATGGCGTCGATCCGCTGATCGCGTCCCATCCCGAAGACGTGGTGCACTACGCGCCTGTCAGGGCCGAACATCTGATTTTGACCTACTCCCACGCGCTCGATTTAGAGCTATGTCATCGGCTTTTGACCCATGGGTTTGGCTTTGCCGGGCTGATCGGATCGCGCACCAAATGGGCCCGGTTTCGCGGGCGTTTGCGCGACTTGGGGCATTTGGACGCCCAAATTGACCGCATTTGCTGTCCAATTGGGCAACCGTCGCTAGGGAAACATCCACAAGCCATTGCGATTGGGGTGGCCGCAAGCCTAATCTCATCCACAGAGATCGCAGACTCTTACGGGGAACAAACAGCGTGACAGAGCTATTAAACCTCTCGGGGCTAACGCGCCAATATCCCGGTGTGCGCGCCAATGACGACGTGTCCTTTTCCATCGGTGCCGGCAAGGTTCATGCCCTCTTGGGCGAAAACGGCGCGGGCAAATCCACACTGGTGAAAATGATTTACGGGCTGGAAAAACCCGATGCGGGTTCCATGCAACTGCACGGCGCGCCTTATGCGCCCGGCAATCCGCAGGCCGCGCGGGCCTCAGGCGTCGCGATGGTGTTTCAACATTTTTCGCTGTTTGAGGCGCTGAACGTCGCCGAAAACGTCGCGCTTGGGATGGAAAACCCGCCAAAAATGAACGCCTTGGCGCAGTCCATTCGCGAAGTGTCCGACGCTTACGGCCTGCCACTCGACCCGGACCGGATTGTTGGTGATTTGTCAGCAGGCGAACGGCAAAGGGTGGAAATCATCCGCTGTCTTTTACAGGACCCGAAACTGTTGATCATGGATGAACCCACCTCGGTTTTAACGCCGCAGGAGGTTGAAATCCTGTTTAAAACCCTGCGCAAATTGCAATCTGAAGGCACCTCGATCCTCTATATCTCGCACAAGCTCGAAGAAATTCGCGCGCTCTGTGATGGGGCGACGATCCTAAGGCTGGGCAAGGTGGTCGGCGAATGCGACCCCAAGGTCACAACCGCACGCGACATGGCGGAGATGATGGTGGGGCAAACTTTGCATGTGCCGTCGCGCGAAGGCGGCGAAACGGGCGAGGTTCTGCTGGATGTGCAGGGGCTTGATTTTGCTCCGGCCAACCCGTTTGGCACCCGGTTGAAAAACGTGTCTCTGCGACTGCGCGCGGGTGAGGTGCTTGGCATCGGCGGCGTGGCGGGCAATGGCCAAGATGAACTTTTGTCGGTGCTTTCGGGCGAGGCGAAAACCGGCAAAGGCGCGATCACCTATTGCGGCCAAGACATCAGTGGCCTTGGACCAAACGCGCGGCGTAAAATTGGCCTTTTGGCGGCGCCTGAAGAACGGCTGGGCCATGCTGCCGCGCCCAATATGAGCCTGACGGAAAACGCGGTTTTGACCGCGAACATCCGAAAAAAATTAAGCAAAAACAATTTCGTCAACTGGAAGAAGACCGAAGCGTTTGCCCGCGAGATCATCGCGAAATTCGACGTGCGCACCCCTGGCCCCGGCTCGGCGGCGCGCTCATTATCAGGCGGCAATTTGCAGAAATTCGTGATTGGCCGCGAAGTACTCCAAGACCCGACCGTGTTGGTGGTGAACCAGCCGACATGGGGTGTCGACGCCTCGGCCGCCGCCGCCATTCGCCAATCGCTTTTGGACCTTGCGGCCAAAGGCGCAGGGGTGATCGTGATCTCACAGGACCTCGATGAATTGATGGAAATTTCGGACCATTTCGCCGCCCTCAACGAAGGCAAATTGACCGCGCCTCGTGTCGCCAAAGGCCTGACCGTCGATGAGATCGGGATGATGATGGGCGGCGCACATGATTTGGAGGCCGCAGAATGATCAAATTCGTCAAACGCCCCGAGCCGTCAAAAGCCTGGACCATCGCGACGCCGATTCTGGCGGTGATCCTGACGATGATCTTAGGTGGGATTTTGTTTGCGCTGATGGGCAAAGACCCGTTTGCTGCCATCCGCACCATCTTTTGGGACCCGTTGTTCAACGACCAATTCGCCGCCTATTCGCGACCACAGCTTTTGGTCAAGGCCGCACCGCTGATCCTGATTGCGATCGGGCTGAGCCTTGGGTTCAAAGCCGGAATTTGGAACATCGGAGCCGAAGGGCAATATATCATGGGCGCGCTTGCGGGTGCGGCTGTAGGGCTTGCGTTTTACCCAACGGACGCGTGGTGGATCTTCCCGTTGATGGTGATCGCGGGGGCGATTGGCGGTTTCTTATGGGCGATGATCCCGGCGATTTTGAAGACGCGGTTCAACACCAATGAGATCCTTGTGTCCTTGATGCTGGTCTATATCGCCGAACAGCTTTTGGCCTCGGCAGCGCTGAGTTGGCTGCGAAATCCGCAGGGCAACGGCTTTCCCGGATCGCGCAACTT
The DNA here is from genome assembly GCF_003047105.1 of Celeribacter baekdonensis. Taxonomy (NCBI): domain Bacteria; kingdom Pseudomonadati; phylum Pseudomonadota; class Alphaproteobacteria; order Rhodobacterales; family Roseobacteraceae; genus Celeribacter; species Celeribacter baekdonensis. Next base: position 2,081,616 of record NZ_CP028475.1, read on the forward strand.
GAGCCAAATCCCGGCGATGTCAAATCCAGAATTGATTTCAGGCACAGGGGCGCATTGGGGCGTTGTTGCGGCTTTTGCCGCCGTGGTTGCGGCCTATGTTTTGATCAACAAACATATGTTGGGGTTTCAAATTCGTCTGACCGGCGAAAGCCCACGCGCGGCGCGGTTTGCCGGGGTCAAAGACAAACTTTTGGTGCTGTTTTGCCTCGGAACGGCCGGCGCGTTGTCGGGTTTGGCCGGGCTGTTTGAAGTCACCGGCCCCGCAGGACAAATCTCCATCGACTTTGGCGCAGGCTACGGCTTCACCGCCATCATCGTCACTTTCTTGGGGCGGTTGCACCCGGTCGGCATCCTGCTCGCCGGGCTGCTACTGGCGCTGACATTTATCGGCGGTGAATTGGCACAATTTATGTTGGGCCTGCCCTCGGCCTCGATCCAAGTGTTCCAAGGCATGTTGTTGATGACACTTTTGGGCATGGATATTTTCGTCAACTACCGCTTGATGATCGTCAAAAAGGAGATCGTGTGATGGATTTCGGCTCAATCAATCCGGTCGTCCTATTGGCCTCTCTCATGGTCGCCTCAACCCCGATCCTTTTGGCCGCTTTGGGCGAAATGGTGGTGGAAAAATCTGGGGTGCTCAACCTTGGCGTCGAGGGCATGATGATCACCGGCGCGGTCTGCGGATTTATCGCCGCAGTCGAGACCGGGTCGCCGACGGTGGGCTTTATCGCCGCGGCCCTTGGCGGCATGGCGCTTTCGATGGTGTTTGCGCTTTTGACCCAAGTGTTTTTGACCACACAGGTGCCCGCGGGGCTTGCACTGACCTTGATGGGCGTGGGTTTGGCTTCGCTTTTGGGGCAGAATTATCAGGGCCTCAAACCCCCGCCCGTGTCCGATCTGAACATCCCCGGATTGGAACAGATCCCGGTCATCGGACCGATGCTGTTTCAGCATGACATGATGGTCTATTTTAGCCTTTTGTCGATTGCCGGGGTCTGGGCCTTTTTGAAATTTACCCGAGGTGGCTTGATCTTACGCGCTGTGGGCGAGAACCATTCGGCGGCCCATGCGCTTGGCTATCCGGTGCGGATGGTGCGGGTCATGGCGATTGGATTTGGCGGTGCAATGGCCGGGCTTGGCGGTGCCTACATCAGCCTTATTCGAGTACCGCAATGGACCGATGGGATCACCGCAGGCTACGGCTGGATTGCTTTGGCGATTGTGGTGTTTGCCAGTTGGAAAGCTTGGCGCATTTTGATCGGCGCGTATCTTTTTGGTGGGATCACGGTGCTGCAATTGAACCTGCAAGCGGCGGGAGCAAAGGTTCCGGTTGAGCTTTTGTCAATGTCGCCCTTCCTTGCGACGATTGTGGTTCTTGTTGTTATTTCCGCGCGCAGGCATGGTGCGAGCAACGCGCCCGCCATGCTGGGGCGGATTTTTCACGCCTCGAACTGAGGCAAAAGTTTCGCCTCCACGTGAGGTGATTTTTAAACGAACAGGGAGTTCAAAGATGAAACGTAGAACCTTGCTGACCGCAGCCACAGCGTCCGTGTTGGCGCTCGGTCTTGCCGTGCCATCCTTTGCCGCAGACAAAGTCAAAGTCGGCTTTATCTATGTCGGTCCAAAAAACGACGGTGGCTGGTCACAGCACCACCACGAAGCGGCAGTGGAAATGGCAGCGCATTTTGGCGATGCTGTTGAGATCGTCGAACAAGATTCCGTACCTGAAGGTGCCGATTCCGAACGCGTTTTGACACAAATGGCACTGTCTGGGGCCGATCTGATTTTCACCACCTCTTTTGGCTATATGGACCCGACCGTCAATGTCGCGGCGAAATTCCCGAATGTGAAATTTGAACACGCCACCGGATATAAAACTGCGCCAAACCTTGGTGTCTACTCGGCACGTTTCTATGAAGGCCGCGCTGTGCAAGGGTATTTGGCAGGGAAAATGACCAAGTCGAACAAAGTCGGCTATATCGCCTCCTTCCCGATCCCTGAGGTTATTCGTGGCATCAACTCCGCCTATGTCCACGCCAAAAAGGTGAACCCGGATGTCGAGTTCAACGTGGTTTGGGCCTACACATGGTTCGATCCGGCGAAAGAATCCGATGCCGCACAGGCCCTGATCGACCAAGGCGCTGATGTGATTTTGCAGCACACAGATTCCACCGCCCCGCAAGCCGCAGCCCAAAAGGCCGGCAATGTCTACACCTTCGGTCAGGCCGCAGATATGGCCGAATATGGGCCGATGCCACGCATCTCGTCGATCATTGACGTCTGGGCCCCCTACTACATCGAGCGCGTTCAGGCGGTGATGGATGGCACATGGGAATCGGACAACACATGGGACGGCATCGGTGCCGGCATGGTTGGCATTGGCGAGATTTCCTCTGCTGTGCCCGCCGACATCAAAGCCGAAGCCGAAGCCCTGCGCGACAGCATTGCGGCAGGCGAGTATCACCCGTTCACCGGGCCGCTCAACAAACAAGACGGCTCCGTCTGGTTGGCTGATGGCGAAGTGGCCGATGACGGCACGCTCGCAGGCATGAACTTTTACGTCGAAGGCCTGAGCGGCGACATCCCGCAATAAGCCGTCACGCGATCAATACATTGAGGCCCGCTCCGAGACATCGGGGCGGGCCTTTTCTATGCGTGAAACGATGCGAAAATCCCATGCAACCTCTCGAATTTGTTTGATGCGGATCAAGGTCGCATCGTCCATCTCATGCCAGAGATAGCGCCAACAGAAGATCACGCGAACAAAGGAGAGTCCCATGTCTTGGGCTGAAAAAAACGAATCTATGCGCGAGGCTTTGCGCGCCCTCAACAAAGCCAACCGTAACATCCCGGCTGGATTTGGCGCGATGTCAAAAGCCGCGATGGAGGGGGATGCGCTTGATGCCAAAACCAAGGAATTGGTGGCGTTGGCCATTGCCATTGGTGTGCGCTGCGAACCCTGTGTTGGCTTTCACGTTGAGGCGCTGATGAAACATGGCGGCACACGTGAAGAGCTGTCCGAAATGTTGGCGATGGGCGTTCAGATGGGAGGCGGTCCCGTGTTGATGTACGCGGCCAAAGCTTTGGAATGTTGGGACGAATTGTCTAACACCTGAACTGGCTTCAAACAAATCGGCCACATAAAAACGGCGCTAGGAGGCTCTTCGCGCCGCTTTATATTCCGCCCGTCATCGGCCTTAGCCGCGCGACACGTTACAGACCTTGCCGCCCCCTTGCTTGGCTTTGCAATCCATTTTCAACGAGTCTTCGCGCTCGCCAAACAACCAAATGCTGGCCACTTCAAAATAATAGCTGACCAATTCGCCAAAACTTGCGTCCTCTGGCGGACCAAGCGCTTCTGGCTCAGCCGCAGCAACATCTTCGCCAAACGCCCCGGTGCCATCATCATAGACAATCGTCCCGGTTTCCGCAGACGCATCGACATGCTCAATCTCAAATGTTTTCGCCGCAGAGCCGCCTTTGGGCGCGGCCACCCGCATCGTGGACAAGCTCGGCGCATCATCTTCGTCGCTGCCGTCCCAATACGACTCGGTCATCGACATATTGTTCGACACGGCTTTCATCATCCCGCTTTGCGCTTTGGAATATTGCAAGTAGACGAGGATTGAAATCGTGATCCCGATCAAAAAACTGATCAGGCTCAGTGTTTTACCAAAGGTTCCCATTGGACAATTCTACCGTTTTAACCACTATCGTTACCAATATCGCAACAAAACATGGCGAGAATTGGGAAGGCTTAGGGACATTTGGTGAAACACGGTTAAAATCCTGACAAGAGAGGGGTACGGGCAGCGGCTTGCCGCAGTGCCGCAAGGTTTGTAAAGTCTGCGCCAAGCAAGCTGTGGGCGGGGAGGACATCCATTGAAAATTTGCCGAAACAAACGCGACATTCGCGAGGCCGTCGACGCCTTTCACGGCGCGGGTGAGACGGTCGGATTGGTGCCAACCATGGGCTATTTGCATGACGGGCATCTGACATTGGTACGCGCAGCACAGGCCACCTCTGATCGGGTGATAGTTTCGATTTTCGTCAACCCGACCCAGTTTGGCGACCCCTCCGATCTTGACGCCTACCCGCGCGACGAGGCCCGCGATTTCGCGCTTTTGGAAGCGGCGGGCGTGGATGCGGTGTTCTGCCCTTCCGCTGACGAAATGTATCACCCCGAAAAACAGACCACCGTGGTCACCGAGCAATTGGAACATCTGTTGATGGGCGCACTTCGACCCGGCCATTACAAAGGCGTCTGCACTGTGGTGACGAAGCTCTTTAACATCACCGGTGCAGATCGCGCGTTTTTCGGCGAAAAAGATTACCAACAGCTTTTGGTGATCAAAACCATGGTACGCGACCTTGATATGCCGATTGAGATTCATGGCGTACCAACAGTGCGCGAGGTCGATGGCCTGGCCATGTCATCGCGCAATGTGCGCCTGACGCCGGAAGATCGCCAAGCGGCGCTGATCCTCGACAAAGCGCTGGCTTATGGTGCCTATGAGGCCTCGGACGGGCGCACGGCAGATCAGCTTGAGACCGACATCCGCACCTTTATCTCTCGCGAACCGCGCGCCACCATCGAAAGCGTCGATGTGCGAGATGCCGCCACGTTGGCAAAGATCGAGGGGCTGATTGAACGTCCCGCTGTGATCTTGCTCGCCGCGCGCTTTGGCGATGTGCTATTGATCGACCAAAGGGTCGCAGACCCGACATAAGTTCGGCCCAGACCCCCGAACTCAGGAGGAACCCATGTCCACACAGACCGAAACCATCCGCCGCGTGACCGTGCCGCAAATACGAGACCGCAAAGGCGGCGAGCCCATCGTCTCGCTCACCTCTTATCACGCGCACACTGCCGCAATTGCCGAAAAACATTGCGATTTTCTACTGGTCGGCGACAGCCTCGGCATGGTGATGCATGGGATGGAAAGCACCGTTGGCGTGTCTTTGGAATTGATGATCATGCATGGCAAAGCCGTTGTGCGCGGCACCAAACGCGCGCTGATCGTGGTCGATATGCCCTTTGGCTCCTATGAGGAAAGCCCGTCGCAGGCATTTCGCAACGCCGCCACGATCATGAAAGAAACCCAATGTCAGGCCGTCAAACTGGAAGGCGGCGCGCGTATGGCGGAAACGGTAAAATTCCTGACCGAGCGTGGCATTCCAGTGATGGGGCACATCGGCCTGACACCGCAATCCACCAACGTTATGGGCGGGTTCAAAACCCAAGGCCGCGACGAAGACACTTGGCAAATCCACATTGATGACGCGGTTGCCGTGGCCGAAGCCGGGGCTTTTGCCATTGTGGTCGAGGGGGTCGTGGAGCCATTGGCCGACAAGATCACCAAGGCCATCGAAGTGCCGACCATTGGGATCGGCGCATCAAAAACCTGTGACGGTCAGATCCTTGTCATGGAGGATATGTTGGGCCTCAACGAATGGGTGCCGAAATTTGTCAAAAAATATGGCGCTATGGGCGACGCGATCAATGAGGCCGTCGCGGAATATGCCGCCGAGGTCAAATCACGGGCCTTTCCGGGAACGGCTAACGTCTACGGCTCCAACAAGAAATAAGACCCAGAAGAATAAGATAGAGCGCCCTTCGGGGCGCTTTTGTTGAGTATTTGGCTGCAATGAAGCCGGAGTTAGGCGCGTATTAAGGTTAACGTGCCACATTCAGGGAGCGGTACAGGCTGGAGAGCCGATGGCCGCCTGCGATGAAGACGTCCCGGCCCGTGCGGCCCAAACCCCTTCTGGTGACGCCACAGCGCCATGAACCAGCGGCCGGGACGCAGTTTCGTTTTATTGGCGCTGTTTTCATTGCAGCGTAAATACTCCGCCCGGCCTAATTCGCGCGCTCACGCACAGACCCCGTTCGCGCGCAGATATTTACGCACAGACAAAAATCACCACATGATGAGCCAACAGAACAAGGAGACTCATCATGACGTTTCGTCCCGTAAAATCGACCTCCGTTGGCCAACCGACCCTAGAGGGCGCTGGCGTTCACTTGTACCGTGCATTCGGATTTCACAAGCCACGCGAGTTTGACCCGTTTTTGTTGTTCGATGACTTTCGCAACGACGACCCGGCACAGTTTGAAAAGGGCTTTCCCTGGCATCCACACCGCGGCATCGAGACCATCACCTATGTTTTGGATGGAGAGGTTGAACATGGCGACAGTCTTGGAAACAAAGGCGTTTTGGGCGCAGGCTCGGTGCAATGGATGACGGCTGGCTCCGGCATCATGCACCAGGAAATGCCGCGCGGGAATGCCCGTGGTCAGATGCATGGGTTCCAACTTTGGGCCAACCTGCCCTCCAGTTTGAAAATGACCGCGCCGCGCTATCAGGACATTCAGGCCCACGATATTCCTGAGATCATTGACGATGACGGCACCAAAGTGAAAATCGTCACCGGCTCATTTTGGGGCAAACGCGGACCTGTGGATGGGGTGGCAGCGGACCCGCTGTACCTCGATATTTCCGTGCCGCCCAATACGCGCAAAGTGTTGCCGGTCGATACCTATGCCAACACCTTTGCCTATGTGTTCGCCGGGGCGGGATCGTTTCGCGATGCCTCTAATCCCTACGGTGTGCGGGTGGAGAAAGAGGTGAACGGCGAGGAAATCAACATCCGCGACATGTCGGGCAACCGCACCTTGGTGAATTTCGACACTGGCAGTGAGATCGTGGTCAATGCCGGACCTGAGGGGGTGCGGTTTCTCTTGATCTCAGGTCAGCCGATTGAGGAACCTGTGGCCTGGCACGGGCCGATCGTGATGAACACGCGCGAAGAGTTGATGCAGGCGATGCAGGAGCTCAACAACGGCACATTTATCAAAGATCAGCGGTAAAACCCTGCGCTCTTTTGGCCCACAAAAGGAAACGCGCTCCACAAGGGAGCGCGTTTTGTCGTTTGCTCGCGTCGCTCAGTGTGATGAGACGCGCAGGGGACGTCACGCCGCCTTGGCGAAGGTCACAACCCTGTGCTCGCCCACATCTGGCGTTTTGTCTTTGTTCAAATTGGCCTTTGCGATCTCAAGACCAAAGATCAACGGGTTGCCCGTCGAGGCCCACAAAGCGGCTTCGCCCAAAGAAAACTCCAACAATGTGATATGCTTGTCCTCTTTGCCATCGGGGAACCATGCGGCGACCACTTTGGACCAAAGCTCATCCAATTTGGCTTTGTCTGTGATCGGCTTTAACACCCCGCTCAGACAGGCATAGAAGTCTTGGTTGGTGGAGGCGACACAATAGTGCGCCGTCGCCGTCACACCCGCCTGTTTGGCCAGATCGGTTTGATCTGACGTGATGAAATACAGCTTAGAGGCCGCGCGATCCACGAAATGCGTCATCGGTTGCATGTGATCGCCAGAGCCTACGAGGCCAAGCATGCCTGCGCGCACGCCATCAAGTTCTTCCCAAAGCGTATGCTGCGGGTCCTTTCGGAAATCATTGATATTGGTCATGGTCAAATCCGATCCAGAAAGTCATTGACCGCGGCGCGGGCCTCTTCCTTGGTTTTGCCATAGCGCTGTTGAATCTGACCTTCGAGTTGATCGCGATCCCCTTCTGCAGCGGCCAGATCATCCTCGGTTAACTCGCCCCATTCTTCTTTAATGCGGCCATTCATTTCTTTCCACTTGCCTTGAATTTGGTCCCAATTCATTGAGTGCCTCCTTTCAATTGCTACCTTTTCACCTAATCCGCCTCGCCCCTGTTTCAATGCAAAAGGCCCTAAAAGGCTGAGAGTTCAAAAGGATGTGACCACGTCACAGCATGGAAGGCAGCACCATATCAGGGGGGCGATGACCGTCGGCAAAGGTGTGAATGTTCAGAAGAACCTTTTCCCCCATTTCGATCCGCCCTTCGACCGTGGCCGAGCCCATATGCGGCAGAAGGACCACATTGGGAAGCTCCCGCAGACGCGGGTTGATCTGGTGACCATGCTCAAACACATCCAACCCCGCGCCACCAATATCGCCAGAGCGCAAGCCCCGCGTCAGAGCATTTTCGTCGATCACTTCGCCCCGCGAGGTGTTCACAATCACCGCTGTCGGCTTCATCAACTTCAGCCGCCTTGCGTTGATTTGATGAAAGGTAGACGGCGTGTGCGGACAGTTGATCGACAGAATATCGACGCGGCTCAGCATCTGATCGAGACTGTCCCAATAGGTCGCCTCAAAGCGGGCTTCGACGTCAGGGTGAAGTCTGCGCCGGTTGTGATAATGCACCGAGAGCCCGAAGGCTTGCGCGCGCCGCGCCACCGCTTGTCCAACCCGGCCCATGCCCAAAATTCCAAGCCGCTTGCCGGTTAACCGTTGCCCCATAAACGCGGTGGGGGCCCAGCCATTCCAATTCCCCGCCTGCATCACCGCCTGCCCTTCAGGAATGCGCCGTGTCACCGCAAGAATCAGCGCCATCACCATATCGGCGGTGTCTTCCGTCACCACACCGGGCGTGTTGGTCACCATGATGCCGCGATTATGGGCGGTGATCGTGTCGATATGATCAACACCCGCGCCGTAATTGGCGATCAGTTTCAACCGTTCACCCGCCTGCCCCAACATGTCGGCATCCAACCGATCCGTAACACAGGGCACCAAAACATCGGCCCGCTGCATCGCCGCGATCAATGCCTCACGCGACAGTTTGACGTCGTCGTGATTGAGTTCCACATCGAAGAGCTCCATCATCCGCGTCTCGACCACCTCGGGCAACGCGCGTGTGACCACGACCTTTAGCCGACCCTGCACCATAACCGCACCTCTTCCTTTCTTTTTCACCGCTATACTGGCAAACTCGATTGCATCCCGGCAAGGCGTAAAGGATAAGTTCCGTGACACGCTGGCGCGCAAGGCACGCCTTCTTTTTATGAGCAGGTCAGATTTCACAATGGTAACCAGTGGTTCCCCTTATGGGTTTCATCGACTCACCCCGCTTCTGCGCGGGGCCTGTGTTGTGGCATTTACATGTTGTCTCGGTTTAACACCGGGTTTTGCCACCGAAGACACAGCTCAAAATCCAACCGCCGCACCTGTCGAACAGATGCCACAAACCGGCCCGACGCGCGGGTCGGCCACGAACCTGCCACTGCCGCGATTCGTCTCGCTTAAGGCCAACGAGGCCAATGTGCGTCGCGGGCCATCCCTGTCGCATCGGATTGATTGGGTTTTCACCAAACGCAACTACCCGCTTGAAGTGATTGCCGAATATGGTCATTGGCGGCGCGTGCGTGACATGGAGGGGGCGACCGGATGGCTGCATTACTCCTTGATCTCCGGGGTGCGGACGGCCCTTGTCACGGATGACACGGTGGACCTGTTTTCGCGACCTGACACCGGATCGCGTTTGGCGGCACAGGCAGAAAAAGGCGTGATTTTACGTCTGTTGGAATGCAATATCTCATGGTGCAAAGTCTCAGCCTCGGGCTACAAGGGCTGGGTCTTGAAATCGGGCCTCTGGGGCGTGCGTTCAGACGAAATATTGGAGTGAGCCGGTATGGAACAGCTCAAATCCCCCCTCGCCGCCCGCAACATTCCAAAGGGCGTTAAATCCTGTGTCGTGCATGGGTACGGCAGTTGGTTTGACGCGATTGGCCAAGGTCGCCACGATTTTTTCACCAAACTGATGCCAAAGCTGATCCATGAGGGCATGACCCCCTATTTGGTGGAGGGCAACAGCCGCACCTCTCGCGCCCTTTTACAGGAAAGCCACCTCCACATCATCGTCGGTGGCCCGGCAATGTTTGGGCCGACGATTCTTCATGCCTCCCCCTCTTATCTTTGGGGGTTTTGGTATTTTGACGAGTTGGGTCATGGCGCCAATAGCTCGCTGCGGTTTTCGCGCTTTCCCGAGCATGAGGTGGACCGGGAGCAGGCGGATTATTTTTTTAACGGCGTGACTGGGTTTATGTTGCGTGAGAATGTCTCCAAACTCGGTCAGGAACCGCGTATGGACGCACCTTTGCGTCCAGCGACCGCGACGATCCTGTGTCAGACCATCGAAAATGAAAGCCCGCGCACGCATTATCTGACCACCAAAGAGATGATCGTGACCGCCGCCAAATTGGACCCAGATGCTGTGGTCTATGTGAAGCCGCATCCGCAGCAGGGCAAATTGGGACGGAGGCAAATCCTTGAGGTTTGCGCCGATCATCCGAATGTCAAAGTGACCGATGCGTCGATCCATGATCTGATCGAGGCAGCGCGGGTCGTGATCACGCAAAACTCCTCTGCAGGGTTTGAGGCCTTGATGCAGCGAAAGCCAGTGGTCACCTGTGGCAAAAGCGATTATTGGCACGCCACACTTACTCCAAGAAACATGTCTGAATTGCGGGATGCGATAGAGTTTGGCCCTGAAACCATGTCGTCTTTTGATTATGCAGGGTATTTTAACTGGTTTTTGGAAAAACAGTGCCTTGAACCAGCCAAGGACACGTTTGTCCCCCGCGCTTGGGCGCGCGTGCGTGACAAGTTGATGCTCGACTAAGCCTTCGGGGCGAAAGGACGATCCTATGCGCGACACGCGTTTGAATATTTCGGCGGGTCTGGCCTCCGTCACTGTCGCGACGATTCTGATCATCGCCAAACTCTGGGCTTTGGGGCAAACGGGATCGCTTTCGATTGCGGCCTCCTTGGCCGACAGCGGCATGGATTTGATGATCGCCTTGGGCGGTTTGATGGCGATTTATTACGCTTCGCGCCCGCCAGACCAAGACCACGCCTTTGGCCACACCTCCGCCGAAGACCTCGCTGCGCTGGCCCAATCCGTTTTCATTTTGGTCTCCGCCGCGATCATCGCCGTGACTTCAACGCGCCGCCTGCTCTCGAACACCCCGGTCGAAGTTCAGGCCGAAGGTGCGGGCATTGCGGTCATGGTCTTGTCGATCATTTTAACCATCGCGCTTGTGCTGTGGCAAAGGCGCGTGGCGCGCCTGACAAAGTCCAAAGTCGTCAGTGCCGATAGCCTTCATTACGTCGGAGATTTGGTGCCCAACATCGGGGCAATTGTGGCGCTTTTTGCCGCCAAAGCCTTTGGCATGCATCAGATCGACTCTGTCGTCGCTTTGGCAGCTGCGGCGATTTTGGTTGTCGGCGCTTTGCGCATCGGGAAATCGGCCTGGGATGCTTTGATGGATCGCTCTGCTCCGGCGGAAATGATTCAAGGCATTGAAAACATGGCAAAGTCCTACCCGGAAATTCATGCGTTCCACGATCTAAAAACCCGCATGGCCGGGTCTAAGCCCTTTGTGAACATCCATATTGAGTTGAACGGTGACCAGACGCTGCGTGAGGCCCACGCGATTTCAGCGAGCCTCAAACACCACATCGTCACCGCCTACCCCAACGCCGACGTCATCATCCACAAAGACGTTTGGGGCGAGGCGGATTAACGCATTTAGGCGGTGAGCAATCCCCGCCCTTTCAACAGCGCCTCAACTCCGGGCATCCGGCCTCGGAACGCGGTGTAAAGCGCCTCTGCGTCTTGAGAGCCACCTTTGGACAGGATGTGTTCCTCCAAAAGCCGCGCCGTTGCTGAGTCAAACGCGCCCTTTTCCTCAAAGGCTTCGAACGCATCGGCGTCCATGACCTCTGACCACATGTAGCTGTAATATCCGGCGCTATAGCCGTCACCAGAAAAGATATGGGCGAAATGCGGCGTGGCATGGCGCATCGTTACCGCATGGGGCAAACCGATCCGCGCCAAAGTTTCGGTCTGAGCGGCCATCGGGTCCGCTGGCGCATCGCCATCGTGAAAATCAAGGTCAACCAAGGCCGAGGCAATGTATTCCACCGTGGCAAAGCCTTGATCATAGGTCTGTGCGGCCAACAACCGATCCAACATATCACGCGGCATCGGCGCACCGGTTTTGGCATGGGTCGCGAACTCTTCGAGAACCTCAGGCACTTCCAACCAATGTTCAAAAAGTTGGCTGGGAAGCTCAACAAAATCGCGCGCCACCGAGGTGCCCGAGATCGAGCCATAAGTCACATCTGACAGCATCTGGTGCAGAGCGTGACCGAATTCATGGAACAAGGTGCGGGCATCATCATAGGATAGCAATGCCGCCTCACCTTTCGATGGTTTGGCAAAATTGCACACATTGAGCACGATCGGCCGAATGTCACCTTCGAGCTTTTGCTGGCTGCGCATCGCGGTACACCACGCGCCTGATCGTTTCGACCCACGGGCGAAATAATCACCGATAAAGACCGCGATATGTTTGCCGTCGCGGGTCACATTCCACGCCCGTGCATCCGGGTGATAGGTGGCCACGTCCAGCGGTTCAAAGTCGAGACCAAACAGCCGATGCGCACAGGCAAAAGCCGCCTCGATCATCCGGTCCAATTGCAAATAGGGCTTCAATTCCGCTTCATCGAGATCATGTTCGGCCTTGCGCCGGATCGCCGAATAATAGCGCCAATCCCACGGCTCCAACGGACCATTGATGCCGTCCTTTGCCATCATTTCGGCCAAAATCGCGCCATCCCGTTCGGCCGCCTCTTTGGCCGGGGCCCAGACGCGCATCAACAGATCGCGTACAGCCTCCGGCGTCTTGGCCATTTCGGTCTCTAATTTATAGGCCGCAAAGCTCGGGTAGCCGAGCAATTTGGCGCGCTCTTCGCGCAGGCGCAAAATTTCTGCCGCATTTTCACGGTTGTCATTGGCATTGCCATTTTCACCCCGTGCGGACCAGGCTTTGAATGCCGCTTCACGCAAATCACGGCGCGGCGAAAACTGCATAAACGGGACGATCAGCGATCGTGACAGAGTGACGACCGGGCCGTCCGCACCTTTTTCCTCGCCCGCCGCACGCGCCGAGTCGATCACAAATTGCGGTAAACCCTCAAGATCGGTCTCCGCCAGCGGCATGACCCAATCGCGCTCATCCGCCAAAAGATTTTGCCCAAAACCCGTGCCCAGCGTGGCAAGTCGAGATTTGATTTCTGCCATCCTCGCCTTTTGCGGGCCTTCCAGCTTTGCTCCGGACCGCACAAACGAGCGATAGGTCAACATCAAAACCCGCGCCTGCTCTGGCGTCAAATCCAACGTGTCGCGCGTCTCCCAAAGCGTCTCAATTCGTGCGAACAATGCAGAATTCGACGTGATTTCAGAGGAGTACGCCGAAAGCATCGGGGAAAAGTCCCGCATCAATGCATCGCGCACATCGTTGGCATCCGCCCCCGCCGAACCGTAGAACACGCCCAAAACCTTGGACAACGTGCTATCCGAACGTTCCAAGGCCTCGATTGTATTGGTGAATGTCGGGGCCTCGGGGTCGCTTGCAATGGCCTGAACCGCCGCACGCCCTTCGGCCAATGCGGCCTCGGCCGCGGGTTTGACATGGGCGTCCTCAATCGCCTCAAACGGCGGCAAATTGAACGGGGTATTCCAGTCGGACAACAGCGGATTGGTCATGAAGATCTCCTTTGGGAGTGAAGCTATGCCGCGCTCCGCCAAAGGAAAAGGGCTATCCGGGACTATTTATCCCGCAAATCGGACAGTCCGCGCGCTTTTTGACCGTGATCACCCGCGTCTCTGTGTAAAGCGCATCATAGATCAAAAGCCGCCCGATCAGGCCCTGCCCGGCACCCGTGATGTCTTTGAGCGCTTCCATCGCCATCATCGTGCCCAAAATGCCCGGCAAAGGAGCGGCCACGCCCGCCTCGGCACAGGTTGGAACCATGCCTTCTGCCGGACGCTCAGGAAACACACATTGATAACAAGGGCCATTTTTTGCGGTATTATACGTGCTAATTTGACCTTCCCATTGGGTGATCGCCGCCGCAATCAGCGGCGTTTTCTCCGCCACGCAAAGCGCATTCACAAGGTATCGCGTGTCGAAATTGTCCGAGCCATCAAGCACCAAATCATACTCGCGGATCAGCGCCACACAGCTTTCGTCAAAGCGGCGATTGTAGGGGCGCACCTCGACAAACGGGTTTTGCGCGCGCATTGCCTCGGCGGCGGAAAATACTTTTGGCACACCAAGGTTCGCATCCGTATGAATCACCTGCCGTTGCAGATTTGAGGCCTCGACCACATCATCGTCGACCACGCCAATGGTGCCCACTCCCGAGGCCGCAAGATATTGCAAAATCGGCGCGCCAAGCCCGCCTGCCCCGACAACCAAGACTTTGGCGTGTTTGAGTTTTTTCTGACCCGGCCCACCGATTTCCCGCAACAGAATATGGCGCATATAGCGGTCCAATTCAGCAGGTCGAAACGAACCGTCCGTTTCGCTGTCCATCACGGGCGCAACCCGCGACCGAAGGGCGCGCAGGCCAAACCGATAGACCATGATCACACCTGCAAAACCGCCCAAAAGCAGCCATTCACCAAGACTTCCGCCGAGTGTCTGTCGCATCGGATGCGCCTCTGGCAGCACAGTCAGCGCCAAAATCACCGCCAGATATAGAATGCCGATCATCGCCCAGCGCGCACGTCTGGGGGCATGAGTTGCCGCCCCAACGCCCCAAAGCACCACAGCCATGATCAGAAACGGGATCATTATTTACGACCCGTCGAGCCAAATCCACCCGTACCACGCACGGTATCGCCCAAGGTCTCAACCACTGCATAGGCCCCCTGCACCACAGGCGCGACGACCATTTGGCCGATACGCTCGCCATGTTGGATGTGGAACGGTTCCGTGCCGTGATTGATCAACAAAATGCCAATGGGGCCACGATAATCGGCGTCGATGGTGCCCGGCGTGTTGACCATGGAAATCCCATGTTTGAGCGCAAGACCCGAACGGGGACGGACCTGCACCTCAAATCCAGGCGGAATTTCCATCGCAAATCCGGTCGGGATCAAGGCGCGCGCGCCCGGCACCAAGACCAAACCAACATCACGCGTCTCCGGCGGAAAATTCGCCCGCACGTCGGCACCGGCGGCATGTTCCGTTTCGTAAGACGGCAGCTTGATCTCGCGGTCCGCGCCCTCAAGCCATTGAATTTTAATATCAACTGTCATGTTTTCATCGCTGTCCAAATACTCATTCAACGGCAAAGGCCGCACTCAAACGGTCGGCGATCTTATGGGCCAACTGGCGTGCCACCTCCGCCTTGCTCATTCGGGCCATGCATCTGAACCCGCGTCCGAAATCAGCACAACCGCATTCTCTGTGCCGCCCATAATGCCGGTGGCGGGGGAGACGTCATTGGCCACAATCCAGTCGCAGCCTTTGCGCAGTCGTTTGGCCGTGGCGTGGGCCACAACGTCGTCGGTCTCGGCGGCAAAGCCGACCACAAGCCGGGGACGTCCCGTACTCATCTGGCTGACTGAGGCAAGAATGTCGGGGTTTTCCGCGAAACTCAGACTTGGCAATGCGCCTTTTTCTTTTTTAATCTTAGATCCGCTTTCCGAACTCACACGCCAATCCGCCACAGCGGCGGCAAAGACGGCGGCATCGGCGGGCAAAGCGGCCTCGACAGCGGCTTTCATCTCGCGGGCTGTTTCGACGCGGATCACTGTGACGCCCTGCGGCGGCGGCACATCGGCGGGGCCGGTGACGAAACTCACCCGAGCGCCAAGATCACGCAGCGCGCTCGCGATGGCCGTGCCCTGTGCGCCAGACGAACGGTTGGCGATATACCGCACCGGGTCAATCGGTTCATGGGTCGGGCCAGAGGTGACAAGGATATGCTTGCCCAACAGGGGGCCTTCGGTGAGTGCCGCGCGGATCGCGCCGATGATGTCCGGAGTTTCCGACAGTCGTCCGGGGCCAAATTCGCCACAGGCCATCGTCCCCTCCTCAGGACCAACAAACAGCACGCCATCGGATTGGAGCGTTGCCACATTGCGTTGGGTCGCGGGGTGGTCCCACATTCGCACATTCATGGCAGGTGCGACCAGCACGCGCTTGTCCGTCGCCATCAACAGCGTCGAGGCCAGATCATTGGCCAAGCCATTGGCCATCTTGCCCAAAAGATCGGCCGTGGCAGGTGACACCACAACCAAATCGGCGGCGCGGGACAGTTCGATATGGCCCATTTCGGCCTCATCGGTCAGGTCAAACAGGTCGCGATATACTTTTTCGGCGGCAAGGGCCGAGACGGAGAGTGGCGTCACGAATTCTTCGGCCGCTTTGGTCAGAACCGGCACGACACGCACACCCTCTTCGCGCAGGCGACGGATCAGATCGAGCGATTTAAACGCCGCAATCCCGCCGCCGATGATCAAAAGAATGGTCTTTCCGCTTAGCATCACATGCCCCTTTGCCCCGGTCCGTCATGAGCCACCTTGGTTTTGAGGCGGCGTCTCACAGCGTTCCAATGGGCAAAGGTGTAGGGTGCGCGTTTGACAAACTCAAGCCAAACTCAAGCCCTTAGTTCAGCAGCAGCGAGAGCGCTTCACCATGACGTTCCAAGGATTTGCGCATTTTGACCAAAGCGCCTGCCTCCAGTTGGCGGACACGTTCTTTTGACAAAGACAACTCTTCTCCAAGGCTTTCAAGCGTGCGTGGCTCATCTGAGAGCTTGCGCGCGCGCAAAATGAATTGCTCGCGGTCGCTCAGTTCGCCAATGGACTCTTTGAGCCATGTTTGAAGCTGCTTTTGATCATGTTCTTCCCCCACCAGTTCGGCGGCGGTGTCGCCCTCATCGGCCAAAAGGTCGATCCATTCGCGACCGTCCTCGTCACCCGATTGCTGCGCGTTGAGCGAGAAATCAGAACCGGACAAGCGCCCATCCATCATCTCCACATCGCGCAGCGGCACGCCCAAATCCATCGCGATCATCTGCAACAATTGTGCATGATCGAGTTGCGTGCCTTGGGTCGAGGCTTCGCGTTCCAACCGCGCCTGAACACGGCGCATATTGAAAAACAACGACTTTTGCGAGGACGTCGACCCGGTACGCACCAAGGACCAATTGCGCATCACATAATCCTGAACCGAGGCCTTGATCCACCACGCGGCATAGGTCGAAAACCGCACGCCGCGGTCGGGATCAAATTTCTCCGCCGCTTTCATCAGGCCCAATCCGGCCTCTTGGATAAGATCGTTCATCGGCGCGCCATAACGTTTGAATTTGGCCGCCATCGAAATCGCTAAACGCATATAGGCGGTGATCAAACGGTGCAGAGCCGCCTCATCGCCATGATCGCGCCAAGCGCGTGCCAATGCCTGTTCTGTTTCAAGATCAAGCATTTCCGCTTTCATTGCCCGACGTGGCAATGCGTTGTCTGATACAGTCATATCGAGTGCCATAAGACCCTCCCGAGGTTTGGCCGCTCGGTCCCTTTGTGCGTTATGTGCGTTGGGCATTTGCGAGCGGTGGCTTCTCCTGTTACGACCACACTACCCCAATTGGATGACTTTGAGTTTCACGAACATGTGCATTTCCTTTACACTGGTGCTCGGCGGCGCCTCGTCTGGCAAGTCTGAAATTTCTGAAAAACTGTGTTTTCACAGTCAGTTAGATCGGGTTTACCTGGCCTCATCACAGGTCTATGACGATGAAATGCGCACAAAGGTTGAGCAGCACCGCACAAATAGGGGCCCGGATTGGCGCACAATCGAGGAACCTTTTCGCGCCGATCAGGTGATTTTAGAGGCAAAGGCACATCAAATACTCTTGTTTGATTGCGCCACGCTTTGGCTCACCAACCATCTTTTGGCTGATCACGATATTGCCCAAGAGACAGATATGCTCTTGGCCGCGCTCAAATCCTGTCCGGCGCAGGTGGTGATTGTCAGCAACGAGGTGGGTCAGGGCATCGTCCCCGAAAACGCCCTTGCCCGTCGGTTTCGGATCGAACAAGGGCAGCTCAATCGGCGTTTGGCCGCAGAGGCCGGGACTGTTGTGGGCGTGATGGCGGGGCTACCTTTCATGCTCAAAGGCGACAGGCCGGAGGCGTTAAAATGAGCAAATTATGGCTGATCCGCCACGGCCCGACCCATGCCAAAAGCTTTGTTGGCTGGACCGATCTGCCCGCCGATCTGTCTGACACTGCCGCGATTACGCGGCTTGAAGCGGCACTGCCAGATGTGCCGCTGATCTCCTCTGATCTCAGCCGCGCGATCAACACGGGCAGCGCGATTCAGGGCCCGCGCCCGCGCCTACCCCATGATCCGCGCCTGCGCGAAACCCATTTTGGCGATTGGGAAAATCTGTCTTGGGCTCAGATTGAACAGCGCGACACAGATCTCGCCCGCCAAGTGTTTGAAACCCCCGGCGACATCGCCCCACCCGGTGGCGAAAGTTGGAATGGGTTTTCTGCCCGCGTTCATGCGGGTGTCGCGGCCTTGCCCGGCGAAACCATTGTCGTCGCGCATATGGGGGTCATTTTGGCGCTGTTGCAAAAGGCGCTTGGATGCACGGCCTATGAGGCGCTGGGGCATAAAATTGACCCGCTGTCCTGCACCGTTATTGACTGTCCTGACGGGCTGGCAGGGGCATGGAACTGCACGCGCATAAATCACAAATATTGATATAAACTATGATAAAATATCTCTTTTTGTGATAGGTGAAGTTTATCTAAGATAGGCCCTGACACGCAAGGAGTTTCATATGTCTTACGATTTGTTCATTGGTGACAAAGGGTTCTCAAGCTGGTCGCTGCGCGGCTGGCTTTTGTTTGAAAAATTCGACATCCCGTTTCGCGAACACATGACTGGCCTCTACACGGGCACGATGCAACAAGACCTTGCGACTCTCGCCCCTGCCCGCTTTGTTCCAACCGCACGCACGCCCGAGGGCTGGGTCATCGGCGAAAGTATTGCTTTGGCCGAAACCTTGGCGGAGCGACATCCCGACGCGGGGATTTGGCCCACCAATCCTGAGGCGCGCGTGTTTGCCCGTTGGCTTGTGGCCGAAATGCACGCCGGGTTTGCCGCCTTACGCTCCGCCTGTCCGATGCAGCTTTTCCATCAATATCAAGGCTTTGCTGTCACTGACGCGGTTCAGGCCGATCTGGAGCGCCTTGAAACCATGCTGGGCCATGCGTTGACGCATTTCTCCGGCGAAGGCCCTTGGTTGTTTGGTACATACTCAGCCGCTGATGCGTTTTACGCCCCGGTTGCAGCGCGAATTGCCGGATATGACCTGCCCGTGTCCAAGCGCCTCACAGCCTATGTTGCGGCGCATCTGAATGACCCGGCATTCAAAGCCTGGCGCGCGGAAGGCATCAAACTCAGCTATGATCCGATGCCCTATGCGCTTGATCTCCCCAAAACCGATTGGCCGGTTTCGGCATAATTCTCGCGGAATGCCGCGTGCATTAACCATTTGCTAACCATGCGCATCGTAGCACTGGTTAAGATTGGTTAATGCGTTTCGCGCGGGAGAAGACATCATGGTCGCACGGACCTTTAGCGTCGCATTCGAAGGCGTCGAGGCCCGCCGGGTCGAGGTTCAATGTGCCATCGCGCCCGGTCTGCCCAGCTTCACCATCGTCGGCCTACCGGACAAAGCCGTCACAGAGGCCCGCGAACGCGTGCGCGCAGCTTTGGCGTCGATGCAAATTGCGCTCCCCTCGAAAAGACTGGTCATCAACCTCTCCCCGCCGATCTGCCGAAAGCAGGCTCGCATTTTGACCTACCCATAGCTCTGGCCATTCTCGCCGCAACCGGGTTGATCCCCGAAGAACAGGCCGAGAAAACCCTCTCACTGGGTGAATTGGCGCTTGATGGCTCGCTGGTCGCGGTCAATGGCGCGCTGCCCGCAGCGTTGAAAGCCGCCGAATTGGACTGCGTTTTGGCCTGTCCCGAAGCATGCAGCGCCGAGGCCGCCTGGGTTGGCGCAACGGCGGTTTATGGGGCCAAGACGTTGGCGCATTTACTGCGACATTTCACCGGCGACCGCCCGCTTCATGCTGCCGAGCCGGGCGAAGTGTCCCTGCCCGAGCATCGCAAAGACATGCGCGACGTGAAGGGGCAGGAAAAGGCAAAGCGCGCGATGGAAATCGCCGCCGCAGGCGCGCATCATTTGTTTTTGGTCGGCACGCCAGGGTCAGGCAAGTCGATGTTGGCGGCGCGCTTGCCGTCGATTTTACCGCCGTTGTCGGCGCAAGAGGCGCTTGAAACCTCGATCATTCATTCGCTCGCGGGGCTTTTATCAGAAGGCGGAATTTCCCGCGCCCGACCGTTTCGCGAACCGCATCACACGGCCTCCATGGCCGCCATCGTCGGCGGCGGGCGCGGGGCGCAGCCGGGCGAGATTTCCTTGGCGCATAACGGAGTTTTGTTTTTGGACGAATTGCCCGAATTTCCGCGTCCCGTCTTGGAAACCCTGCGCCAGCCGGTCGAGAGCGGCGAGGTCATGGTGGCGCGCGCCAATGCTCATATGCGTTACCCAGCGCGCTTCATGTTGGTGGCGGCAGCGAACCCGTGCAAATGCGGCTACCTGCCTGATCCGGCCCGCGCCTGCGCAAAGGTGCCTTTGTGTGGCGAGGATTATTTGGGGCGCATTTCCGGGCCTTTGATGGACCGGTTCGATCTGCGGCTCGAAGTGCCCCCCGTTCAGTTTATGGACCTCGATTTGCCGCCGTCGGGCGACACTTCCGCTGTGATCGCCGCCCGCGTGGCCGAGGCACGCAGACGCCAAACCGAGCGTTTTGACGGGACAGGCCTGCGCACCAATGCGGAAATCGAAGGGAAAATGTTGGAGGAAACGGCCACGCCCGACGCGGAGGGGCGGACCCTTTTGACCATGGCGGCGGAAAAACTGGGCCTGACCGCGCGCGGCTATCATCGGGTGATGCGGGTGGCGCGTACCATTGCCGATTTGGCGGACGAGCCGGATGTGCGCCGCCCGCATGTGGCCGAGGCCCTGAGTTATCGGGTGGTGTCAAACACGCTCAACTGAGCGGCGGATCATGGGCGACGATGAACGCGGCCGTCTCCGATATGGCTTGTCGCGCCTCCGGGAAAAACCCGTCGAACATGTGCCACACATGCGGCGCTCCAAGGGTCAGGCTGAGGGTCGCCTCAACACCTTCTCGGTTCAAATGATCCGACATTCGCACCGCATCATCACGCAAAACTTCACATTCAGACGCCTGTATCAACACCGGCGGACCCTCAGGAAAGCTGGCAAAAAGCGGCGAAACCTGTGGCTGTTTTGGGTCTGCATCGCCCAAAATCATTTGGGTGAGGTCACGCGCCCGTTCAACCGGAAAAAAATGGTCGCGCTTGGCATTTGACACAAAAGACGGGCTTGAAAGGGTCAGGTCGGTGAAGGGCGACCATGCGAAAGCAGACGCTGGCGGGGTGCCGCGTTCGCACAGCTCAGACAAAAGCGAGAGCGCCAAACCGCCCCCCGCGCTGTCCCCGCCGAGACTGATGTCTTGGGGCGCAAAGCCCGAAGCCAAAAGCGCCTCCCAAACCAGACAGGCATCCTCAAACGCCGCAGGCAAAGGGTGCTCGGGGCCAAGCGGTAGGCCGGAAGAAACACTGGACGGCGCGCCAATTGCGCCAATCGCGACGCTAAGCGTTTATGGGTCTGCGGGCTCCCCGCGACATAACCGCCGCCGTGGAAAAACAGGATCACGCGGTCATCACCTACGTCGGGCGGATGAATCCACAGCCCCGGAAACCCCAACGCATCATGACGCACTTCGGTGGACAAGGTGACCGGCACGGACAGCCGTGCGGCCAGATCCATGCCGTCGCGCAGAGGCACTGGGTTTTGCGCATAGGTAAACGCGGCACGCACGATGGGGCTCAATGCACTGGCAAGAACCCGCATCCGGTAGCTCATGCGCGCTTGGCCTCAATCGCCTGCCAAATCAACTCTGCTGTGTTGGTGCCGTCAAAACGCTCAAGCTCCTGAATGCCCGTGGGCGAGGTGACGTTGATCTCGGTGAGGTAATCGCCAATCACGTCAATGCCGACAAAAACCTGACCCTTTTCTTTCAAAAGCGGGCCGATTTTGGCACAAATCTCACGATCACGATCGGTCAAGCCGACCTTTTCGGGACGTCCGCCGACGTGCATGTTGGAGCGGGTTTCGCCCTTTTGCGGCACACGGTTGATCGCGCCAACGGCTTCGCCATCGACAAGGATAACGCGTTTATCTCCGTTTGAGACATCGGGCAGAAATTTCTGAACGATCATCGGCTCGCGCGACATGCCGGTGAAAAGCTCGTGCAGGGATGACAGGTTGCGATCATTTGGGTCCAGACGAAACACGCCCGCGCCGCCATTGCCATAAAGTGGCTTCAAAATAATATCGCCGTGCTTTTCTTTAAACGCACGGATCGTGGCGAGATCGCGCGCGATGGCGGTCGGCGGGGTCAAGTCCGGGAAATTCAGCACAAGCAGCTTTTCCGGGTAATTGCGCACCCAAAACGGATCGTTGACCACCAACGTGCCGGGCATGATCATGTCGAGCAAATGGGTTGTCGTGATATAGCCCATATCAAATGGCGGATCTTGGCGCAGCCAAACAACGTCATAGTCAGAGAGATCCACCTCCGCCATCTCGCCCAACGTGTAGTGATCGCCCTCAACCCGGCGGACCTCAATCGGCCAACCACGGGCAGTGATCCGGCCCTCTTGGAACGCGAGATGGTCCGGCGTGTAGTAAAACAACGTATGCCCGCGCTTTTGCGCCTCTTCCATGATGCGGAACGTGCTGTCGGCGTTGATATTGACCGGACCGATCGGGTCCATCTGAATTGCAACTTTTAACGATTTCGGTGTGGGCAAGGCTCGTCTCCCGAGAATGGTTTTCTCTTAGATGGACCAGCCCCGTCCTGCATTCAATGGGAATGTCCTGTGCGGGAATTCACATCAGCCTTTTACATCAGAGCGTTTTCGAGAATTTCGACATGGCCTTGCCCATCCACCAGTGCCACATCTATGCGCATGTCGGTGAGCAGACCCTTGGGCTGTTGGCCAATGTAATCCTCAGCACTGGCACAGATACGAGCGATTTGTTTGGGGCCCAGATGTGCGGCGGCCGCGCTCAGGGTTTTGGAGGCTTTGACCTCGACAAAAATAAACCCGTCACCATCGTGAAAAATCAAATCAATTTCCCCGCCTCTGCCGCGCCACCGCGCCTGTGCCAAGTCATAGCCTTGGGCCGCATAGTGGCGTGCAACGCAAGCTTCGGCGGAGTGACCAAACTCATAGGCCATGCGCCCGCGCGTCTGGCGGGCAGAAATCGGGTCGTATCCGACAAAATCAAGAGGCACGCTTTTCTCCTACTGCGGCGAATTTTGATCCGTGATCGCGAGTGCCATTTGATAGGCATCGCGTTTTTTCAATCCGTGTTTTTCGGCCACCTCCGCTGCGGCGTCTTTGACCGACATCGTTTCCAGAGCAAGCCTCAAATCCGCCTCAAGATCGGCCTCGGAAATGTCTTCATGCTCTGCCCGCCCGACCAAAAGCACAATTTCACCTTTCACCGGACTGTCGCGCAGGCTGTCCTCAAGTTCCGCCAAACTGCCCTTTCGCACTTCTTCAAACCGCTTGGTCAGCTCACGACACAGGGCCGCCGGTCGGTTTCCCCCCAAAGTCTCACACAATTCCCCTAACGTTTTATGAACCCGCTTTGGGCTTTCATAAAACCCAAGCGTGGCTTGGACGGGGGCGAAGGAGGCAAAGAATTTCAACCGAGCCCCGCGAGAGGACGGGGGAAATCCGGCAAAAAGGAACCGATCCGAAGGCAAGCCCGAAATGGTCAGAGCCGCAATCATCGCGGAGGGACCGGGCGCAGACGTCACAGCAATGCCCTGCGCGAGTGCTTCGCGGCATAGCACAAAGCCGGGATCGGCCACCAAAGGTGTGCCCGCCTCAGATGCATAGGCCACGGATTTGCCCTCTTGCATCAAAGCAATCAACCGAGGCCGCGCCTGAGCACCGTTGTGATCGTGATAGGCGTAGATGTGGCGGCCATTGAGGGGAACGCCGTGGATTTCCATCAATTTGCGAAGGGTGCGCGTGTCTTCGGCGGCCAAAACATCCGCAGAGGCGAGAATATCGAGCGCACGCAGGGTGATATCGCGCGCATTCCCGATGGGAGTGGCGAGGAAATGGAGGCCAGCGGGAAGATGCTTGACTTGATAAATCACATGAGTTCCGGGTCTTTGCGGCGTTTACTCTTTGGGGCGTGTCGCATAGTCTGCGAAGGTGTCCAAAAGACCCAAGTTGCCAAGAGTTCGCCGTCAGGAGTGAGGTTCCCCTATGTTCGCTGTTCTAAGCGCCGCCCGCAAGTCCATCAAAAAACTTGCGTTGGCCTTGTCTTTCACTGCCCTTGCCGCCTGTGATCCGGGCGCGCTTCAGGTTGGCGGCGGTCCGACCATCAACACGGACAAACCCGTGCCCGTTGCGCTGTTGGTGCCTTACGAATCGCAACAGGGGGGTGACGTTGCCTTGGCGCAGTCTTTGGAGAACGCGGCCCGTTTGGCGATGGCCGATCTACAAGGCGTGACAATTGATTTGCGGGTCTATGCCACGGGCGGCCAAGCCGAACGTGCCTCAGCCGCAGCCTCGCAAGCGGTCCAAGACGGGGCCAAGATCATCCTTGGTCCGGTGTACGGCGGCTCGGCCAAATTGGCGGGCATCCCGGCGGCCAACGCAGGCATCAATGTGCTGTCCTTCTCCAACAACCCGGACATCGCGGGCGGCAACGTCTTTATCCTCGGCGATACCTTTAGCAATACGGCCAACCGACTTGTCTCCTATGCCAAGACCAATGGCAAAAACCGGATCATGGTTGTGAACGGCCAAAGCCCGGCGGAAAATTCCGGCGCGAGCGCAATCAAAACCGCCATCTCTCGTAAAGGTGCGACATTTGCAGGAGAACAGAGCTTTGAGTTGAGCCAACAGGGCGTGGTGCAATCCATTCGCCCCATCGCCGCCGCCGCCCGCAGCTCCGGTGCGGATGCGATTTTCTTTACCTCGGGCAATGACGGTGCCATGCCGCTTTTGGCCCAGATGTTGCCGGAAAACGGCATCAAATCGCCGCAACCACAATTCATCGGTCTGCAACGGTGGAATTTCCCGGCCTCCGCACTGAGCTTGCCGGGCCTGCAAGACAGCTGGTTTGCCATCCCCGACCAACGCCTCGTCAACAGCTTTTCCAACCGCTACTCCGCCCAATATGGCGCAGCACCGCACGCTTTGGCGGGGCTGGCCTATGACGGGATCGCGGCGATTGGGGCCTTGGTTCAGTCCGGCAACCAAAACGCCCTCACCACTCAAGGCCTGACCCGCAACTCCGGCTTTGTCGGCGTTAACGGGATTTTCCGGCTTTTGTCCGATGGTACGAATGAACGCGGCCTCTCCGTGGCGACCATCCAAAACAATCAGGTAATCGAGATTGACCCTGCACCAAGATCCTTCGCGGGCGCTGGCTTCTAACGGCCCCGCCCTTTCCGACTTTGTTCCCGCCCCTGCCGGGAGCCTGATTTGCGCTGAAACGGCAATTTTCGATGTCTCCGCCGTGGCGGAGGCGTTGGACGTTGCTTGGGTTGACGCAAAAGATGCGGCGGCCCTGCGCAAAGCCACCGTAGCCGTGCTCAACGCAGCCCAAGACAAAGGCCGCGCCACCATCGCCGCCGCCATAGCTGAGGCTCCACGCAATGCCCGCCCGGCGGTGCGATCCTATGCGTGGCTCACCGATTGCATTGTCACCTCGGTCCTGTTCACGGCACAAACCAAACTGCACCCGAACCCCAACCCGACCGAAGGCGAGCGCATCGCGATTTTGGCTGTGGGGGGCTATGGCCGGGCCGAAATGTCGCCGCAATCCGATGTCGATCTGTTGTTCTTGGCCCCCCATAAAATCAGCGGCTGGATCGAAAGTCTGGTCGAGAGCATGCTCTATATGTTCTGGGATTTGCACCTTAAAGTCGGTCATTCCACCCGCACGATCCGCGATTGTATCCGTCTGGGACGCGAAGATTTCACCATTCGCACCGCGATGTTGGAGTTGCGTTATTTGGCCGGAAACCGGGATTTGGCGACCGAACTCCATGTAAAATTGCGCGACGAATTGTTTCGCACCACGGCGCGCGAATTCATCGAAGCCAAACTGCAAGAACGCGCCGAACGCCACCGCAAACAAGGCGGCCAACGCTATGTGGTCGAGCCCAATATCAAAGAGGGCAAAGGTGGCTTGCGCGATCTGCACACGCTGTTTTGGATCGCCAAATACGTCCACGGTGTGCGCAACACCGCCGATTTGGTCAAGGCGGGTGTGTTCACCGCCGAGGAATATCGCCAGTTCGAAGAGGCGGAGACCTTTCTTTACGCCGCACGCAATGCGCTTCATCTGATCGCCGGACGGCCGATGGACCAACTGACCTTTGACATGCAGGTCGAGGTGGCGGATCGCTTGGGCTATATCGACCATTCTGGTCGTCGCGCGGTCGAACATTTTATGCAGGATTTCTTTCGCCACGCGACCCGCGTTGGCGAATTGACCCGGATTTTCCTGACCTCGCTTGAGGCGCAACACGTCAAACAAGAACCGGCGCTGCAACGGCTGTTCAAACGGCGGCGCAAGATCGACAATCAATATGAGCTGGTCCACAACCGCCTCAATGTGCTCGATCGCAAGGCGTTTTTGGCGGACAAACTCAACCTGCTGCGCGTGTTCGAAGAAGGGCTGCGCACCGGGTATCTGTTGCACCCGGATGTAATGCGGCTGATCTCGGCCAATCTCGACAAAATCGACACTGAGATGCGCAACACGCCTGAGGCTCAGCGGATTTTCGTGGATCTGTTGCTCAAACACGGCAACCCCGAACGCGCGCTGCGCCGGATGAATGAACTGGGCGTTTTGGGGGCGTTTATCCCGGAGTTTCAGTACATTGTCGCGATGATGCAATTCAACATGTATCACAGCTACACGGTGGATGAGCACACGATTCAGGTGATCTCCAACCTGGCGCAAATCGAGCGTGGCGAGTTGACCGACCCACTGCCTTTGGCAACAAGCATCCTAAAGACCGGCATCAACCGCAAAGTGCTTTATGTCGCAATGTTGCTGCATGACATTGGCAAAGGCCGCCCCGAGGACCATTCGATCATCGGCGCACAAATCGCGCGCAAAGTGGCACCGCGTCTTGGCCTGAAACCGGCGGAATGCGAGACGGTGGAATGGCTGGTCCGTTACCACCTCTTGATGTCGGATATGGCGCAAAAACGCGACATTTCCGATCCGCGCACGGTGCGTGACTTTGCCAAGGCGGTGAAGACCCGCGAGCGGCTTGATCTTTTGACGGTGCTGACGGTCTGTGACATTCGCGGCGTTGGCCCGAATGTCTGGAACAATTGGAAAGCGGTGTTGTTGCGCAACCTGCATGCACAGACGGCCTATGCACTTGAGCACGGACTGGAAGAAGTCAACCGCGATGCGCGCCAGGGCGAAGCGAAAAAAGTCCTGCGCGAAAAGCTGTCTGGCTGGGACACAAGCGAGCGACGCAAAGAAATTCAGCGCCATTATGGCCCCTATTGGCAAGGACTGCCGCTGTCTGCCCATCTGGTCTTTGCCGAGCTTTTAAAGGGCATCAAGGACGACGAAATCCGCACAGATTTGCATCCCGATGAGGACCGCGATGCCACCCGCGCCTGTTTTGCGCTGGCTGACCATCACGGCATTTTCTCGCGTCTTGCAGGTGCTTTGGCTTTGGTCGGCGCCAATGTCGTGGACGCGCGCACCTACACCTCCAAAGATGGCTATGCGACCGCTGTGTTTTGGATTCAGGACAACGATGGCAATCCGTTTGAACAGGCCCGCCTGCCGCGTCTGCGTCAGATGATCGACAAGATTTTGCGCGGGGAAATGGGCGCACGTCAGGCGCTCGACTCCCGCGACAAAATCAAGAAACGCGAAAGCAAATTCCGGGTGCCGACCTCCATCAGTTTCGACAATGAGGGCTCGGAAATTTTCACCATCATCGAAGTGGACACCCGTGATCGCCCCGGTCTGTTGTACGATCTGACCCGCGTTTTGGCCGCCAACAACGTCTCCATCGCCACCGCCCAGATCGCCACATATGGCGCACAGGTCGTGGACGTCTTTTATGTCAAGGACATGTTCGGAATGAAATTCCACAGTGAATCCAAACGCCGCACGTTAGAAAAGAAGCTGCGCGAAGCGATTGATCAGGGCGCGGAACGGGCGCGCAGCGCATGAAGCCCATCCGTCTTGTGCGCGGCTTCGTGACCGTGGGCGGCTGGACATTAATGAGCCGGGTGCTTGGGTTTGTGCGCGACGCGTTGATCGCGGCCTATTTGGGCGCGGGACCGGCGGCAGAGGCCTTTGTCGTGGCCTTTTCCTTGCCCAATATGTTCCGCCGTTTTTTCGCCGAAGGCACGTTGAACGTGGCCTTTGTGCCGCTGTTCTCAAAGAAACTTGAAACCACGGAGGGTGCCGAAGCGGACGCCAAACGCTTTGCCGAGGATACGCTCTCGGTCCTTGCCACGGCGCTGATCGTTTTGACACTTTTGGCAACGGTTTTCATGCCCGCTTTGGTCGCGGCCATGGCTGCGGGGTTCATCGGCGACGCACGGTTTGACTTGGCGGTGGATTTCGGACGGATCGCCTTTCCTTACGTGGTCTTTATCTCTTTGGGCGCGCTGTTTTCCGGGGTCTTGAACGCCACCGGGCGCTTCGCCGTCGCCGCCGCCGCTCCGGTTTTGCTCAACGTCGTGCTCTCGGTCGCGATGATCTCGGCGGCCAAATTAGGCTGGCCCGTGGATCACGCCTTGATCTGGGCGGTGCCTGTGGCCGGTCTGGCACAATTGCTCGTGGTCTGGCGCGCTGCGGCCAAGGCGGGGTTCGGCTTGCGCCCACGCCTGCCGCGCCTGACGCCTGAACTCAAACATTTGTTTCTTTTGGCCGGTCCCGCCGCTTTGGCGGGTGGCGTGGTTCAGATCAACCTGTTGATCGGTCGGCAGGTCGCGTCATTCTCTGAAACCGGCGCGTTGCAGTATCTCAACTTGGCAGATCGGCTGTATCAATTGCCCTTGGGTGTGGTCGCCATTGCCATTGGCGTTGTTCTTTTGCCGGATCTGTCGCGGCGCTTGCAGGCCGGAGACGGTCAGGGCGCGCGCGATGCCTATAACCGCGCGTTTGAATTTGCGCTCCTGCTGACCGTGCCAGCAGCGATTGCGCTGATCGTTATCCCTGAGCCGTTGATTTCCTTTTTGTTTCAACGCGGAGCCTTCACCCCCGCGGACGCTCAGAAAACCGCCTATGCGGTGGCGATTTATGGTCTCGGGCTACCGGCCTTTGTGATGCAAAAGGTGTTGCAACCGCTGTATTTTGCCCGTGAAGACACTAAAACTCCGTTCCGCTTTGCGCTCTATTCGATGGTGATCAACGCGATTGTGGCCATCGGCCTGTCTTTTGTCATTGGCTATCTGGCGGCAGCGGTCGCGACCACTTTTGCCGCTTGGGGCATGGTCGCACTGTTGTGGTTTGGCAAATCCGACATGGGCGACGAGGTTCATGCAGACCCGCGCTTGATCCGGCGCGCACCGCGTATTTTGATCGCCTCTGTGATGATGGGCGCGCTGCTTTATGGTGCCAATATTGCGCTCGCTCCGGTGTTCGATCTGTCACGCGGGCTTGGCACGCTGATCTTGGTCAGCCTCGGTATCATCGGTTATTTCGCCTTTGCCCAAGCGATTGGCGCGGTGCGATTTATCGAACTTAAAGGCGCGGTAAGGCGTCAGAAATAACGGGATGGCGGCGGTTAACGCCGCCGCAACCGTGCGATGATCCGCCCCAAAGCCCCCGGCACCAAAAGCGCCGCTGTGGCAAAGCCTGCGACGAAACCTGCGAGTTTTGCGACCCAATCGGGAGAGCCGCCGTACAACAGGCCGAAGACCAATTGCAGCCCCATCAACAACCCGATCAGGGTAAAGGCCCGCATCCGGTTCTCCTGCATTCGGCCAAGGCCAAGCCAAAGGATAAACGTATACGCCCCGATAAAGCCGTAAGCCGCAGGATAAGCGCCCAAAAGCGGCTGAGCTGTATTCAAAATCAAGCCATAGATCAGCGCGCCGAACAGGGTTGAAACGAAGAAGATCACGAAGACCGCGACATTGCCAAAGGTCTCGCCGACCATTTTGCCCAGAGCCAAAATAAAGACGATCGCCATCAGAGCATGAGTCAAAGAGTAATGCACAAAAGCGTAGCTCAAAAACCGGATCACATGCTCAAGCGGCCAAGTGCCCTGCGTGCGCATCGCCTCAAAAACGGTGTCAAAGAACCCGTAATCCTCCATTGCGGCAATCCGCCAACCGACCGCATCGGGACCACCGATGATGCCGTAAGACCCGATTTGAAACAGCGCCTCGATGCCACCCAGCACCAAAGCCAGCGCCACCACCGCAGGCGGCAGAGAGTTAAACGGCAATTCGGGACGATGCTCGGAGGGGGTATCATTCATTTTCGGGGGCTTTCCTTGACGCGTTCGTCCTGCATAGGTAAGCGATGATCACCTAACAATCCAGTGACGGAGTTCCAGATGGAGAAGCTCGCCTTCACCCCCCGTGTTTTTTCGGGGATCAAGCCTTCGGGCGGGCTCACACTCGGCAACTACTTGGGCGCGATCAAGCGTTTCGTAGATATGCAGGGCGGTGAGTTCGAAACCATCTATTGCGTGGTGGACATGCACGCGATCACTGTTTGGCAAGACCCCGAGGATCTGCGCCATGCGACCCGTGAAGTGGCCGCAGGCTACCTTGCGGCGGGCATCGACCCGGAGAAATCGGTCTTGTTCAATCAGTCTCGTGTGTCGGCCCACGCGGAGCTCGGTTGGCTGTTCAACTGTGTCGCGCGCGTCGGGTGGATGAACCGGATGACGCAGTTCAAAGACAAGGCGGGTAAAAACGCCGAAAACGTGTCGCTTGGGCTCTACGCCTACCCATCTTTGATGGCGGCCGATATTTTGCTTTATCACGCCACGCATGTGCCGGTGGGCGAAGATCAAAAGCAACACGTCGAATTGACCCGCGACATCGCCAATAAGTTCAACCATGATTACAAGGTCGATTTCTTCCCGGAAACGATCCCGGTGATCGAAGGTCCGGCGATGCGCGTGATGAACCTGCGCGATGGCACCAAGAAAATGTCCAAATCGGGTGAGTCGGACATGGAACGCGTCAACATGACCGACGACGCCGACACGATCGCAAAAAAGTTCAAAAAGGCCAAATCGGACGCGGATGTGTTGCCCGAAGAAATGGAAGGACTCGCAAACCGCCCGGATGCGCGCAACCTAGTGAACATCTACGCAGGTTTGTCCAATATGACGGGCGAAGAGGTTTTGGCGGTCTATGGCGGCCAAGGCTGGGGCAAGTTCAAACCCGATCTGGCCGAGCTTGCGGTCGAAAAACTCGCGCCGATCTCAAACGAGATGAAACGCCTGATGAATGACCCGGCGGAGATTGACCGGATCATGGCGAAAGGCGCGGACAAGGCCAATGAGATCGCCCAGCCGATCCTCAATAAGACCTTTGAGATCATGGGTTTCGTGCGCTAGAAAGCGCGCGTCATTCCAATCAAAAGGGCGCCCGATGAGGCGCCCTTTTCGTTTTCATTGCAGTCCAAA
Organism: Celeribacter baekdonensis; assembly: GCF_003047105.1. Taxonomy (NCBI): domain Bacteria; kingdom Pseudomonadati; phylum Pseudomonadota; class Alphaproteobacteria; order Rhodobacterales; family Roseobacteraceae; genus Celeribacter; species Celeribacter baekdonensis. The sequence goes on from NZ_CP028475.1 coordinate 2,113,164, forward strand.
ACCTCAAACCAGCTTCACCTGTGTGCCCACCGCCACGCGGGGGTAGAGATCGGCAATCATCTCATTATAAAGGCCGATACAGCCATCTGACGAGCGCCGCCCGATCTTGCGTGTGTCATGGGTGCCATGGATACGGTAATATTGCCACGACAGGTACAAAGCATGAGTGCCAAGCGGGTTTTCCGGCCCGGCGGGCACCGTGACCGGCAGGCTCGGGTCGCGTTCGCGCATCGACGGCGTTGGTGTCCAGGTCGGCCCCTCCACCTTTTTGATCACCTCGGTATAACCCCGTTTGGTCAATTCCTCGGAAATCGGAACTGAGGTTGGATAAAGTTTATATTCCCCATCCGCAGCCCAAAAATGCAAAGCACGGCTCACCGTATCGGCGACAATCGCGCCTTTTCCCAAACTGTCGAAATGCTCATGCCAATCAATTCGGCGAAAGCTTGAAATATTGCGGCGTGCATTTTGTGGCGCTTGCAATTCATCCGGCAAGGTCAGCCCGATCTCTTGGGCAAACGCCGCTTTGCCGAGAAAGGGTGCAGCCAAGGTCAGCGCCAAAAACTTACGTCTTTTCAAATCGCTCATGTGAATATCCTCGTCGTTTGTGCGTTGCCGGCACCAAACAGACCCCTGCGACAAACCTCAAATCACGATGGGGTTAACTGGCCAACACGCCGCACAAACGCAGCGTGAATGTCACAGAAGGGATTCAAACCTGTCCTAAATTAAACCTGCGCCGCATCAGAATCATGGCCCGTCCCCGCCAAAGCGCATGCCCTTGCGCGTGATGTGCGCGGCTTGATCCGTTTCCCCGACAGATCAGCTTCCATTGACCCTCGGTTCCTCGGAACCGGGGGCTTTCGGTTTTGTGCCGCCCCCCCCTCTCTCGCGTTGGGGCTGTTGCGTCCGGCGCGCGCCTCGGTCATCATCGGGCAAAGCCCATTGATCGGGCATCATTCAAAGAGGCCGATATGCGTAAGTTTCTCGTCATCCTTGATGACAGTCGCGAATGTCTCAATGCCATGCGGTTTGCGGCCATGCGCGCTGCGAAATCGAACGGTGGTGTGACAATCCTGTCGATCATTCCGCCCGAAGAGTTCAACCATTGGATTGGCGTGGCTGATTTGATGCGAGAAGAGACCCGCGACCGCATCATTGCCCATTACGAAGTCTTCGCCAAATGGATGCGCGACCGACAGGGCATTGATCCTGAATTGGTGATCCGCGAAGGTGAAGCGGTGCATGAAATCCTCACTCAAATCAAAGAAGACCCGAAAATTGGCGTTTTGGTTTTGGGCGCAGGCACGGAAAAATCCGGCCCCGGCCCACTCATAGCGGCGATGATGAAACAGGCGGGTTTTTTGCCCATCCCGATGACACTTGTTCCCGGCGAGATGTCAAAAGAACGCCTTGAGGCGGTGACCTGATATGCCGATGCCATGGAGCTACAAACATTCTGAGAAAGAGTTTAAATCCTTTCTCAAGGATGCAAGGGACCGCATGGGGCAGGTTCTTGAAAGCGACAATATGGCCTATACTGCGGTCGATGGCGTGCTGCATGTGTTTCGCCGTCGCCTGACCCCGCCGCAGGTGATTGCCTTTGGCGATGTCTTGCCCTCAACCCTGCGCGCGATGTTGGTCTATGGCTGGAAAGTGGACGCAGTGCCTTTGCCCTTTGGCTCTCGCTCAGAGATGATCCGCGAGGCACAGGAGTTACGCCAGAACCACAATATCACGCCGCTCAATGTGATCGAAGCCACCGGCTACGCCATATGGCGCCATGTGAACCACCAAGATTTGGCACGCGTTTTGGCCCAGATTGGCCCTGAGGCCGTGACGTTTTGGCATGTGCCGGGCGTGTCGGCGAAAGAGTTACAGCAACAGATCATTTAGTCTGGCTGACGCGTATCGCGATTAGAATCATTCTAAAACTTGACTTTTGCGCCCCAAACGCGCATATCCGACAATGATCCTAAGGAATATCCGAAATGTTCATTCAGACCGAATCCACACCGAACCCCGCAACCTTGAAATTCTTGCCCGGTCAGACCGTGCTTGAAGCCGGAACGGCAGACTTTCCCACAGCAGACTCTGCGGCTGCTTCGCCGTTGGCACAGCGCGTGTTTGCGGTCGGCAATGTCACCGGCGTGTTTTTGGGCTCCGATTTCGTCACCGTGACCAAAGAGGACGCCACCGATTGGGACCATATCAAACCCGCCATTCTTGGCGCGATCATGGAGCATTTCCAATCCGGCGCACAGGTCATGGACACCCATGCCAGTGCCGCTGGCGGGCATGCGGACCATGATGGACCCGACAGCGAAATCGTCAAACAAATCAAAGAATTGCTCGACACCCGCGTGCGCCCCGCCGTGGCCCAAGACGGGGGCGACATCACGTTCCACGGCTTTGATCGCGGCATTGTTTACCTGCATATGCAGGGCGCATGCGCGGGCTGCCCCTCTTCGACCCTGACGCTGAAAATGGGCATCGAAAACCTGTTGCGCCATTATATCCCCGAGGTGCTCGAAGTGCGCCCCGTTGCGGCCTAAGTGTCTGAAATGACACCAGAGGAGCTTGCCGCGCTCCATTTTGCGAGTTTTCAAACGCCCCGCCCATGGTCTGCCAAAGACTTTGCGGGGCTTTTGTCTATGCGCGAGAATTTTATCATCACCGGCGATGGACCGTCCTTCATCATGGGCCGCACTGCCGCCCATGAAGCCGAACTTTTGACCCTCGCCGTCCATCCCGAAGCCCGCGGTCACGGCCTGGGCCGGGAAATGTTGCGCGCCTATGAGGAAGAGGCCAAATCGCGCCTCGCTTTGATGTCATTCCTAGAAGTGGCCGAGACGAACACCGTCGCCATTTCGCTCTATCTTTCCGAAGGCTACAGCGAATCTGGTCGGCGTCCGCGCTATTACACCACGCCCGCGAATGAGAAAATCGACGCATTGGTTCTGTCCAAGCCTCTAAAACATACGTGACCCTGCGTCACAAAGCGCCGGAATGCCCAATCTCCCTTCATTGCGCGACCAAACGGTCAAAAATGGTAAAATGTGTATTGACCCTCCCTCTGTGACGCGCCCTAATCTCGTCATACTGCGAGACTGTTTTCTCGCTCACATGGGCTTTGACTTGTTTTCAAATAAGGGACTGCCCCAATAGTAAGTATCCAACGGGAGATACCCATGACCCTGACCAAAACACTCCTCGGCGCTGCCGCCACATTGGCCCTGACCTCTGGCGCAGCTTTGGCCGATCCGGCGATCATTTTTGACCTTGGCGGCAAATTTGATAAATCATTTAACGAAGCCGCGTTTAACGGTGCGGAGCGTTGGGCCAAGGAAACGGGCGGGAGCTACCGCGATGTCGAGCTTCAATCCGACGCGCAGCGCGAACAGTATCTGCGCAACTTCGCCGAAAAAGGCTTTAACCCGATCGTAATGGCAGGCTTCTCCTTCGCCACCGCGCTTGAAACCGTGGCCGCTGATTTCCCGGACACCAAATTCGCCATCATCGACATGGTCGTGGATGCGCCGAACGTGCGCTCCGTGGTGTTCAACGAACAAGAAGGCTCCTACCTCGCTGGGATCGCCGCAGCGTATGCGGCCAAGGGCGACACCGTGTCCTTTGTCGGCGGCATGGACATCCCGCTGATCTCCAAATTCGCCTGTGGCTATGCTGAAGGCTTCAAATCCGTGAAACCCGAAGGCAAGGTCATCGTCAACATGACCGGCACCACGCCTGCGGCTTGGAACGATCCGGTGAAGGGCGGCGAATTGACCCGCGCGCAAAAATCTGCGGGCTCTGAAGTTGTGTTCGCGGCGGCTGGCGGCACCGGTCTTGGTGTTCTGCAAACCGCAGCTGATGAGGGCATGCTCTCCATCGGCGTCGACAGCAACCAAAACTATCTCCAGCCCGGCTCGGTTTTGACCTCCATGGTCAAACGCGTCGACAACGCTGTCTTCGATGCCTTTACGCAAGGCGAAAACCTTGAAACCGGCATCAACGTGATGGGCCTGTCCAACGACGGTGTTGCGGTTGCCATGGATGAATACAACGCCGCTTTGATCACACCTGAAATGAAAGCGGCCATCGACGACGCCACCGCGAAAATCATCTCCGGCGAAGTTGTGGTGCACGACTACATGTCCGACGAATCCTGCCCGGCGTTTTAAGGGCAGCTGTCGCATGAGCGTCCAGTCTGAAGCGGGGCGGCAGGCAACTGCCGCCCCCACCGCTTCCTCCGCCCCCATTGACGCGCCAGCGATTGAACTGCGCGGGATTTCCAAAGCCTTTGGCCCGGTTCAAGCCAATAAGGACATCTCGATCACGGTCAAAAAAGGCACGGTCCACGGTATCATCGGCGAAAACGGCGCGGGGAAATCCACGCTGATGTCGATCCTCTATGGCTTTTACAAAGCCGATGCGGGGACCATCCACATCAAGGGCCAAGAGGTCCAGATTGCCGACAGCCAAGCCGCGATTTCGGCGGGCATCGGCATGGTGTTCCAGCACTTTAAACTGGTCGAAAATTTCACCGTGCTCGAAAATGTCGTTCTGGGGGCGGAAGACGGGGGATTGCTCAAACCCTCGCTGGCGAAAGCCCGCAAACTTTTAAAGCAACTCTCTGATGAATATCAACTTTCAGTCGATCCAGATGCTTTGATCGAAGATCTCTCTGTGGGCCACCAGCAACGGGTTGAGATCCTCAAAGCGCTCTATCGTCAAGCCGACATCCTGATTTTGGACGAACCCACTGGGGTGTTGACCCCAGCCGAGGCGAACCATTTGTTCCGCATTCTCGAAGGGCTCAAAGAGCAGGGCAAAACCATCATCTTGATCACCCATAAGCTGCGCGAAATCATGGAGATCACCGACACGGTGTCCGTGATGCGCCGAGGCGAGATGACCGCAACGGTACAAACGGCCGAGACCACCCCCGAAGATCTGGCTGAGCTGATGGTCGGTCGCAAAGTCTTGCTTCATGTTGAGAAAAAGCCCGCCGCACCGGGCGCGCAGATTTTGGAAATTGAAAACCTGCATGTTATTGATGAGCAGGGTGTGGAACGGGTCAAAGGCATTGATTTGCATGTCCGTGCTGGTGAAATTCTTGGGATTTGTGGTGTGGCTGGCAATGGCCAAACCGAGCTTTTGGAAGTCCTTGGCGGCTATCAAAACGGCACCGGCACGATCCGTTTGAATGGCGAAGAAATCGACCTCACCGGCAAAAACTCAGACGGCCAGTCCCGCCGCGCCCGTGGGATTTCGCATGTGCCAGAGGACCGGCATGACGAAGGCCTGATCCTTGAATTTGCAGCTTGGGAAAACATGGTGTTTGGCTACCACCACGCCCCTGAATACCAGAAAAATCGCTTTTTGATGGACAACGCCGGGATCAAGGCGATGACCCAAGAGAGTATGACCAAATTCGACGTGCGCCCGCCGAACCCCAAGCTGGAGGCCAAAAGTTTTTCTGGCGGCAACCAGCAAAAAATCGTGTTGGCGCGCGAAATCGAGCGCAACCCCGACCTGTTGTTGATCGGTCAGCCGACGCGCGGCGTCGATATTGGTGCCATCGAATTCATTCACCAACAGATCGTACATCTGCGCGATGCGGGCAAAGCCATCCTTTTGGTCTCGGTCGAATTGGATGAAATCCTCTCGCTGAGTGACCGAATTGCGGTGATGTTTGATGGCAAAATCATGGGCGAACGCCTGCCTTCTGAGACCAATGAAGGCGAGCTTGGCCTGATGATGGCCGGGATTGCCGAAGAAAAATCGGGGGAGGCAGGTCAATGAATAAAATGCCCAAATGGGCGGATGCCGTCCTCATTCCGCTGATTTCAATCCTCTTGGCCTTCTTGCTTTCGGGGCTGGTGATCATGGCCATCGGCAAAGACCCGGTGGTGGCACTCAAAACCATGGTGCAAGGCGCTTTTGGTAGCTCAAACGGCATCGGCTACACGCTTTATTACACCACCAATTTCATCTTCACCGGCCTCTCGGTCGCCGTCGCCTATCACGCCCGTTTGTTCAACATCGGCTCTGAAGGCCAGGCCGCGTTGGGCGGTTTGGGCGTGGCGCTTGTGTGCCTTTATGTGCCCTGGCCGCATTGGGCCATTGCCCTGCCTGCGGCGATGATCGGCGGCGCTGTGTTTGGTGCAGCTTGGGCGTTTATCCCCGCCTATCTTCAGGCCAAGCGCGGCAGCCATATCGTCATCACCACCATCATGTTCAACTTTATCGGCTCCGCATTGATTGGCTATATCCTGTTGAATTACCTCAAAGTTCCGGGGTCTATGTCAACTGAAAGCGCGCGATTTGGGGCTGGGGCGCATTTGCCGACTTTCCATGAAATGTTGGCGCCCTTTGGCATCGAGTTTAACAAAAACGCCCCCGTCAACGTGTCCTTCCTGATCGCACTTTTGGCCGCTGTGGGGTTTTATTTCCTGATCTGGCGCACCCGGCTCGGCTATGAAATCCGCGCCTATGGCCAATCGCAAACGGCCGCGAAATATGCGGGCATCAACCCGGTGCGCATCGTCGTCATCGCCATGCTGATCTCGGGTGCCTTGTCCGGCCTGATGGCGATCAACAACGTGATGGGCGAGGCCGAACGGTTGATCGACAACGCCGTCGAGGGCGCGGGTTTTATCGGCATTGCCGTGGCCTTGATGGGCCGCAACCACCCGATCGGGATCGTGTTGGCGGCGCTGCTCTTTGGCTTTTTGTACCAAGGCGGCGGCGAGTTATCATTCTGGGAATCGATCCCGCGCGAATTGGTCGTGGTCATTCAGGCCTTGGTGATCATGTTCACCGGCGCGCTCGACAATATGGTGCGCGCGCCACTTGAAAAACTGTTCATCGCCCTCAACAAGAAAAAGGAGGCGTGAGCATGGACTATCTCACGATCATCCAAATCCTCGACAGCACCGTGCGCCTTGCCACGCCTTTGCTTTTGACCTGTCTGGCCGGGCTGTTTTCCGAACGCGCTGGTGTCGTTGACATCGGGCTTGAGGGTAAGTTGTTAGCGGCGGCGTTTTTGGCCGGGGCTGCGGCCTCGGTCACCGGGTCGATTTGGATCGGGCTTTTGGCAGGTGTCGCCGGGTCTTTGGCGTTTTCCATGATCCACGGATTGGCCTCGATCACTTTCAAAGGCGATCAACTGATCTCCGGCGTGGCGCTGAACTTTCTGGCCGCCGGTCTGACCGTTGTCGTGGGCCAAAGTTGGTTTAAACTTGGCGGGCGCACGCCCTCGCTGCCCACGGATGCGCGATTTGGCGAATGGAACCTGCCGTTTTCCGATGCTTTGGCCGATGTGCCCTTCATTGGCCCGCTCTACAACGAGTTGATTTCGGGCCACACTGCGCTGACCTATATGGCGCTGCTTGCCGTGCCACTGTCGTGGTGGGTGCTCTATCGCACCCGCTTTGGTCTACGTCTGCGCGCTGTGGGGGAAAACCCCTCCGCCGTCGATACGGCCGGCGTGTCGGTGGTGAGACTGCGCTTTGCGGCGCTGGTCATCGCAGGCGTGTTGTGCGGCATGGCCGGGACCTATCTTGCCTCTCTCGCGGCGGGTTTCGTCAAAGACATGTCGGCGGGACGCGGCTACATCGCCTTGGCGGCCTTGATTTTTGCCAAATGGCGACCGTGGTATGCACTCTCCGCCACGATGTTGTTTGGTCTCTTGGAGGCCATCGGCAATCGCTACCAATCCATCACCATGGGCGATTTCACCATCCCCGTGCAGTTCATGCAGGCCCTGCCCTACATCCTGACGGTGATCATTTTGGCGGGCTTTGTGGGCAAAGCCATTCCGCCACGCGCGGGCGGCACGCCCTATGTCAAAGAGCGATAAGCCACCTAGAAAATGATGCGAAGCGGGCCCTCGGGTCCGCTTTTGTGTCTCAAACGCAGCGGATCATTTGACGCGCGCGCCAAATCACTGCATTGCTGAAGAAAGACGTCGCGAAAGTCCCCCCATGCAAATATTTCTCCCCATCGCAGAAGTTTCGGTGAATGCCTTCACCCTACTCGGCATCGGCGGGATCGTGGGCGTGTTGTCGGGCATGTTTGGTGTGGGCGGCGGCTTTTTGATCACGCCACTGTTGTTCTTTGTCGGCATCCCACCCGCCGTGGCTGTCGCCACCTCCGCCAATCAAATTGTCGCCTCATCGGTCTCCGGTGTGCTTGCCCATTTCAAACGCAAGACGGTAGATTTGAAGATGGGGTTTGTGCTGTTGGGCGGCGGCCTTGTTGGCTCCGCCATCGGCATTCAGATCTTCAATATGCTCAAAGCCATGGGGCAGGTCGATTTGCTTGTGACCCTCTGTTACGTGGTGTTTTTGGGCATCATTGGCTTTTTGATGCTGATCGAATCCATTCGCGCCATCAAACGGGCCAGAGGTCGCCCCGGCGGACGACCGGAACGCAAAAAACACCTCTGGGTTCACAACCTTCCGCTAAAGATGAAATTCCGCGCCTCCGGCCTTTATATCTCTGCCATCCCGCCAATTGCAGTGGGTGTCATGGTGGGTATGTTGGGGGCCGTTATGGGCGTCGGCGGCGGGTTCATCATGGTGCCTGCGATGATCTATCTGCTTGGAATGCCGACCAAAGTTGTGATCGGCACCTCGCTGTTTCAGATCATTTTCACCGCAGGCTTCACCACCTTACTACACGCCTATACCAACCATACGGTGGACGTGCTTTTGGCGTTTTTGTTGCTTGTTGGGGGCGTCATTGGGGCCCAGATCGGCACACAAATCGGGCTAAAAATGAAAGCCGAACAATTGCGGATTTTGCTCGCGCTTTTGGTGCTGGCCGTCTGTCTCAAACTGGGTTTCGATCTATTATTGCCGCCCAAAGAACTCTACTCGCTGGGGACATGATGACGCGTGTTTTTGCCCTGCTGTTTGGACTGTTGATCCTGCCTGGTCTGGGCCAGGCGGAACAAGTCGTCGCCGCGCTCAGCCAAAGCCGGATTTCCATCACGGCCAATTTTGACGGATCTGAAATTCTGATTTTTGGCGCGGTCAAACGCGACCAACCGACACCGCAAGATGACCCGCTTGATGTCATCATCACCGTCGCAGGGCCTGAAAAGGTCGAAACCATCCGCCGTAAAGATCGCCGTTTTGGCATTTGGATCAATGTCGAGGCGCAGGTGATTGGCCATACGCCGACCTTTTACACGGTTACCTCGACACGGGAGTTGGCCGATATTTTGCCGCCTCTGACCGACAGTCTTTGGAAAATCACCGCCGACAAACGGATTTTGCCCGGGATGCGTGGGCTTCCTGCCCGCGAGGCCTTGATCCGGCTGCGCAAGGCGGATGATCTGTACCGCACCCGCGAAGGCGCGGTCACTCTGAGCGAAGACACGTTGTTTCAAACCTCGATCACCCTGCCCTCCAATATCGTGGAAGGCGGCTACACCACGCGGATTTTTTTGCTGCGCGGTGGAGAGGTGATCGACAGTTATAGCACAACGATCAATGTGCAAAAAGTTGGGATTGAGCGCTGGCTTTATAGCCTCGCCTATCAACATGCGTTGATCTATGGCGTGATGGCTTTGGCGATTGCTGGGCTGTTTGGGTGGGGTGCCTCAGCCGCGTTTCGCATCCTTCGGCGTTGATCACAACATCCCGTCGGCCTGTGCCTCAAGCGTCAAAGGCGCCGCCTCTTTGGCGGTCAAATCCGCAACAGACAACGGCGCTGTCGGCTTTGCCAATCGCGCCATCGTCACCCACAACAATCGCGTTTCGGCGCGGGTGATGGCAACATAGGTCAGCCGTTTCCAAAGCGGTATCCCCGCCTCCATCCGACCCGCCCGCGCAGCCGCCATGATGTCGGGGGCAAAGACCTGAACGCTGTCCCATTGCGAGCCCTGCGCCTTGTGAATCGTGACTGCGGCCCCATGCAAAAATGCGGCCCCCATGCGGGCGGCAAAAGGGATAAACGGTTCTTCTTCATCGGGAATTTCGATTTTAACGATGGAGGCCGCTGAAATATTCGGGTCCTCCGCACCAATCACATGCAATCGTGAAAAGCCTGGTTTGCGCCCCGGGCCGAGGTAGACAACCTGCGCGCCTTTGATCAGGCCACGCGCCTCAAGATCGAGCCGCTTTTTACGGTGTTTCGCTGGCAATTCGATCCCATCACAGATCAAAGGTTCGCCGGGCAACAAGGCGTCAACGGGTGCGCCATGGACATTGCGGAACGCTTGGATCAGCCGGATGCGAGTGGCATTGCGCCAGACTAGCACGGGCGAGCGCGCCATCAGGTCGCTTTCCACCCGACTGGCATAGACCACACGCTCGTCGCGGGCTGCGGCCTCTTGGATCATACGATCAAACTGGTCAAATCCAAGCTGCGGATCGGCCAAAGCATGGGCCAGATCGAGGATTGGGTTGTCTTGGGTTTGACGGTGGATGCGGTGCAACACATGGGTGTTTTCCTCGCCCAGCGTTTCAAACACCATCTCACCGGCTTGATTGACCGGCGCCAACTGCGCCGGGTCACCGAACAGCACAAGCGTTGGGAAAATCTCTTTGAGATCATCAAGTTGGCGTTTATCCAACATTGAGCTTTCATCGACGAAACCGATGTCGAGCGGATCTTCGCGGCGTTTCCATCCGGTGATAAAATCAGAGCCGCGCAATCCCGCCGCCGCCAAAGCGCCGGGGATGGATTTGTGAGTTTGGTAAAAGGCATAGGCCCGATCCAGGGCCTCATCTGTCAGCCCCTCAACCGAGAGAGCCTCGACATCCGGGCGCTCACCATTGCCCGCCAGCCATTCGGCGATTTTCTCATATTCCGGATCATAGACAGGGGTGTAGAGAATGCGGTGGATGGTGGTCGCGGGCACGCCACGGGTGCGCAACACCGACGCCGCTTTGTTGGTCGGCGCCAAGATCGCCAAGGTGCGGCGGTCCTTTTTCTTGCGACCTTCCCAATCGCCGGACACGATATCAACCCCCGCCTCATCCAGCGCCTTGTACAGCTCCGCAAGCAGGAGGGTTTTGCCCGATCCCGCCTTGCCGATCACCGCGCGGATTTGCGTGTCCGTTGAGGCCATGGGCACAATCACCCCATCCTCAAGATCAACCCCCACCTGTTTCAGCACGGCGCTGATGGCGTCATAGGCCTCGGCCTGATCGTCGGAGAATGTAAGCGCGGTTCCAGTCATGGCGGCGACCCTAAAGCGTTTCGAGACAAAGCTGAATCAAAGATTAAGATTGAAACGCGCAAAAGATCGAAATGGCCCATGCGTATCTCCTCTCACCTGTCTCAGGCGTGAGGAGATACGCTTTAAAGACCCGCCGTCGAGGACACCAGAGGGAAAGCTTTAGGCGATGGCACGCATGTCATCCCAGTGCCGGTGATCAAAGGCGTCGTGGAACCAACGTTTTGAAATCGCTCGATCAATCCCGGCGCGCGCCAATGTGGGTGCAAAAACTTCTTCGCGCATCTCCCACAAACCAACACCAATGGTGTCACGCCCTTCGCCGACACGGCCCAGCACATCCGGGACGAGACCCATGAGGGAATAAATCCGCTCCATCCGTGGGTCAAAGACACCGACGAAATGTTTGAGTTGGAATTCCTCCATGATCTCGCCCGCCGCCAAGGTCAGTGCGGCGGTCACCCGGCGATCCGCACCGGGGGCGAGACAAAACCGGGTACATTCCCAAATGAACGGGCTTTCAATGCGCACATCGTCCGTGAGGTGAGAAAAATGGTCGTTGACCATCGTGTCGCCCGTGGTCGGCAAAAATCGCATCGACCCACCGTGGGAGCCGTCCGCTTTTTGCCAAATCACGTAGAGGGGATTGATGTCATCGTATTCGTCGCGTTCTTCGCCAGCCTCGTTCACATGCACGTCCCAACCGAGACGATTTTTGAATTGATCGGCGCGATCACGAAACATCGTATCGCGCAAACGCGGAAAATGGTGAAGGTCATCGCCGTAAATATAGCGCAACATAGGGTGGGTGCTCCTGTCTCCGTCAACTGGAGAGGACGCTACGGTCCAAGTGTTAACCATAACCTATCCAAAGCGTACGCAGGGTGCGACATATGTTCACCTTGTGTTCTATGCTTGCTTTTTGTGCACTTTACCGCTCAAACCATCCTTGATTGAGCCAGTTAGACGATGATCACACCCATCGAAAGGGCCCGCGCAACCGCGTGAGTCGTATTCAACGCGCCGAGTTTGTGGCGTGCCGATTCGATATAGACCCGTAGCGTATGCTCAGAAATTCCAAGTTCCGCCGCCGCCTGCGCCCGGCTCAGCCCTTTGGCGATATGGGTGATCGCGGACAATTCCCGAGGCGAGAGCGCAGGGGTTGACTGGCTTTCATCTACGGCCTCAAAGGCCAAAGCTTTTTTATTGAACTCATGAGCCACAACAACGAGATCTCTTTGGGTGCGGAAAATAAGATGATCCCAGTCCTCATCCGTGGCCGAGTGGTTTAAGGTGAACAGAGCAAATTGACCATTTGGGCCGCGGATCGGAATGGTGTAGCCTTGGTTCCCGACCCCGTAATCAAGTGCATCGCGAAAAAAGGCCTTAGCGGCTTTTGAGGACCAATCCAGTTTCTTCCAGTTGACAGGAGTGAACCGTTGGAAACATCCGAAAATCACCGGGTCCATGCGCAGGTAGTCTTTTTCAAGGTAGCGGTCGACCCATTCGGAGGAATATGTGCCAGCACCAAACCTTTCCCCAACGCTATTGACCCAATGGTAAACCACATGGGAAATCGCTAGGAGGTCGCGCAAATTCTCCGTTGCACTTTGAAAGTCTTCGAACGTTTCAACTTGCTGGATATCCTCCAGAAAGTCTTGCAAATCCGCCGTCATGCACCCCCACCTGTTCCGACTCCGGGCTCACGTTAGAGAGCTCCGCCGCGACGACGAGGCAAGCATCGCCCAACTGCTCAGCACTTGCTGTCAGGCCATTCTGCTCCGCAAACGTCCGCAGGTCTGTAAGTACATCAAGTATCCAATCGTTGCGCATGTAAACCCTCTTTCGGTTATCAAAGTGGTTGCAGTTTCAACCCTAGACAGTGTTTTTGCATTTTGAAATTCGCGAAAATCGCCTCCCCATAAATAGGGAGGCGGCTTGCTATAACGTATTGAATTATAATATTTCGTTTATTTTCCATAACTTGTAAGTTGCAAAACTCGATGCGAGACTCCAACACACGGGGATTCGCAGGGCCAGTGGGGAATATCAATCTAGGGTTGAATTCTTCCGAATAAAAAATCGAAAAAATCCACTCAAAATGGGAGCACTTCCAAATTTGGCGGCAGCCCCCCAGATCCACAATCATCTCTGTCATTTCGTCAGAACAGGAGCGGACGCGCCGCTTACATGCGTGACGTTAGGAGGGGGGATCATCGGATCATAGGTCTGCGGACGTCGGCCTCATTTGGGTCGTTGCGATCGGCCGGAACGACGCTCCCAAATAAAATCCCGCCCCTCGAAAGAAGGGCGGGACATTGAACCATTCAGGTCCGCGCAAAGGTCTTATTTGCCCGCGTCGATCACGTCTTGCAACGTGTGAAGGCCGGTTGTTGGCGCTTGCACCAGCACAGACATGTTACCCGGCTTATGTTCGTTGCGCAGCATTTTCATGTGTGCTGCGGGGATCTCGTCCCAAGTGAACGTTTCAGAGAGGAACGGATGAATCCGCTTTTCGATCATCATCAGGTTGGCGGCAGCCGCTTGTTTGAGATGGGCGAAATGCGAGCCCTGCAAACGCTTTTGGTGCATCCAGATATAACGCACGTCAAAGGTCAGGTTGTAGCCGGTGGTCCCGGCACAGATCACAACCATCCCGCCTTTTTTACAGACGAAACTGGAGACCGGGAAGGTGCTCTCGCCGGGGTGTTCAAACACGATATCGACGTTTTTGCCTTTGCCGGTGATGTCCCAGATCGCTTTGCCGAATTTCCGCGCCTCATTGAACCAGGTGTTATACTCAGGCGTGTTCACTGTCGGGAGTTGCCCCCAGCAGTTGAAATCTTTGCGGTTGATCACGCCTTTTGCGCCCAGCCCCATAACGAAATCGCGTTTGCTTTCGTCCGAGATCACGCCGATGGCATTCGCGCCCGCAGCCGTGATCAATTGGATCGCATAGGTGCCCAGACCGCCAGACGCACCCCAAACCAAAACGTTCATGCCCGGTTTCAACTCATGCGGCGGGTGGCCAAAGAGCATCCGATACGCGGTGGCCAGTGTCAGCGTGTAGCAGGCGCTTTCTTCCCACGTCAGGTGGGTCGGACGCGGCAAAAGCTGTTGCGCTTGAACGCGGGTGAATTGCGCGAAGGAGCCGTCCGGGGTTTCATAGCCCCAAATCCGCTGGGACGGGGAATACATTGGATCGCCGCCATTGCACTCTTCGTCGTCGCCGTCGTCTTGGTTGCAATGGATCACAACCTCATCGCCGACTTTCCAATTTTTCACCGCAGAGCCAACCGCCCAAACGATGCCGGACGCGTCGGAACCCGCGATGTGGTAGTCTGCGCCGTGGCCGTCGAACGGCGAGATCGGCACGCCGAGCCCCGCCCAAACGCCATTGTAGTTCACGCCAGCCGCCATCACGAGCACAAGCACTTCATGAGGCTCAAGTGCCGGTGTCTCAACGACTTCTTGTTTAAAGGAGGTTTCTGGTTCGCCATGACGTTCGCGGCGGATCGCCCAAGCGTACATTTTCGCTGGAACATAGCCCATGGGAGGCATCTCACCGACCTCATAGAGATCTTTTTCTTCGGCTGTGTAGGTCGTCAGCTTCGTATCAAGCGCCATCTTCAGTCCTCCATATCTTCGGGGCCGGGTTTCCCAAGGCCTCATCTTTATCTGTGTTGTTTGGGGCCCTTTTGACGACACCATCAGGCATCATTGAAAGGGCCCCGCCCTGCGCCGCAATGCAGAATCGCGGGCTCTCTGTCTCCTAGATACGATTTGAAAAGTAATTATGCAATGCTAATGCAGCATTTTTTGAAATTTTATAACCGAGCGAATGCAGCATTTTAAAAAATTTCCTACAAAAACAAGGCAGCCTACGACCAAAAGGCGAGACGATATCCTTACGTCACTAAGAAAACAGCCTCTTTTCGCGTCCTGCCGCATCGCGGCGAATTGACATTGGCACATTATTCCACGCATAAACGCTTCTGAGAAATATTATTGCCCATCGAAAGATGTCAAAGCTGACGAGGCCCGCCATGACTGATACGAAAAAGGATAAACCCTGGCTCTTCCGCACCTATGCGGGCCATTCGACGGCGAAAGCGTCCAACGCGCTCTACCGCACCAACCTGTCCAAAGGTCAGACCGGCCTGTCCGTGGCTTTCGATCTGCCCACTCAGACCGGCTATGACAGCGACCATGAGCTCGCCAAAGGTGAAGTCGGCAAAGTCGGCGTGCCAGTGGCGCATTTGGGCGACATGCGGATGTTGTTCAAAGACATCCCGCTGGAGCAGATGAACACTTCGATGACGATCAACGCCACGGCCCCATGGTTGTTGGCGCTGTATATCGCCGCGGCTGAGGAGCAAGGCGCGGATGTGTCGAAACTTCAGGGCACGGTTCAAAACGACATCATCAAAGAATACCTGTCGCGCGGCACATATGTTTGCCCGCCACGCCCATCGCTGCGGATGATCACCGATGTCGCCGCCTATACGCGCGAGTACCTGCCAAAATGGAACCCGATGAACATCTGTTCCTATCACCTGCAAGAGGCAGGTGCGACGCCGGAACAGGAACTGGCTTTTGCGCTCGCCACCGCCATCGCCGTTTTGGACGACCTGAAAGAAAAAGTGCCCGCCGAGGCCTTCCCGGAAATGGTCGGGCGGATTTCGTTCTTTGTGAATGCAGGCATTCGCTTTGTCACCGAACTGTGCAAAATGCGCGCCTTTGTCGAGCTGTGGGACGAGATCACCCGTGAGCGCTACGGCGTTGAAGACCCGAAATTCCGCCGCTTCCGCTATGGGGTTCAGGTCAACTCATTGGGCCTCACCGAGCAGCAGCCAGAAAACAACGTCTACCGCATTCTGATCGAAATGCTTGCCGTGACCCTGTCCAAAAACGCCCGCGCCCGCGCCGTGCAATTGCCGGCATGGAACGAGGCGCTTGGCCTGCCGCGCCCCTTTGATCAGCAATGGTCGCTGCGGATGCAACAAATCTTGGCCTATGAGACCGACCTGTTGGAATATGACGACCTGTTCGACAACAACCCCGCCGTGGACCGTAAGGTGAGCGAGTTGAAAGCGGGCGCACGCGCCGAACTTGACACGCTGGACGGCATGGGCGGCGCGATTGAGGCGATTGAATATATGAAATCGCGTCTGGTCGAAAGCAACGCCGAGCGTATTTCCAAAATCGAAGGCGGCGAGACCGTTGTCGTCGGGGTGAACCGCTGGACCGTGGGCGAACCATCGCCACTGACCACTGGCGATGGTTCGATCATGAAATCCGACCCAGAGGCCGAAGCCGATCAAATCGGGCGTTTACAAGAGTGGCGGCAGTCGCGCAACGAGGTCGCCGTGCAAGCCGCGCTGACCAAATTGCGCGAGGCGGCGAAATCTGGCGTCAATATCATGCCCGCCTCGATTGAGGCCGCGAAAGCCGGGGCAACGACGGGCGAATGGGGGGACATGGTGCGTGCGGCCTTTGGCCAGTACCGTGGCCCGACCGGGGTGTCCGTGAACCCGTCGAACCGCACCGAAGGCCTGGACGAAATCCGCGACGAGGTCGCACGCGTGTCGACCTCTCTGGGCCGTAAACTCAAATTCCTCGTCGGCAAACCCGGTCTTGACGGCCACTCCAACGGCGCCGAACAAATTGCCGCCCGCGCCCGCGATGCGGGAATGGACATCACCTATGAGGGCATCCGCCTGACGCCCTCTGAGATTGTCGAAGCGGCGGGGCGTGATGAGGCGCATGTCGTCGGCCTGTCGATCCTGTCGGGGTCGCATATGCCGTTGATGGCGGACTTGATGGAACGGATGAAAGAGGCTGGTCTCGGGCACATCCCGGTGGTCGTGGGCGGCATTATTCCCGAAGCGGATGAAAAGGCGCTTTTGGCGATGGGCATCGCCCGCGTCTACACCCCGAAAGATTTCGAACTCAACCGTATCATGTTCGACATCGTCGGTTTGGTTGATCCAGCGTCTGAGGCCGCCGAGTAAGGCTGGTCCCCACGAAAATCAAAGCTATAGTCGGGGCAACTCAAACAAAGAGGTGCCTCGATGCCGACCCCCCATATTGCCGCCAAGCCCGGAGAGATTGCCGAAACCGTTTTGATGCCAGGCGATCCGTACCGCGCCAAATGGGCGGCTGAGAATTTTCTAGATGACGCCGTTTTGGTCAACGAAGTGCGCGGCATGTTGGGCTTTACCGGCACCTATAAAGGCAACCGTGTCACCATTCACGGCTCCGGCATGGGCATGCCGTCTCTGTCGATCTACGCCAATGAGTTGATCACTGAATATGGTGCAAAAACCCTGATCCGTATCGGGTCATGTGGCGCGATGCAGCATCATATCAAAGTGCGTGACGTGGTGATCGCGATGACCGCGACCACGCTCTCAACCCCGTCTCGCGGGATTTTCAAAGAACTGAACTTCGCGCCGTGTGCCGATTATGGCTTGCTTGAGGCCGCTGTCGCCGCCGCGCGGACCAAAGACACTGGCGTACATGTCGGCGGGATTTATTCCTCTGATGTGTTTTATGACGAGCGGCCCGACCTGACCGAAATCATGGTGCGTCACGGTATCTTGGGCGTCGAAATGGAGGCCGCAGAGCTGTATAATCTCGCCGCCCGTCATGGCGTGCGCGCGCTTGGTATCATGACCGTTTCGGATCATTTGCTGACCCATGAGGCCCTGCCCTCAAAGGACCGCGAGCGCAGCTTTGGCGACATGGTCGAAATCGCACTTGAGGCGGCGTTTGCCTAGAACTTTAAGGTCTGCGGCTTGTTTTTCTGCACCTGCACCCTACCTGTTCAAGGGCTGCCCAGACGGGTGGCCCTTTCCCATCAGATCAGAAGATAAGGAGGACGTTGATGTCCATCCCTAAACGCCAACTCGGAAAAGATGGTCCGATGGTCAGTGCCATCGGATTTGGCTGTATGAGCTTTGCGGGCTTTTTTGGTCCCGCTGATGATGACACCAGCCTTGAAACTTTGGCCGCAGTCGAGGCCGCTGGCATCGACTTTTGGGACACCGCCAATATCTACGGCATGGGGCGCTCTGAGCGCATTGTCGGGCAGTATTTGAAAGAAACCCAAGCAAAAGTGACACTCGCCACCAAGGTCGGCATCGTGCCCGGACCGCCGCGCGGCTTTTCCAATGAGGCGGATTACATCCGTGCCGAACTTGAAAGCTCGCTTGAGAAACTGAACCGCGACAAGGTTGAGCTTTATTATATCCACCGCCGTGAACAGGAACGCCCCATCGAAGAGGTGGCCGAAACCATGGGCCGGTTGATCGAAGAGGGGTTGATTGACGCCTGGGGCCTCTCTGAGGTCGCGCCTTCAACCATTCAGCGCGCACATCGCGTGGTGCCGGTCCGGGCGGTGCAAAACGAATATTCGCTTTGGTCGCGTCAGCCGGAATTGGGCGTCATTCAGACTTGCGAAGACCTCGGCATCGCCTTTATCCCGTTTTCGCCTTTGGGACGCGGGGTGTTGGGCGATGTAGACCTCGATCCGCCCACTTTCGAAGCCCATGATTTCCGCAAGGTGAACCCGCGCTTTATGGAGCCAAATTGGTCCGCCAATATGGACCATGTCCGCGCCTTCCGCAGCTTTGCTGCCAATAAAGGCGTGACCACATCGGCTTTGGCACTGGCTTGGGTGCTGCATCAGGGCGATCATATGATGCCCATCCCCGGCACCCGCACCGCCGCGCATTTGGCCGAATGGGTCGGTGCCACGTCGATTTCTCTGTCCGAGGACGACCTCTGGGACATTGAAGAGGTTCTGCCCGTGGGCTGGGCCCATGGCGACCGCTACTCAGACGTGCAAATGGTCGGCGTTGAGCGCTATTGCTAAAGCGTTCTGCCATAAACCTGTTTCACGGGTTTATGGCGGAACGCCCGCACCATTGATATGTCTGTCAGCGTCACCAAGTGCCAAACATGAAAAAGCCCCGCATCCTGTGCGGGGCTTTTTGAATTCTGTGGGGGCAGACATCAGTCGGCGTAATAGGCGTACATCTGATCCAAAACAGCAAGTTTGCTTGGAACGATTTGCTCGCTCGATTGCGCAGCCGGTGTGGCCGGAGCGTAATATTCAAGCCACTCCGTGACTTTCATCGCCGAGTCTGCAGTGTCTTTTGCGGTCAGTGCAACATCGTGCAAGGTCATAGTCGATACTCCAATAAGGGTCCGTGCGCAGATGCGCCGGGTGGCCCTCCCTTGCTGTTGAAATATGCCGCAGAGCGGCGCAATACAGCCCCTAAAACACGCATACTCGCCATGCGATTGCTGCAATGCAGAAACTTTTAACGATGTGTAAACCATAATCTAGCGACAAAATCAGAGCTTCGGCACCTGCCCCCCACAGTGCTTTGGTTCCCCCGCAACCGTGCGCGCGCTCGCGCCACAAACCGGACACGCCCAATCCACACCCTCCGCGTCCTTGCTCACTTGCCGCCATTTGCACGCACCGGTTTTCTCCGTGCGCAGGATATACATGGCCACATAGAGACCAATGATCAGGAGGGGAGCGAGGACAAGCATATCTGCCTTTACGTTGGCCCACCGCAAGGAAAACAGCGGCGGGCTCACATATGGGTTACCTGGGGGGCTTTGCCGGGGCCTCGGCCGGGGGCACAGACGGGGGCACAGACGGTGCGGCTTTGGATTTACGCGCCCAAAGCGTCGCTCCCTCCGGGCCATACCAGTCCTCGTTGCGGGTAAAGTACATCGTTGCAGCCAAGGCCGCAAAGGCCAAGGTCGCGCCCGCAAGCAACGCATAATCCGCAGACCGCAGGATCAGGTACAGCACCGCATAGAGCACCAGCAACATCACCCCAAGCACCGATGTGCGCTTGCCAAGGTTAAGCCCGAAAGAGCCAAAAAAGATCAAAAGCCCAATCGTCGCCCCGGCGGAGAGCGCATAGGCCGACGCAAAGCCGATCTGTTCGGCATAGGCCACCATCAGCAAAACAAAAATCGACTGTGCCAGGCCGACAAGAATATATTGAACCGGGTGTGCGGGGCGGTCTGCGCCCTTTTCAACCAACAAAATCGTGAGAAATGTCAGGGCGATAAACAGGATGGCGTAATTGGCCGCGCGGTAAGATTTTTGATAAAAATCATTGGGTTCGATGAATTGCACCCCAAAGGACATGGATTGGCGCAGCGCCGTTGTAAAATCGTCGCGCGTGACCTGCGGGAGGGTACGTGCCAGATGCGGGATGGTCCATTTGGCGGAAAATCCGAGCTCAGAAATCTCTGAGCCATCGGGTAAAAACGCCCCATCAAAACTTGGGTTTGGCCAATCTGAGGTGATTGTGACCGCCGTTTGACGACCCACCGGTGCAATCATCAGAGATTGCGCCCCGTTCAACCCCAGCGTCAAAGCATAAGACCCACGCTCACGCGGATCGCCAATTTGGGCGGTGATCCCGGAACGACCTCGCTCGGAGGCAATCGGTTCAAGTGGCACATCGTTGTTATCAATTGTCAGCGCCGCCTCGCCGCGCAGCGCCGCGTTGTTGGAAATATCAACGGCCAAGCTGGCCTGTTCCCAAAGGATGACCTCATCCTTGTCCACCTCGCCTGCGATGCGCGCCGTCGGAAAATCAAAATCCATCGACACGTTGGCCTGATAGACTGGGACATTGAAAATCCCGCGATGACGCATTTGGGTTTGGGTGCGCATATCGACATCGAACTGGTTTGGATAAAGGTAAATCGGGGCACGATTGAGGGTCACACGCCGGGTGACCTGTTTGAGTATCGCATTGCCATTGCCATCGGTTTTCACCAGCCCAGTTGCCGGGTCAATCACCTCTTCGGATTGAGTTTGATCCACAGTTTCCTGCACGGGAATGATCAAAACCGGACCAGAAATCACCTGGTCCCCGCCCCATTCACGACCGACGTCTTTTAGGGTGTTTTGCGAATAATATTTTCGGCTTTGCACGATATCGGAGACAAAAAACAGTGGGATAAACATCAACAGCGTCAATACCCCGACAATCAAGAACCGTGCCCCGATGGATTTGCGCATTTAACTTTCCTCACACAACACCCGAAACAGCACATCCGGGTAGGGTATTACACGCCCGCAACTCATCCAGCGGGCGCTTGCTCGTGTTGCAATACATAGTGTGCAATCTTTTCAACGATCTTGTCGCGCTCGGACGAAATCCGCTCAACGCGATCAAAAACCACCGTGGGGGTGCGGCCAAAAACCCGCGCCGCATGATATCCGATGGGCGCAAGAAAGGCCTCAATTCGCTCAAACGCCGTCATCGTCCCCGCCTCACAAATCACCATAGGACGGTGGTTTTGGATCAACGCCATCGCTCCGCGCAACACATGCTCTTCGTGCCCTTCAACATCGACTTTCAAAATGCCCAAGCGCCCGGATGGGACGCCCTTTTGAAAATGCCCATCCAAGGTCACGGCCAAAACTGTATGCGATTGATCACCACTGCCAATGGAAAAACTCCCCGGGTTTCCGGCAAATTCCATCCCAAGCGTCACTTGGCCAACCGTGTCGCTGACGGCATAGGGTTCAACCGTGACGGAGTGTGACAAACCATTGAGCGCAACAGCCGCACGCAGAGCGTCAAGGTTGCTTGGAATTGGCTCAAACGCCACAACATGACGTTGTAAAACCCCGGCCATAAAGATGGTGTGATTGCCAATATTGGCACCACAGTCGATCACCCATGTGGCTCCATCCATGCGCGAACACAGAAATTCCAACAGGCGTTTTTCATAAAAATTCCCTGACTTTCGCATGATCGCGCGAATATGGTCCGGCGATGTTTCGGTCGGAAAAATAAAAGCGTCACCGCGAAAATCAATGTCAAAGACCTGCTGCACCATAGGGCCCATCCTCATACACATTCACTCTGGAGCTTTACGAAATCAAAAATGCGCTCCCGCGTTCAATCGGTATCGCAAAAATGCCTGATCTCATAGCCCATCACAAGGACGCAACCACAAGGTGGTGGCAGTAAAAGAAAATCCCGCCAAAAAGGCGGGATTATTCCGTGCTCTATTTTGCAGTGCTCAGTGAGCGCGCTCCAGCATAAGCTTTTTGATATGCGCAATGGCTTTGGCCGGGTTCAACCCTTTCGGACAGGTTTTGGCGCAGTTCATGATGGTGTGGCAGCGATAGAGTTTGAACGGATCTTCCAACTCGTCCAGACGCTCGCCCGTGGCCTCATCGCGAGAGTCGATGATCCAGCGGTACGCGTGAAGCAACGCAGCTGGACCGAGATATTTGTCGCCATTCCACCAATAAGACGGGCAGGATGTGGAGCAAGACGCGCACATCACGCACTCATACAGGCCATCGAGTTTCTTACGATCTTCAATCGACTGACGCCATTCTTTCGCTGGGCGGTTGGTCTTGGTCTCAAGCCACGGCATGATCGACGCGTGTTGGGCGTAGAAATGGGTCAGATCGGGGATAAGGTCTTTGACCACCGACATATGCGGCAGCGGGAAGATGCGAACATCGCCCTTGATCTCGTCCAGACCGTAAATACAGGCCAGCGTGTTGATGCCGTCGATGTTCATCGCACAGGAGCCACAGATGCCCTCGCGGCAAGAGCGGCGGAAGGTCAGGGTCGGGTCGATCTCATTCTTGATCTTGATGAGCGCGTCCAAAACCATCGGGCCACACCGATCCATATCGAGGAAATAGGTGTCAACGCTTGGGTTTTTCTCGTCATCCGGGTTCCAGCGATAGATCTGAAACTTACGGACATTGGTCGCGCCCTCAGGCTTCGGCCAGGTCTTACCTGTGACGATTTTAGAATTCTTGGGAAGGTTAAATTGAACCATTTCAGTCCTCCTTGCGGCGCAGGGCCGGTCTAGCCTAAGTGGGCCCGCGCGCGGGTCTTCCGGTTGTGGTGGCCCCAATGGGCCATATTCAGTTCAAAGTCGGGTGCGAGCCAGTCCGCGATCTTTTGCGGGCTGTCGCAGTCGAGATCAAAGTGCAAAAAGCGTGCCTCGGCCGTGGCAAAGTAGCTTTCGACCTCTGCCGTGTGTTGGTCATACATCTGCGCCCAAAGCGCGGGACGTCGGTCACATCGACGCCGGCCACCTTCGCACAGCGCGCGAGATATGTGCCATTTGCATGGCGCATACGTGAGGACATCCACTCCGCTTTGTCACGGGTGTTGAACAAAAAGTAAGCGTCCGGGTAGGCGGCATGAAGCGCACGAAAGAAGCGTGCGCCATCAATCATGATTTTGCCATCAAGATAGGCCATATCGGAAAACACCCGAATGCCCTCAAACCCGTCCAAAGGCTTGCGCCCCATGGCCATATTGCTGACCATGACCTGCGCAATGTTCCGCCCGTCCGACTCTTTCCAATGCAGCGCGGGAATGCCGTTGGCTTCCATCATGCAATGAAACGTCAACGTCGCGCAGCGGTTAAAACCGATTTGGATGACCAATGGCCCCGTCGTTTCACACGCACCGTTCGCCCCACCGTCACCCTGTTGGGACAACCGTGGGTCAGAACCGTTTATGGGAAAAATCTGGGCCATACCGCTCTACGTCCGCCTTAGAACGTCCGCGCTTTGGGCGCGATTTTTGCAAGGCTGATGCCGCCTTCGGCCTCAGTGGTCAAAGGGGTCTCGATGATCGGACGATAGCTCAGATCAACCTTGTTGCCCTCGACCCGGCTGATCGTGTGAATCCGCCAGTTTTTGTCATCCCGCTCCGGGTAATCTTCGTGGGCATGCGCCCCACGGGATTCTTTGCGGGCTTCAGCGCCATGAATGGTCGCCAAAGCGTTGGGCATCAGGTTGGCCAATTCCAACGTTTCCATCAGATCGGAGTTCCACACCAAGGAGCGATCCGTCACTTTCAGATCGTTCATTTTTGCGGCGACTTCGGTCATCTTCTCGACACCCTCTTTGAGGGTTTTGTCGGTGCGGAACACGGCGGCGTCAGATTGCATCGTGCGCTGCATCTCAAGGCGCAGCTCGGCGGTTGCGATGCTGCCATTGGCGTGGCGCAGACTGTCAAAGCGATCAAACGCCTTGTCGATGGAGGCCTGGTTCAACTCCGGGTTCGGCGTTTTCGGATCAACGATCCCACCGGCGCGGATCGCGGCGGCACGGCCAAAGACCACGAGGTCGATGAGCGAGTTGGACCCCAGACGGTTCGCACCATGCACAGAGGCACAGCCCGCTTCGCCCACGGCCATCAGGCCCGGAACGATCGCGGTCGGATCGTCTTTGGTCGGGTTGAGCACCTCACCGTGATAGTTGGTGGGGATACCGCCCATGTTGTAATGCACCGTCGGCAGAACCGGGATCGGTTCTTTGGTCACATCCACACCGGCAAAGATTTTCGCAGATTCGGAAATGCCCGGCAGACGTTCGGCCAAGGCTTCTGGTGGAAGGTGGCTGAGGTTGAGGAAGATGTGGTCTTTATGTTCGCCCACACCGCGGCCTTCGCGGATTTCCATGGTCATGGAGCGGGACACATAGTCACGCGGCGCAAGGTCTTTGTAGGTTGGCGCGTAGCGTTCCATAAAGCGTTCGCCTTCGGAGTTGGTAAGATACCCCCCCTCGCCGCGCGCGCCTTCGGTGATCAAACAACCCGAACCGTAGATGCCGGTCGGGTGGAACTGAACGAATTCCATATCCTGAAGCGCAAGCCCCGCCCGCGCCACCATGCCGCCGCCGTCACCGGTACAGGTGTGTGCGGAAGTGGCGGAGAAGAACGCGCGGCCATAGCCGCCGGTCGCCAGAACCACCATTTTGGCATTGAAGACGTGGAAGGTACCGTCATCGAGTTTCCAACACAGCACACCCTGACATTGACCGTCTTCGGACATGATCAGGTCGATGGCGAAATATTCGACGTAGAACTCGGCTTTCTCTTTCAGAGACTGGCCATAAAGCGTGTGCAGGATCGCGTGGCCGGTGCGGTCAGCCGCCGCGCAGGTGCGCTGCACGGGCGGGCCTTCGCCAAATTCGGTGGTGTGGCCGCCGAAGGGGCGCTGGTAAATCTTGCCTTCTTCGGTGCGCGAAAACGGCACGCCGTAATGCTCAAGCTCATAGACCGCTTTGGGGGCTTCGCGGGCGAGGTATTCCATCGCATCCGTATCGCCCAACCAGTCAGAGCCTTTGACGGTGTCGAACATGTGCCATTGCCAGTTGTCCGGCCCCATGTTGGACAGAGACGCGGCAATGCCACCCTGTGCCGCAACCGTGTGGGAGCGGGTCGGGAACACTTTGGTCACACAGGCGGTGCGCAGACCTTGTTCGGCCATGCCCAATGTGGCGCGCAGGCCAGAGCCACCCGCACCAACAACAACGACGTCATAGTCGTGGGTTTCGTATTCATATGCAGCGGTCATATCGGTCTTCCTTACAGCGCGAGTTTCACGAGGGAGAACAGGCCTGCTGCGATCAAGGCGTAGCAGAAGAAGTTCATCCCGATCACGAGGAACTTGCGGAAAAATCCGGAGGTGTAGTCCTCGACCATCATTTGCCAGCCGCGCATCATGTGTAGCATCGACACGATGATGGTCAGCCCTGCGACGATGGAGGGGAATGGGCGGCTGTAATAGGCCAGCACCTCTTCATAGGTGCCACCCAGCGCGCAGCCAAAGGTGAAGATGAACAGCGGGATCAGAACCAACAGGCCGATCGAAGAGGTGATCATGAACCAGTGGTGATCTGCGCCGTGTTTTGCAGCGCCAAGGCCGACTGCGAGTTTGCGATCTGTGAGAAATGACATGGGTGCCTCCTTAGACCACAAGAGCGGTGAGAACGGTCAGGATGGTTGCGCCAATGATCATGGCCCACCCCATTTTTTCGGACACGTCGACATCAAGGCAATAGCCCGCATCCCAGATCAGGTGCCGGATGCCACCACCGAGGTGATACCAAAGCGCCCAAACGGACAGGAACATCACGATGTCACCGACCCAAGAGCGGATCAGCCAATCGACGAATTCGAAATACTCAGGGCCAGTTGCGGCGGCGAGAAGCCACCAGACGCACAGAAAAGACGCCGCGATCAGCGCGTTGCCTGTGATCCGAACCATGACCGAGGAAAATGCGGTCATTTGAAGCCGATAATATTTGACGAACATGAAGGGGGACAGCGGGCGATTGCCGCGGTTCACATCAGCCATGGTGACGTCCTTTCACGATGGGTGCAGTTATAGGTTGGCTTTGGTATGATACCTTTCTGGAGTGAAGTCATCAGTTGAGTGCGCTAACATCGCCTAAATTTTGTCATTTCACCCTTAGATTTTTGCATTTGTGATCACTAATTTTATGCTGTGATCACAAAATGGGGCAATTCATTTTTCTTAGGGTTTTACTCAGCATAGCAAATCCTCGAATCCGCTTCACGGTGGCAGCAAGGATAGAAAAAGGGCCGCGCATCTCCTGCACGGCCCTTTTTGCGATCACAAAATTAAGAATTGCGACACATCACAGCGGCACAACCGCCCAGTAATCCAGATCCAACAAAACATCCGGGTGATATTTGCCCGCCTCGTCCTTATAGGCAAACTCCGGCGCGCCGTGTTTGTAGGCCACAAGACGCAGGCGCAACGCGCCCACACCCGGCGCAGAGGTTTCCGCCTTATCAAGCACTTCGGTATAGGCGCGCACGGTATCCCCGGTGAAACACGGATTGGCATGAGCGCCACCATTCAGGCCCACAATCATCTGCGCATTGGCCAGCCCGTTGAACGACAAGGCCCGCGCCATGGAAATCACATGACCACCATAAATCAAGCGCTTGCCATCTTCGCGATTGGTCGCATCGAAATGCACTTTGGCGGTGTTCTGCCACAGGCGC
Organism: Celeribacter baekdonensis; assembly: GCF_003047105.1. Classification (NCBI taxonomy): domain Bacteria; kingdom Pseudomonadati; phylum Pseudomonadota; class Alphaproteobacteria; order Rhodobacterales; family Roseobacteraceae; genus Celeribacter; species Celeribacter baekdonensis. The sequence goes on from NZ_CP028475.1 coordinate 2,140,215, forward strand.
GTCGCCAACATGTGCTCGGCTTCTTCAATCGTCACGCCATCGACGTGATCAATCTTTTCGCCAATCTCATAATCGGCAAAGCGATGCTGCTCCCCCGCCAGCGTGAAATTGTAGCGCAGGAAATCAAGCCCCTCGGGGATTTTCAAATCCTCGGGCGCAACAACTTTCTTCAGCTCCGGGATCACCGTATCGGGCGCAGGCGCGTCCAGATCACGTTTGCGCACCATCACCCAACGGACATATTCCAACACCGGCTCATCAAATTGATTGAGCCCGGTGGTGCGGACATAGACGACACCGGATTTGCCGTTGGAGTTCTGTTTGAGGCCAATCACCTCCGACACAGAGCGTAGCGTGTCGCCGGGATAAACCGGTTTCAACCACCGCCCCTCGGCGTAGCCAAGGTTGGCGACAGCATTCAGTGAAATATCCGGGACAGATTTACCAAACACGACGTGGAAGGCAATCAGATCATCCAGCGGGCTTTTGTCCAACCCACAGTTTTCCGCAAATTCATCCGAGGAATAAAGCGCATGACGCGCCGGGTAGAGCGCGTGATACATCGCCCGCTCGCCACCCGAGATTGTGCGCGGCACAGCGTGCTCGATCACTTGCCCGATCTTATAATCCTCGAAAAAATGTCCCGAATTGGTTTTCACCCTAAAGTCCTCCCAGTTTCACGTCCGGGCTATAGTCCCCGTCCGCCTCTTTCGTCACCGCCTGCGCACAGCGCATTTTTCCGGTGCTCTCGTCATAGGCGTAGGAGGGCGATCCGTAGAGCGCCCAGCCTTTGTTCAATGCCTCTGTCACCTTGTGACAAAAGGCCGATGTGTCGTCCTCGGTCAAAAGGCGATAGGCTTTCATGCGACTGTCCCCACAAACGGGTTGTACCCCAGCGCAATATGGATGCCCGCAATCACGGCAAAGACCACAAGGCTGATGATCACCAAACGGATGTCACCGGCCATGGACCCGCCTGCATAGGGCACAGGTTTCGGCTCCGCCCGGTTGATCAGCGCCATTTCCACCAAGGCCCAAAGAGTCATGCCGCCAAACAGTACGATGGATGCCGCATCAGCATTGACCAAAAGATGCGCCACGCCCCAGACCACAACCGAGGTCAACATCGGGTGACGCATTTTGGCACGCAGACGGCTTTTGGAATGGCCCAGCGCCAACAAAAACACCGCCACAATCATCAGCGTGTTGTTCACATGGCGCAGATAGGACGGCAGCGCATAAAGATCGACCGTCTCGGAGCTTCGAAAGCCCAGCACCATCAGGATCAGCGCGGCAAACAGCGCAATCGCAATAGCCCCCCTGCCCTTGTCGCCAAGCTTGGCGCGTGCATCAGGTGCGAGACGTTTAAAAAGATGGGCGCCGCTCCACAGCAGCAGCCCGAGAATAAGAAGGGTCATGATCACTCCATTGATTTGATCGCATCGGCTTTGGCGAGGGTCGCCCGTGCCGTTACGATATGGAGATTCTCCACGATTTTACCATCCACAACCGCAACACCTTCGCCTGCGGCCTCTGCCGCCTCAAAGGCTTCGATCTGACGTTTCGCCAAATCAATCTCGCCATCCGAGGGTGCAAAGGCGGCATTGGCCACGTCCAATTGCGCCGGATGGATCAAGGTTTTGCCATCAAAGCCCATGTCGCGGCCCTGATCGCATTCAAATTTCAAACCCTCTTCGTCCTTGAACGCATTGTACACGCCATCAAGGACAACAATCCCATAGGCCTTGGCCGCAATGAGGCACAGATGCAGCCCGCCCATCATCGGCAAGCGGTCGGCGCGAAAGCGGGTGTTCAATTCTTTGGCCAAATCATTGGTGCCCATCACAAAGCCAGCCATGCGCGGATGCGCGGCAATCTCTGCGGCATTCAGCATCCCCAAAGGTGTTTCCATCATCGCCCAAAGCGGCACGTCTGGAATGGCCTGCGCCAAGGCTTCGACCATCGCCGCACTTTCGACTTTCGGCAACAGGATGCCGTCGATGTCCATGCCGACGAAAGCCGCCACATCATCACGGCCCCATTGGGTGTCAAAGCCGTTGACCCGGACAATTTTTGCCCGGTTGCCATAACCACCTGCCGCCAACGTGGCTTTGAGCAGGGTACGGGCGTTTTCTTTTTCCTCGGGGGCGACCGCGTCTTCGAGATCAAACAAGATCGCGTCACAGGCCAGGCCTTTGGCCTTTTCCAGCGCCCGTTCTTTCGAGCCAGGGATGTAAAGAGCAGACCGATAAGGGCGATTGGTGACTTGGGACATTGATTCTTTTCCTCCGCAATATTGTTGCGCAAGAGGCCACACAAGCGCACCTTTGTGCAAGGTCAAAATTTCCGCAGTGCAGAAATCTTACCCTCGGAGCCGATCACAAATCACCTCTCAGCCCGGCGTCTTAACCATATTTTCAACGCTCTTGCGGCAGGATTTCCGCATGATTTTCTCTTGATGTCCAATCCTCACCATCGGACGCCGCCAGTAAGAAAAGGATAAGACGATGAAACTGCTCTCTCTTGCCGCTCTGATCGGGGCGTTTGGATGTTTCACCTTTCCCGCCCCGGCCACGGCCCAAAACTCTTGCGGGCAACGCGATCAAGTGCTTGAGCGGCTCGGCACCCAATATGGCGAAAGCCGCCAATCCATCGGACTTGCGCCGAACAACGGTGTCGTGGAACTTTTCGCCTCCACCGAGACCGGCACATGGACGCTTTTGATGACTCATCCCAATGGCGTGAGTTGCCTCATTGCCTCAGGTCAGGCGTTTGAAACAACCGCCGAGGTGGCGCAGGCCAAAGGCGACGACGCGTAAACGCGTTACCCCAAAGCCTCCCAAATCAATTTCAGTCCGGTGACCACCAAGAACACATAGGCCAGAGCGAAGAAGAAGCGATCCGATATTTTATGGTGCAGCCACGCCCCCATCAACACGCCGAGAATGGCAAAGGGAAAGAGCATCAGATCGGCCTTGAGCGTCTCGGGTGTGAAAATCCCAACGACGGAATAGGGCACCACTTTGATCAGGTTGATCGCCCAAAACACCAACACCGAGGTCGCTTGATAGGTGGTTTTGTCCATTCGTTGTGACAACATGTAAACGGCCGCGGGCGGGCCACCGGCATGGGATATGAAACTGGTGAACCCCGTCACAGCCCCCCAGACCGTGCCGCCAAACGGACCAATGGCGCGCTTTGGCGGCTTAATCCACCCTTTCGCCTTTGCCCCCTGATAGGCGACAAAGCCCACAGCCACGAGACCGATCAAAAATTTGAACACCTCAGGCTTGGCGATGCCATAAACCAAGGCCCCAATCACGATCCCCGGCACAGCACCGATGATCAGCCTGCGCGCCACGCCCCCATCCCATTTGCGCCAAAACACCCGGATCGCGGTCACATCCATCACCATCAACAGCGGCAACATCAGGCCAACCGCCTGTCCTGGCGTGAGAATCAGCGCCAAAAACGGGGTCGCTGCAAAGGCCGCCGCTGACCCAAATCCGCCCTTTGACAGACCTGCAAAAATCACCGCAGGCACGGCAAAAAGAAAGAAATGAAGATCAAACGTCATGCGACAGGTCCAGACGGTAAAAGGGTATTTTTCTCGAAATTACAGAGTGGTTATCGCTAACGCTAGCGAAAACCTTAATGCATTGCCGCAGCGCAGCCTTGCGTGAACGCCCGTGAAGGGCTACCCATGCGACCAATCTCACCAAACTGATTGGAGACTTTCCATGGCCAGACCCAAGATTGCCCTCATCGGCGCAGGTCAAATCGGCGGCACGCTCGCCCACCTCGCAGCCATCAAGGAACTCGGCGACGTCGTTTTGTTCGACATCTCCGAAGGGACCCCGCAGGGCAAAGCGCTCGACATCGCTGAATCCGGCCCGTCCGAAAAATTCGATGCCACCATGATCGGCACGAATGATTACGCCGACATCGCTGGCGCAGACGTGTGCATCGTCACCGCCGGTGTGCCGCGTAAGCCGGGCATGTCCCGCGATGACCTTTTGGGCATCAACCTGAAAGTGATGAAATCCGTTGGCGAAGGCATCAAAGAACATGCGCCGAACGCTTTCGTGATCTGCATCACCAACCCGCTCGACGCGATGGTTTGGGCACTTCAGCAGTATTCCGGCCTTCCGGCCAACAAAGTCTGCGGCATGGCCGGCGTTCTCGACTCCGCCCGTTTCCGTCACTTCCTCTCGGTTGAATTCGGTGTGTCGATGAAAGACGTCACCGCGTTCGTTCTGGGCGGTCACGGCGACACCATGGTCCCCTCCACCCGCTACTCCACCGTTGGCGGCATCCCACTGCCGGATCTGGTGGAAATGGGTTGGACCACTCAGGAAAAACTCGACGCAATCATTCAGCGCACCCGTGATGGCGGCGCAGAGATCGTTGGTTTGCTGAAAACCGGCTCTGCCTTCTACGCACCGGCGACCTCCGCGATTGAGATGGCCGAAGCCTACCTGAAAGACCAAAAGCGTTTGCTGCCTTGCGCCGCATATTGTGACGGCGAACTGGGTCTCGACGGCATGTATGTTGGCGTTCCGACCATCATCGGCGCCGGCGGCATCGAAAAAGTCGTCGACATCAAACTGTCCAAAGACGAACAAGTCATGTTCGACAAATCGGTTGAAGCCGTCAAAGGTCTCGTCGATGCGTGCAAAGGCATCGACAGCAACCTTGCTTGATCCTTTGAGAGCTTGTTAAATTGACCCCGCGCCTCCCCCGAGGCGCGGGGTTTTTTGTTGGAGTTTCAAACCGATGACACATGGTGAACCGTCTTGGGCGATTGCCGCGCTGGCCGATGAGCCCGCGCCGCTGATTGCGGCCTTTGCCCGTCACCATCTGGCCATCGGCGCGCGTGAGGTCCATATTTTTCTAGACCGCCCCAACCCCGAAGCCGAGGCCCTGCTCCATGGGCTTGAGGGCTGTATCCTCGCAACCTGCGACCAGACCTATTGGGATAAAGTCAACAACGGCCGTCGCCCAGAGCGCCATACAGGGCGGCAAAAATTCAACGCGACCCGCGTGTATCAAACCACCAAATGCGATTGGCTATTGCATTGCGATGTCGATGAATTCATCGCGGACGGCGCTGCGTTGTCGAGCCTATTGAACCGAAAGGAAAGTGCGCATGGCCTCGTCTTGCGCAACCGCGAACGGGTCCATCTTGAGACGGAGCCGGGAGAGACCATCTTTGAGGGCGCGTTTCGCGACCCAATCGGACTGACAGAGAGCGACGCCAAAGCCCTATATGGCCGGTTTGCCAAATTCCTCGACTTTGGGCTAACGGGCCACCGAACCGGCAAGACCATCGTCCCCACCGGGCGCGATTGGACCATGGGTGTGCATTACCCCATTGGCGCGGATATGGCCAAGATGATCAAATCAGAGACCCGGCTGCTGTTGCATTTTGATGGTCTGACAGAGCTGCATTACGCGTTGAAATTGCTTAAAAAAGCCTTCGAGGACTATTCCGGCCCCAAACGCCAGATCGGGCAGGAACGTGAGGCGCAATACCGCTATATCCGCAACAAAGCCGACAACCCCAAAGAGCTCTTTCGACTGGTGCACGGGGTTCAAAGCCTGAACGAGCGGCAAGCCACAACTCTGGGCGTGCTGGGCGTCCTGCATGACACAGCTTTCATGCCGCAAAACTGCGCCGATCTGGACCTGACGACCACAACATTCAATGCCATGCTGCGCGCACGCGAAGCGGCCCTGATCGCCAAAGCCGGATTAGAGCTTTGAGCGAAAGGAAAAGCCGGACCCTTTCGGACCCGGCTTGAGACATTGATCTGAGGATCACTTAGAAATTATAGGACACACCGAAGTTAAGCGCATTGGTGATGATGTCGGTTTCCAATGTACCGCCACCATTCAGGTCCGCTTTGACTTGGCTATAGGTGCCTTTGTATTCGCCAAAAAGGTCCCATGTGTCATTGAGCGCGTAGCTTGCACCCAGCACAACGGCGACGGTCGGACCCGCAATCTGATATTCGATGGTGTTGGTATTCGCAGTGACCACCTCGACATGTGGGATGACGATCCCGGCGGAGACGCTTGCATAGGGGGTCACATTGTTCCAAAGCCCCGGCCAGCGCCAGATCGGACCAACCGTCAGGTTGTTCAGCCCGTCAGTGAATTCCAGCGTCGAAAACCCGTTCGCCGCCTTATCGCCTTCGTCGGCATAGACTTTGGTGTGGTTGAAATCAGCGATCCAGCCGAAATTATCCCGCACCCACCAGGTGCCACGGATGCCGTAATAGGGCGGCATCTCAAAGCTCTTGCCTTTCCATCCCGTGGTGAAATCAAAGGCGTCCACCCCATCGTTGCCGGTCACGCCGCTATGCGGCGCGGTTTGGTAGCCGGAATAGACGGAAATGGTAAAATCATCGGCCTGAGCGGCGGACAGAGCGGATAGGGTGGCCACGGTTGCGGCCAAAACGGCTTTCATTGCAATGCTGCGCATCATCGTTCCAATTCGTTTCGAAAGTGAGTCTCTTATCCCCTTCATACACGATCTTTGGCATATATCGCGACTCCAAGCTGTGCGAATGCGCGCAAGCGTCGCGCCCAAACCACACGGAACCTGCGCAATCAGGCGTCAAAGCGGACCACCGAATGCCTCATCTGCCCAATCACGCAAGCCAACGTGCTCGAAAAATGCCGCATGATCCGTGCGCAATTGTGCATCAAAGCTGGCAGGGCAAAGGTCCAACCCGTCGCAACCACGGGGGACAAAAGGCGTCTCCTCCAAACACCCCAAACTCCGGTATAAATCGGCCTGCGCCGGGGTGAAATCTTTCAGCGCCCGCGTCAGCGCAAAAATCTCGGCGGGCTCAGCGGCCTTTTCGCGAAAGGCCCTCACGGCGGCCATACGTTTATGGCCCTTGCGCGGGCGCGGGCCGTTTGGCGTCTCATAAGCGCGTTTGAGCATTTTCAGGATAAAATGCAGCCGGGTCAGCCCGTCAAAATGCAAGATCCTCGCAGAGCTAGGTCTGCGCATAGCGGGCTCCCCGGTTGCGCGATCCAAGGCATGATGGACCCCGATCTCAAAATCATGCCCGACAGGCGAGAGGGTTTTGCCCATCGAATGGCCCATCATCCCCTTATTCAAATAGCGCGCGGCGGGACCGAACAACGAGGCCGCCAAATCGTCGAACAGCCACATCGGTGTACGAAATCCACCCTCAAAAATTGACAGCCCCGGATCAACGGGCAACCAAACGCGCTCGCTATTGGACAAATGAAGCGTCTGGTGTGGGGCCTCGATCGTCGTCGCCAAGTCAGCAATCAGGGCCTCGGGCTGAACAACAAATTCGTCTGCATCGCAATGCAAAAGCCAATCGCAATCGGTCTGACCATAGGCTTGAGTGGCATTGTATTTCTGCCGGGCCAAATGATGTGGCGGGCGCTTTTTAAAACGGCTCTTGGCCCAATACGTCGCATCACATTGTGTTAAAACGCACCCCCGGATGCCTGCCACCAAAGGCCCAACCTCAGGGATCACTCGATCCAGGAAAACGTGCACTTCGCAGGCGCCAAGCGCCAAATGATGTCGCACGAAAGCGGCAATCAATACGGCGGGTTCATCCACGGTGGCGACCACTGCCCATGTTGGTAAGGCTTTTTTCATCAACGACTTTCTGTAAAGCACACTGTGGTTCGTTTCGTCCGCACAGCCCCAATCGCAATATCAGCGTGCGATTTTATCCGCAAACACAGGTCTGCGTCGATTCTTTTCCCCACCCTGCATCACCGCGCGCAATGCAATTTGTGATCACACGAATTATTGCTGTGATCACAAATTTCAAAAACATCGGCCATTTACCGCTAACGGTCGAAAAATCCTTTCGTTTGCGCCGGGCGGTGTGTCATGTCAGGGCCAATCGAACCAGGGAGAGGATATCTCTAATGAACATCCACGAGTATCAGGCCAAACGCCTTCTCAAGGAATACGGCGCGCCGGTTTCCGACGGTCGTGTCGTTTTGAATGCGGCCGACGCAAAAACCGCTGCAGGCGAACTTGACGGGCCGCTTTGGGTTGTCAAAGCGCAGATCCACGCAGGTGGTCGCGGCAAAGGCTCCTTTAAAGAAGCTGGCGCTGGCGAAAAAGGCGGCGTGCGTCTTGCGAAATCCGTCGAGGAAGCCGCGAAAGAAGCCAATGCAATGCTCGGCCACACTCTGGTCACGCACCAGACTGGTCCGGCTGGCAAACAAGTCAACCGCATCTACATCGAAGATGGCTCCGACATCGCCCGCGAACTCTACCTCGCGCTGCTCGTGGATCGTCAGTCGTCCCGCGTGTCCATCGTCTGCTCCACCGAGGGCGGCATGGACATCGAAGAGGTGGCTGAAAACACCCCTGACAAAATCCTGTCCTTCTCTGTTGATCCCGCGACCGGCCTTCAGGGCTTCCACGGTCGTCGCGTCGCTTTTGCTCTGGGCCTTGAAGGCAAACAGATCAAACAGTGTTCGCAGCTGATCCAGAACCTGTACCGCCTCTTCGTCGAAAAAGACATGGAGATGCTGGAAATCAACCCGCTGATCGTGACCCCGGCTGGCGACATCAAATGTCTCGACTGTAAAGCTGGTTTCGACGGCAACGCTTTGTACCGCCATGCCGACATCGTTGGCCTGCGCGACGAAACCGAAGAAGACCCGAAAGAACTGGCCGCTTCCCAGCACGACCTGAACTACATCGCACTTGACGGTGAAATCGGCTGCATGGTGAACGGTGCTGGTCTGGCGATGGCCACGATGGACATCATCAAACTCTACGGCGCAGAGCCTGCCAACTTCCTCGACGTAGGCGGCGGCGCGACCAAAGAGAAAGTGACCGAAGCGTTCAAAATCATCACCTCTGACCCGAACGTCAAAGGCATCCTCGTGAACATCTTCGGCGGCATCATGCGCTGTGATGTGATCGCGGAGGGCGTGATTGCCGCCGTGAAAGAAGTCGGACTTCAGGTTCCGCTTGTTGTCCGCTTAGAGGGCACCAACGTGGAACTCGGCAAAGAGATCATCAAAAACTCTGGCTTGAACGTGATTGCCGCCGACAACCTCAAAGACGGCGCGCAGAAAATCGTTAAAGCGGTGAAAGGCTAAGACCCATGGCAATTCTTGTAAACGAAAACACCAAGGTCATCTGTCAGGGCTTCACTGGCTCGCAGGGCACCTTCCACTCTGAACAAGCCATCGCATATGGCACCAAAATGGTCGGCGGCGTGACCCCTGGCAAAGGTGGCTCCAGCCACCTCAACCTGCCGGTGTTCAACTCGGTTCACGAAGCGAAAGCTGTGACCGAAGCCAATGCCACCGTGATCTACGTGCCGCCGCCCTTCGCCGCGGATTCCATCCTTGAGGCGATCGACGCCGAAATGGAATTGATCATCTGCATCACCGAGGGCATTCCTGTGCTCGACATGATGAAAGTGAAACGTGCACTCGTCGACAGCACCTCGCGCCTGATCGGCCCGAACTGCCCCGGCGTGATCACGCCTGATGCGTGCAAAATCGGCATTATGCCGGGTCACATTCACCGTCGCGGCTCCGTCGGCGTGGTGTCCCGCTCCGGCACGCTGACTTACGAAGCTGTGAAACAGACCACCGACCTCGGTTTGGGTCAGTCCACGGCTGTGGGCATCGGCGGCGACCCGATCAAAGGCACGGAGCACCTCGATATCCTCGACATGTTCCTTGATGATCCGGAAACCACCTCCATCATCATGATCGGTGAAATCGGCGGCTCCGCAGAAGAAGAAGCGGCCGAATTCCTCGCCGAGCAAAAGAAAAAAGGCCGCTGGAAACCCACCGCAGGCTTTATCGCAGGCCGCACAGCCCCTCCGGGCCGCCGCATGGGTCACGCTGGTGCCATCGTGGCAGGCGGCAAAGGCGATGCAGAGTCCAAAATCGAAGCGATGAAATCCGCAGGTATCGTGGTCGCTGACAGCCCCGCCACCCTTGGCGAAGCTGTGATGGAAGCGATCAACAAAGGCTAAGCGCCACGGCGATCAGCCTTTAAAACCAGCCTGCGCCCGGTGATCACGTCGGACGCAGGCTTTGCCGCAAAAGCGGCCCCCATTTAGAGCCCCTCAGAAGGTCCGCAAAGATGAACGACCAGAGCCCGAACGACATCCTCCACGCCTCTTCCTTTATGCAGGGGCATAACGCGGAGTACCTTGAACAGGTCTACGCGAAATACACCCAAGACCCCTCCTCTGTGGACGCCTCCTGGGGTGAGTTTTTCAACTCTCTGGGCGATGCCGCATCGGATGTCACCGCCGAGGCTGCGGGGCCGTCCTGGGCGCGCGCCGATTGGCCGCCTGTGCCGCATGACGATCTGACCCAAGCGTTGGATGGACAATGGGCCGAACCGATTGCTGCCGCGAAAAAGATCAAAGAGAAAGCCGTCGAAAAAGGCGTTGAGATCTCTGAGGATCAAATCAAACGCGCTGTGCTCGACTCGATCCGCGCGATCATGATCATCCGCGCCTACCGCATCCGGGGCCATTTGGCCGCCGATCTCGATCCGCTGAAAATGCGCGAAGAGACCCAGCACCCGGAACTTGACCCGCGCTCCTACGGCTTCACCGACGCCGACATGGATCGTCCGATTTTCATCGACAATGTTTTGGGGCTGCAACATGCCTCGATGCGTCAGATCATGGACATCGTCAAACGCACCTATTGCGGCACGTTCGCGCTGCAATACATGCATATTTCCGATCCCGAACAGGCCGGTTGGCTGAAAGAGCGGATCGAAGGCTACGGCAAGGAAATCCAGTTCACCCGCGAAGGCCGCAAAGCCATTCTCAACAAATTGGTTGAGGCTGAGGGCTTTGAAAAATTCCTTCATGTCAAATACATGGGCACCAAACGCTTTGGTTTGGATGGCGGCGAAAGCCTCATCCCAGCGATGGAGCAGATCATCAAACGCGGCGGCAACCTTGGCGTCAAAGAGATCGTCATCGGCATGCCGCACCGCGGTCGCCTGTCGGTCTTGGCCAACGTGATGTCCAAACCCTACCGCGCAATTTTCAACGAATTCCAAGGTGGCTCATTCAAACCCGAAGACGTGGATGGCTCGGGCGATGTGAAATATCACCTCGGGGCCTCCTCGGATCGTGAATTCGATGGCAACAAGGTCCACTTGTCTCTGACCGCGAACCCCTCGCACCTTGAAGCGGTGAACCCGGTCGTTCTGGGCAAGGCCCGCGCCAAAACCGATCAGTATAACGACAAAGACCGCACCTCGGTGATCCCGATCCTGCTGCACGGCGATGCCGCTTTTGCCGGCCAAGGCGTTGTGGCGGAATGTTTTGGTCTCTCCGGTCTGCGCGGTCACCGCACCGGCGGCACGATCCACATCGTGGTGAACAACCAAATCGGGTTCACCACCGCACCGCATTTCTCGCGCTCCTCGCCCTACCCGACCGACAACGCGCTGGTCGTTGAGGCACCGATTTTCCACGTCAACGGCGATGACCCGGAGGCCGTGGTGCACGCCGCGAAAGTCGCCACCGAGTTCCGTCAGAAGTTCCACAAAGACGTGGTTCTCGACATCTTTTGTTATCGCCGCTTTGGTCACAACGAAGGCGACGAGCCGATGTTCACCAACCCGCAGATGTACACCAGCATCAAGCGGCACAAGACCACGTTGCAACTCTACACCGAACGTCTGGTCAAGGATGGTCTTATCCCGGAAGGTGAGATCGAGGACATGAAAGCCGCGTTCCAAGCGCAGCTCAATGACGAGTTCGAAGCGGGCAAGACCTTTAAGCCGAACAAAGCCGATTGGCTTGACGGGCGGTGGTCGCATATCAACCGTGAGGGCGAAGAGTATCAGCGCGGTCAAACCGCGATTTCACAAGACACGATGGCCCAAATTGGCCGGTCGCTGACCTCGCATCCCATTGATTTCAACATCCATAAAACCGTGGCCCGTCAACTCGAAGCCAAGGCACAGATGTTTGAGACCGGCAAAGGGTTTGATTGGGCGACAGGTGAAGCGATTGCCTTTGGCTCTCTGTTGGCAGAAGGCTATCCGGTGCGTCTGGCCGGTCAGGACAGCACACGCGGCACTTTCTCACAGCGTCATTCGGCTCTGATTGATCAAAAATCCGAGGATCGCTACTACCCTCTGAACCACATCCGCGAAGGTCAGGCCCATTACGAGGTCATCGACTCGATGCTCTCCGAATATGCGGTTTTGGGCTTTGAATACGGCTACTCTTTGGCCGAACCCAATGCTCTGACGCTTTGGGAAGCGCAGTTTGGCGATTTCGCCAACGGTGCGCAAATCATGTTCGACCAATTCATCTCCTCGGGTGAAAGCAAATGGTTGCGCATGTCCGGCCTCGTGATGCTCTTGCCACACGGCTATGAGGGCCAAGGCCCGGAACACTCTTCCGCCCGCCTTGAACGATTCTTGCAAATGTGTGGTCAGGACAACTGGATCGTCGCCAACTGTACGACGCCTGCGAACTACTTCCACATCCTGCGCCGCCAGTTGCATCGCTCCTATCGCAAGCCGCTGGTGCTGATGACGCCGAAATCCTTGTTGCGTCACAAATTGGCGACCTCTGTGGCCGCTGATTTCATCGAAGGCTCCTCCTTCCACCGCGTTCTGTGGGATGATGCCGATGCCACCTACGGCACCGCGAAATCGGAGCTGACGCTAAAAGCCGACAAAGACATCAAACGCGTCGTGATCTGTTCGGGCAAGGTCTACTACGACCTGCTTGAGGCGCGCGATACGGCCGGTAAAGACGACACTTACATCCTGCGTCTGGAACAATTCTACCCGTTCCCAGCGCTGTCGATGGTCAAGGAACTTGAGCGCTTTAAAGACGCTGAAGTCGTCTGGTGTCAGGAAGAACCGAAAAACCAAGGCGGCTGGACCTTTGTTGAGCCCAATATCGAATGGGTCCTCACCCGGATCAATGCCACACACACGCGCCCGGTCTATGCTGGTCGTGCCGCCTCCGCGTCGCCAGCCACTGGTCTCGCATCTCAACACAAAGCACAACAATCGGCGCTCGTGAATGATGCGCTCAACATCGAAGGATAATCACATGTCCGTTGAAATCCGCGTCCCCACCCTTGGCGAAAGCGTCACTGAGGCCACCGTCGCAACTTGGTTCAAACAGCCGGGCGACACTGTTGCCGTTGACGAAATGCTCTGCGAATTGGAAACCGACAAAGTGACCGTCGAAGTTCCTTCCCCGGCCGCTGGCACCTTGGGCGACATCATTGCCAAAGAGGGCGACACCGTGGGTGTGGACGCGCTCTTGGCCACGCTGAACGCAGGCGACGGTGCCGCCGCGGCCCCCGCACCGAAAGCCGAAGCCGCTCCCGCAGCCGCTCCGGCCGCGTCTGGGTCTTCTGTCGATGTGATGGTCCCGACCCTTGGCGAATCCGTCACCGAGGCCACCGTGGCCACATGGTTCAAAGCCGTGGGTGACACTGTGGCTCAGGACGAAATGCTCTGCGAGTTGGAAACCGACAAGGTCTCCGTCGAAGTGCCGTCCCCTGCCGCAGGTGTGTTGACTGAAATCGTTGCCGTCGAAGGCACCACCGTGGACGCCTCCGCCAAACTCGCCGTGATCTCGTCGGGTGCGGGTGCCTCTGCGGCTGCTCCGGCCGCCGCTGCTGCTCCTGCCGCTGCGTCCACAGGCAAAGACGTTGAAAACGCGCCTTCCGCCACCAAAATGATGGCCGAACACGGCGTGGATGCCGCCTCTGTGACCGGCACTGGCAAAGATGGCCGCATCATGAAAGACGACGTGCTCAAAGCCATGGCCGCGCCGAAAACTGCGCCGGCTCCCGCTGCCGCTCCGCGTGCACCGTCCGCGCCCTCTGATGCCGCCCGCGAAGAGCGCGTGAAAATGACCAAGCTGCGCCAAACCATCGCGCGCCGCCTCAAAGAGTCGCAAAACACCGCAGCGATGCTCACCACCTATAACGAGGTCGACATGACCGAGGTGATGGCGCTTCGGAACCAATACAAAGACGAGTTTGAGAAAAAGCACGGCGTGCGTTTGGGCTTTATGTCCTTCTTCACCAAAGCCTGCGTGCATGCGCTCAAAGAAGTGCCGGAAGTGAACGCCGAAATTGACGGCACCGATGTGGTTTACAAAAACTACGTCAACATGGGCGTCGCGGCGGGCACCCCGCAGGGCCTCGTGGTCCCGGTCATTCGCGATGCCGATGCGATGTCTTTTGCCGAGATCGAAAAAGCGATCTCCGAGAAAGGCCGTCGTGCCCGTGATGGCAAACTCTCCATGGCGGAAATGCAGGGCGGCACCTTCACCATCTCCAACGGTGGTGTCTATGGCTCCCTGATGTCCTCCCCGATCCTGAACCCGCCGCAATCCGGCATCCTCGGCATGCACAAAATCCAAGACCGCCCGATGGCGATCAACGGCCAAGTTGTGATCCGCCCGATGATGTATCTGGCCCTGTCTTATGACCACCGCATCGTCGACGGCAAAGGCGCTGTGACCTTCCTCGTGCGCGTCAAAGAAGCGCTGGAAGACCCGCGTCGTCTGTTGATGGATCTGTAAACACGTGGTTGTGGGGCCACTTTAGCCCCACACCTTTTCAACTGTCTGGGACAAATCCATGGCGCGACGTTCGAAAGAAGAGGTACTCGACGAGTTTCACAAGCTCTACGATTGCCTCGATGCTTTTCTGTCTTGCCATGATACCCTTCTATCAAAGGCAAATGCTCAATTTCGGCGGAAGCACGTCGTGACACGCGAGCAAATGTTGAACTGGTTCGAGAACGGCACTCATTCCCCATCGCAGATTGTCTCTGGTGTTCTGTCAGGCTTGTCGGACTGCAAAGAGACAGTTGCCGACCTCGCAAAATATGATCCTGACCAAGAGAAGCGTTTTCGTGACGCGTACCTACGCAGACGTGGAAAAAGTTTCGAAGACGACATTGCGTTGGCACGATATTCAAAATGACCCCCCTCCTCACCCTCCTCGCCCTCGCAGGCCTCTTGCACATCGCGCAATTCGTGGTGGCCTCTTATATGGCGAATGTCGATCTGGGGCCGGGCTATACCACCTCGCCCCGCGACCGCGCACCAAGGCGCGAGATGCGCAAGACCACGGCGCGGATGCTGCGGGCCTATGACAACCATGTCCAAATGTTCCCGTTTTTCGCCGCCGCCGTGCTCTTGATCCATGTCACCGATCAATCGAACCTGGTGACCGTCATCGCCGCTTGGGCCTATCTCGCGGCCCGCGCGCTCTACATTCCCGCCTATGCCCTCGGATGGGTGCCGTGGCGGTCCTATATCTGGATGGTGGCGATGCTCTCCATCGCCGTCCTTTTCATTGCCGCTCTGATCTGAGCGGCCCCGCATAGAGTTCAAGACCAAGGAGAAGACCATGGCTTCCTACGACGTAATCATCATCGGTGCTGGCCCCGGCGGCTATGTCTCCGCCATCCGCTGTGCCCAACTGGGCCTGAAAACCGCCGTGGTCGAAGGCCGCGGCACCTTGGGCGGGACCTGCCTCAATGTCGGCTGTATCCCCTCGAAAGCACTGCTGAACGCCACCCACCATCTGCATGAGGCGGAGCATAATTTCGCCAAGATGGGCCTCAAAGGCAAATCCCCATCGGTCGATTGGGATCAGATGAAATCCTACAAAGATGATGTGGTCGGTCAGAACACTGGCGGCATCGAATTCTTGTTCAAAAAGAACAAGATCGACTGGATCAAAGGCTGGGCCACCCTCCCCGCCGTTGGCAAAGTCAAAGTCGGCGACGAGGTCCATGAGGCGAAAAACATCGTGATCGCCACGGGATCTGTGCCCACCTCTCTGCCGGGCGTTGAGGTCAACAATGACGGCGGCGTCGTGGTCGACAGCACGGGCGCGCTAGACTTGCCGAAAGTGCCGAAAAAACTCGCCGTCATCGGCGCGGGTGTCATCGGTCTGGAACTTGGCTCGGTCTACGCCCGCCTTGGCTCCGAAGTGACCGTGGTCGAATACATGGATTTCATCACCCCGGGCATGGACGCAGACGTTCAACGCACGTTTAAAAAGCTGCTTGAGAAACAAGGGCTGAACTTCATCCTTGGCGCGGCTGTGCAGGGTGTGGACGCCTCGAAAACCAAAGCCAAGCTGACCTACAAACTCAAAAAAGACGACTCTGAGCACACGCTTGACGCCGATGTCGTTTTGGTCGCCACGGGCCGCAAACCTTTCACGGATGGTCTTGGACTTACTGAGTTGGGCGTCGAATTCACCCCGCGTGGTCAGGTCAAAACCGACGCCCATTGGGCCACCAACGTCAAAGGCATCTACGCCATCGGTGACGCGATTGTCGGTCCGATGTTGGCGCATAAAGCCGAGGACGAAGGCATGGCCGTGGCAGAGGTGCTTGCGGGCAAACATGGCCACGTCAACTACGCCGTGATCCCCGGTGTGATCTACACGTCGCCCGAGGTCGCCACCGTCGGCCAAACCGAAGCGCAGTTGAAAGAAGAAGGCCGCAAGGTCAAAATCGGCAAATTCTCGTTCATGGGCAACGCCCGCGCCAAGGCCGTGTTCCAAGGCGACGGCTTCGTCAAACTTATCGCGGATGCAGAGACCGACCGTTTGCTTGGCGCCGCGATCATCGGCCCGGCAGCGGGCGACATGATCCACGAGATCTGTGTGGCAATGGAATACGGCGGCTCGGCCCAAGACATTGCACTGACCTGCCACGCCCACCCGACCTATTCGGAAGCCGTGCGTGAGGCGGCATTGGCCTGCGGCGACGGTCCGATCCACGCCTAAAGCGTGACGCCTTTAACCTGAGACAGGGGAAAGGCATCACACTTTAAACGGTCCTAAAATCAAAGGAAAAGGCGCCTTTAAGGGCGCCTTTTCTCATTTCTTATCTTCGCCCGTGGCGGCAATATTGGCCATCCGCGCGGCATGTTCGCGGCGCAACACTTTGCGCAATTCGGCAGAATTCCAACGCTTTTGATCCATCTCCGTCTCCGGCACAAACTGTGGCACAGGAGCGGATTTGCCATCGTCATCCACCGCCACCATGGTGAAGTAGCAGGAATTGGTGTGGCGCACGGTTTGGGTGCGAATATCTTCGGCCTCGACCCGGATACCGATCTCCATCGAGGTGCGGCCCACGTAATTCACCGTCGCCCGAAAATGCACCAATTCGCCCACGGCGATCGGTTCTTTGAACGTCACCTGATCGACGGACAACGTCACCGCATATTTGCCTGAATAGCGCGAGGCACAGGAAAATGCGACCAAATCCAAAAGCTTAAGCAAAGCACCACCGTGCACCTTGCCAGAAAAATTCGCCATATCCGGCGTCATCAGTTCGGTCATTTCCAGATAACGTGCCATGCCAGCCCCTTTCAAAACTCTGCGCTTCAGAAGACGCTGCACAGCAGAAAAGGTCAAGTATTGGCGGCACTGCAGGAAGAGATCATTCATCAAAATGATCCCTTCCTGCCCGACCCAACATCGGGGGGATGATTTCGGGCCGGTTTCTGTAGGCCGCAGATCTGAGCACCGCAAAGATCAGACACGCCTCTTTCAGGAACGCAGCAGCCCACGATTTCCGACGAATTTTTATAAAATTTTTTATTTTCTCGTGGACTGAACAGAAACCGAAACCTGGGCAAAAGCCCGCCTCAGACGGCCAACATCCGTAGCCCTTGCGTCACATCGGAGCGCACGGCAAGCCGCAATCCCGGTTCATCCCCCGCCCGCAAAGCGGCCACAATCAACCGATGGTTTTGTGGCACTTCGGTGCGATTAAGGCGGGCGTACAGGGCACGCATTGTCGGACCAAGTTGCAGCCAAACCGTTTCTGTCAGCGCCAGCATCGCCGGTGCCTGGGCGCGCAAATACAGCGTGCGATGAAATTCCAGATTGGTGCGAATATAGCCAACGTCATCATGTTTCGCGACCATTTCCGCGATCGAGCCGTTGATGGTTTGAAGCCGTTCGATCAGGGCCATATGTGCCCGCGGCAAAGCCCGAGAGGCCAGTTCTGGTTCGATCAAAGCCCGGATCGAGGCCAATTCTTCGATCCGCTCATTGCTCAGCTCCGGCGTGCTCAACCGGCCCGAGGAACTGAGGTTCAGCCCGCCATCGGCCACCAACCGCCGCACCGCTTCGCGCGCGGGCGTCATCGACACATCAAACATTTTGCCAATCCCGCGCAGGGTCAGCGCCTCACCGGGACGAAATTCGCCATGCATGATGCGCGTGCGCAAAGTGCGATACACGCGATCATGGGCAGCACCGAGCGTATCAGAGGGGCGTGGGATGGGTGTGATCATGGGTGCAATGTGATCACAAAACACAGCAAGGTCAATCCGTCTCGAACCGCCACGCATGTAATCCTTCGCCCTCCGAGCGCAGCCATGCCCGATGCCGGGCATGATCCGGGCAAACCTTGGCGACCTGCGCCCAAAACCGATCTGAATGATTCATCTCCAACCGATGTGCCACCTCATGCGCCGCAACATAGTTCAGCACCGCCTCAGGGGCCATCACCAGCCGCCACGAATACATCAGATTGCCCGCGCTGGTACAGGAGCCCCAGCGCGAGCGGGTGTCGCGCAAAGTGATCCGGCCATAGGTGGTTCCAAGCGCCTCGGCATAGTGATCAGAGGCCGCCCTGAGGCGCAGTTGCGCTTGGAGTTTGAGAAAGGCCTGCACCCGAGCTGCCACGCGATCCTCCGCGCCGGGCACATGCAATTGCCCCTCAATCAGACGCGCCGCCCGGCCCCGACCGGGAACGATCTCCACATCTTGCCCCAAAAAGGGAATCGCCTGACCGAAGCCCACGGTCTGGTCGGGCGTGCGTGCCTCAAGGTGCTTTCTGATCCAAAGTTCTTTTTCCCGCAAAAACGCCATGGCTTCGCGTTCGGGCACCCGCTTTGGCATCGACAGGGTCACGCGACCATCCAGCCGCGACACGCGCAGCGAGAGCCTGCGCGCCTGACCAGAGCGGCGCAGGGTGATATGCACAGGCGGCTGGCCCAACAAAATGGTCTCGCTCACGACGTCTCTTTTCTCCGCTTGGGCCAAAGAGTCCGTGCTCTTTGCCCCCCGTCTGTCCCAGTGTTTACTTTAGATTAGGGCGAAAGGCTTTGACACCCCCGTCGCGATATGGCATGGCGCGTCAATCTCCGCACCTGGACCAGTTATGACGAAAGGGATTATCATGCCCAATGAGGAATGGGGCGTAAAGCGCGTATGCCCGACCACCGGCAAACGGTTCTACGACCTGAACAAAAATCCGATCGTGTCGCCCTACACCGGCGAAACCGTCACCTTTGACATGAACAACAAGTCGCGCGTGGCCATTGCCGAAAAAGCTGCCCCGATCGACGACGATGCCGATGATGAAGATCTGTTGATTGATGATGACGCAGATGTCGATATCGAAGACGATCTGCTCGTGGACGACGACGACGACAATGTCTCGCTCGACGAGATCGCAGACGTCGCCGCAGACGACGACGATTGAGAGACGAAAGCGGTCTCGTAAAAAATTTTTACGGGGCCGATTTTTTTCGCTTGCAACCCCAAGCGAGACACCCTACGAAGCGCGAGCGGGCGGCAAACGCCCCTCGCACCCCGCCAGACACAGCGGTAAAATCGGTCAAATGGGGCCTTAGCTCAGCTGGGAGAGCGCCTGCATGGCATGCAGGAGGTCAGCGGTTCGATCCCGCTAGGCTCCACCAAATTCCCTTTTGAAAAGCACCAGATATTTGTGCCTTTTCCGTCAGAGGATTTGCCTCTGTCGCGAAGACAGGTGCTGATTTTCCTACGAAATCTCGTGCTGCTCCGATCCATGCCTATGGCGTGTTGATTGCTGCGCAGTCATTTCCCTGTCAAACCCTAGGATGGCCCATGAGCGACCAGTTCTTCGTCGTGACGGGCGGCCCCGGTGCAGGCAAGACAAGCCTGATCACCGAGCTTGCTCGTCGCGGCTTTCACACAATCCCCGAATCCGGTCGTGCGATCATCCGCGAAGAGATGCAGAGCGGAGGGAATGCCCTGCCTTGGGTAGATCCTGTGGCCTACGCCGAACGAATGCTGGAGCAAGACATGCACTCCTTCAGCGCCGCACAGGCGCTCTCAGGCCCTGTGATTTTCGATCGCGGCATTACCGACATCATGGGCTATCTGACATTCTGTGGGCTCGCTGTTCCATCGCATGTCGCCGCAGCGGTAAAAGCGGCCCGCTACAATCACAGGATTTTCCTGGCGCCCTACTGGGACGAGATCTTCACACAGGACACCGAACGCAAGCAGACCCGCGCCGAGGCCGAGGCGACCTGTGCCGTGATGCGCGAGACCTATGCCGCACTTGGATATGCGATCACGGTGCTTCCGAGGACCGACATACAGCAACGCGCCGACTTTGTAGCGACGCGGGTGATGTCGTGACGCACCGCAAAAGAGCGTAAAAGCACCCCACTCTCGATCCCGCGCGCGTCGCGCCAGTGTGAGCCAAACGGCGAGGCCGAGATGAACATCGACCGCAGTGCCTGCGAGGCGTTGCATATACGCAAAAAATTTGCCATTAGGGAAGGGCCTGCGGGGAAAAGCATGAAGAAAACCGATTTAATACCGATGCAAAGCCAAAGCGCCGACGCACGATCAACCCTGGACGTTGGACGAAACCTGAAAGCGCTGCGCCGCGATCGAGATGTGTCTCTGAGCCGAGCCGCAGCCGCGTGTTCAGTTTCGGCCGCAACACTTTCCAGAATCGAAAACGGGCACCTTTCGCCCACATTCGACGTCATTTCGAAAATTTGCGACGGCTTCGGGGTTGGCCTGCGGGATCTCCTTGGGAACAGCCAGCGCTCCGATCTTGGAGGCTGGTCGGCGCTGACGAAAGCAGGGACTGGCCGGATCATCGAAACACCTCAATATCGCTTCGAACTGTTGTGTGACGATGCCCTTGCCAAGCCATTTCTCGTGTTTCGCGCAGACATTTTGTGCCGCACCATTGAGGAATACGGACCGCTTCAGTCACACTCGGGACAGGAACAGATCGTGGTGCAAACAGGCCGCGTCGAAGTCTGGGTCGAACAGTACAAACCACGCCTGCTTGACGCAGGAGACAGCATCGCCTTTGACAGCCGTTTAGGCCACGCCGTGCTGACAGTTGGCCATGACGGACCGGCCAAAGTGGTGTGGATTTGCGACTCTCAGGAGACAGTTTGATGGCACGAACCCCGCCTTTCGTCATAATCGGCTGCGGCATTGTGGGTGTGCTGACCGCCTACGCCTTGGCCAAGCGCGGGAAATCTGTGTGCGTCGTAGACCGCGCATCACAGCCCGCACAAATGTGCAGCTATGCAAATGCCGGGATTCTTGCGGTCGGTCACGCCAAATCCTGGGCGGGTCCAGGCGCGATTGGCTCTATTGGGAGGGCTATGTTTGGCCATGAACCCGGCGTAAAGGTGACGCGCTTGGCAGACCCGGCATTGCTCCGCTGGGGCGCGAGTTTTCTGGTCCATTGCAGCCACAAAGCCCACCTGTCCAACACGGCAAAGCTACAAAAGCTCAGTCGATATAGCCGGGATTTGACCAAAAGCATCGAAGCGGATTTAGGCCTCACACCCGAGCTGCGCCATGACGGAGGACTCTATCTCTTTCAAGACGAGGCTCAGTTTGCAGCCTATTCAAGCGCGCTGGAACGCTCTGGTGAGGGCGGCTTTCAGGTTCTTGGGCGTCAGGACTTGATCGCAAGGGAACCCAGTCTGGCGGGCCGCGCCGATCAATTCGCAGGCGGGATTTTCAGCCCTTACGACTCGGTTGGCGATTGCCGCTTATTTGCCAGCCGTGTGGCCACGGCTCTGACCGAGAAATTTGATGTGAACTTTCAGTTCGAAACCAACGTGTCCGGGTTCGAACGGCGGGCCAATGGGATTCGGGCGGTGTTGACGGACACAGGGCCCATCCCCGCCGAAGCGGTGATTTTGACAACTGGAGCAGACACCCCGGCCCTGATGCGCCCATTGGGTGTCGCGCCGCACATTTACCCGGTAAAGGGCTATTCGGGGAGCTGGCGCATACTGGACGACGCACGCATCCCGACGTTGCCTTTTGTGGACGAAACCGCGTTGATGGCCGTTGCGGCCTATGGCGGTCAGTTGCGTGTCACCGCGCTCGCAGAGTTCGCTGGATTTGATCGGTCGCTACCGGACGACCGCACGGCATTGCTGCGTGACTATGTTGCCTGCACCTTCGGGGACGCGGTGGACGCCGACAGTGCGGGCTTCTGGTCCGGTTTGCGGCCGAGCACCCCAGCGGGGCCGCCCTATCTTGGGCGCATCCGAAAGTTTGAAAACCTCTGGATCAACGCGGGACACGGTCAACTTGGCTGGACGATGGCGGCTGGCTGCGCAGACCTGATTGCAGAGCGCATCACCGGACAAGATGTTGATGTCGAAGGCGTATCCGCAACGGCACGTTGGCTTGAAGAGATTTAAGGACTGAAAATGACCCCAAGAACCATCTCCTATGACGACGTGGCGTCCCGGTTTTCATGGTGCGACGCAGTCGCTGCCCTGCGCGATGGCCACACGCGGCCACAGGCCCAAATCGGTGACATTTTCCTTGGCCCCGCCGACGGCACATTGCTCAGCCGCGGGGCCTATGTTCCGGGGCTAGGCTACGGCCTGAAATCGGTCACAGTCTTTGACAAGAATGCAAAAGCGGGATTGCCGACAGTCCAAGGGGCGATGTTGGTGTTCGAACCTGAGCATGGTCAGCTTGTCGCCATTATCGACAGCAAACTCGTCACCGAGATCAAAACCGCCGCAGACTCCGTTCTTGGGGCCACCCTGCTGGCCCGGCCAGACAGTCAGACTTTGCTGATTGTGGGGGCGGGTACGGTCGCGCGCAGCCTCATCAAGGCCTACAGCGCTGTCATGCCATCGCTCCGGCAGATCGGGATCTGGTCGCGCCGAAGCGCACAGTCAGAAGCCCTCGCACAAGAATTTGCCTCCGAAGATCTCGACGTCTTCGCTGCACCGGATCTGGCAACAGCCGTTGCCAAAGCGGACATCGTTTCGACCGCAACCATGGCGCGCGACCCGATCCTCAAAGCCGATTGGGTGAAAGAGGGAACGCATGTGGACCTGATTGGCGCTTTCAAAGCAGACATGCGTGAGGCTGATGATCGGCTGATCGCTACCGGCTCTCTCTTTGTAGACAGCCGCGCGACGACGATTGATCATATCGGCGAGCTGAAAATCCCAATTGCAAACGGTGTGATCACGGCAGACGCGGTGAAAGGCGATCTCTACGATCTGGTCAAAGCACCCAATTCGGGGCGCCAGAACGAACAGGAGATAACCCTCTTCAAAAATGGGGGCGGGGCTCACCTCGACATGATGATCGCGACGTTCATTGTGGACCAGATATGAGAGCGCGAAATCAGCCCCCCCTCAAAATCGGCAACGCACAGCGCCTTACGCACCGGTGCCGGAGGCGCGGGGCGTCGCATCTTTGGAGATCAATCTCACGCTGACTTCGAACCCGGACGCAGAGCCCGCGCGCGGGGAGGTCAAGACAAGGGGACTACCGATCCGTTCCGCAATTGCTGCCACAATGGCAAGGCCAAGCCCGCTGCCATCCGCCTCAGTGCCCGCACGTTCAAACCGGGCGGTCAGGCGCGCCAGCGTGTCAGGTGGCACCACAGGGCCTTCATTGGACACGCTCAGATGACCATCGGCTGTCAGCACCACCAAAATCGGCGCGCTTTGTGACCCGTGCCGCAGGGCGTTTTCAACCAGATTACGGCACAGGATACCAAACGCATCCGGGTCCAAATCAGACATCACCGGACGCTCTGGCAGGGTCAAAACAATGCGATCCGGGGCGGTGATACGCGCGAGATCCTCAACAATGATCCGCGCCACCATGCGCAGATCCGAGGCCTGATCCAACCGCAACCGCCCCCCTTCCGCGCGCGCCAATTGCATCAGGCGTTCGGACAGCCGGGTGAGCCGTTTCAGCGTCACTTCAATGTCGGTGGCACGGGCGCGGGCCGCTGGGTCAGTCGTCTCCGATTGCAGCCGCTGCGCCTGAGCGATGGCCCCGGCCAAAGGCGTGCGCAGCTCATGCGCGGCATTGGCGGCAAAGCTGCGCTCGGCCTCAAACGCGCCGTTCAAACGGTGCAACAAATCATTGAGCGTAGCCGCGATCGGCGCGACTTCGGCGGGCATATGATCCGCCGGAATCGGCGACAAATCCCGCGCATTGCGTGTCTCAAGCCGCTCGCGAAAATGGCGTAGAGAGGCAAAACTCGCCCGCACCGCCAAAGCAATCGCCAAAAGCGCCACAGGGATCACCACCAAAAGCGGCAGGCCAAGCCCCATCTGAATTTCGCGCGCCACTTGCGCCCGATGATCCAAAGGCTCGGCGATGGTGATGCGAATGCTGCCTTGCAACACATCGTCATTATAGAGCCGATGCGTGGTGGTTTGGCGAAACCCCGGCCCGTCATAGGTGGGAAATATCGCCAGATCTGCGGCATGCGATTGCAAAAGAACGCGGCCTTCACTGTCGCGGACCACATAGGTGAAAAACTCACTATGCTCGCGGACCTCACCGATCCTTTGGGTCGCGCCGGTGTCATCGCGCCCGACAATATCAATGGCGGCCAGTGGCAAAATCCGTTGAGCGGTTTCTTGCAGCGCGCTGTCAAACACCTCGTCCATTTCCTGGCGCAAAATCACCGCCGTCACAGAGGCCGCCGCAATCCACAATAGCGTCAGCAACACCCCAAGCGACAGCCCCAACCGAGCCTGAAGACTGCGCGGCACTCTCATGCCTTGCCCAAACGGTAGCCCATACCACGCTCGGTTTCGATCACCCCCGCGCCCAGCTTTTTGCGCAGGCGGCTGACATGGACTTCGATGGTGTTGCTTTCGATCTCGGACGAGAAGGCATAGAGTTTTTCTTCGAGCTGGGGTTTCGACAAAAGCTGACCGGGACGCGCAAGAAATGCCTCCAACAACGCCCATTCACGGGCGGTTAAAGCCACTTGTTTGCCCTCGCGATGCACGCTGCGCGCGGCCAGATCAATATCAAGCCCGCCGTGGCTGATGATCGGATTTGGATTGCCCGAATAGCGCCGCGCAACCGATCCGATCCGGGCGGAGAGTTCCGCCAAATCGAACGGTTTGACCAGATAATCATCCGCCCCCGCATTCAGCCCCTCAATCCGGTCCGAAATCTGATCCAAGGCGGTCAAGATGATCACCGGGGTCACATCGCCGCGCGCGCGCAGGGTTTTGAGAAATCCGATCCCGCGCCCATCAGGCAGCATCAAATCCAACAGGATCAAATCAAACGCCGCGCCATGGATCGCATCCGTGGCCGCATCAAGACGGTTGGCCCAATCCACCGAATGGCCATCCGCTGCGATCTGGTCGCGCACGGCGGCACCCAAAACAGTGTCATCCTCGATCAACAGGAGTCGCATGGCTTTCCCTTTTTATCTCTTGATGATCTTCTATCACCTTTCTGGCTGACGCAAAGCTGACGCAGAGATGTGTCCCGCGTCAGGTTCTCGTCAGCTTGGGGATGCAATGTCACCCCAAGATGGCCGCAAAACGGAGTTTGGCCCATGAAGACACCCTTGACAATTCTGAGCTTTCTTCTGGCCTTGCCCGCCGGGATGGCTATGGCCGAGGACGATTGTTTCGTACCGATGGCCGATTGGCAGCCGCGCGAAGCGGTGGCGCAACTGGCGCAAGAAAACGGCTGGACGGTGCGCCGGATCAAGATTGACGATGGCTGTTATGAGATCATCGGCAGCGATGCCGAGGGCCACCCGATTGAAGTGACGGTGCACCCCGCAACGCTTCAAGTGCTTGATTTCGAATATGAAGACGAAGGAGATGACGACGATCATCGCCGCGTTGAGCGTGACGAACGTCATGACGACTGACGGCCCGCACTGCGGTTTCCCGCATCCTAATTGCCCATCCTAATTCACCATCCTAGTTCCCCATGCCGTGTGTCCCCTCGGCCGCCTTGGCCCCGTCCTAACCGGCGGGGCCTTTTTTGGATCTGACTGTAGCACCTGACAGCAAGCTGAAGCAAAAATCTGTTCCGCGTCAGGCGACGCTCAGGTTGGCGCTTCAATGTGTCACAAAATGAACAAAGGACCTGTATCCATGAAAAAGACTTTGCCCCTTCTTGTCGCCTCGACCGCCCTCTGCGCCACGCTCGGCTTGCCCGCATGGAGCGGCCCCTCTGCGCCGTTTTATGGCATGCCACTCGGCACCGTGACCGCAGGTGCCAGCACATCAAACACAGCATCGCTCCTTTTTGTCAGTGATGACGACGATGAAGGGCACGGGTGGTTGCGTTGGCTTGAGAATGACGACGACGATGATGATGACTGCGAAGATGATGACGATGATCGTCGCGAAAGAAAATACGGCGAGGATGATGACGACTGCGGCGAGGTCGCCCCAAATCCCGCCCCCGCAGGCACCGTTGCCCCACCGCCGAATGGACTGTTTAGCACCGATACACCCCCTCAGGTTCAAGTGAATTAAATGTCGCCGCGCTGCGGCGGGAAGCCCCGCCCAGCGCGTATAAATTGTGATAAAAAGGAATGTCTCAGATGAAATCTCTTCTCGCAACACTGGCTCTGACAACGGCGCTGACCCTGCCCGGCCTCGCCATGGCGCGCCCCGTGACCCTCACAACTCAGCTCAAAAACTATAGCGGCGATGGGGCCTATCTGGCGGTCTACGTCACTGACCCGCAAGGGGCCTATGCGGGCAGCCTTTGGATGGCGGGCCGCAAGTCGAAATATTACAAACACCTGACAGATTGGTATCGGTACACCGGCGGCGACACAGCGCAGATCAACGGGATTACCGGTGCCAGTGTGGGCGCAGGGCGATCCTTGAAAATCTCGCTGGATCTGGCGGATGCTCTGTTTGACGCGGGCTACACGCTTCATATCGACGCCGCCGTCGAAGACCGCCGCGACAGCCCGAATGAGATTTCTGTGCCTTTGACCTCCGAGGGGGCCGGAACCGCCGTGGCGGGGCGCAGCTACATCGCCAATTTCACCTACGACATGTAAAAGGGACAGAGCCATGATCCGCAAACTCCACCGTTGGCCGGGTCTTTTGGCTCTGGCTCTTGTCACCCTCTTGGCGCTCAGTGGCGCGGCTTTGTCGATCTTTCCAAGCCTTGAATATCTCTCATCGCCGCAAACCCTCAGCGATCAAACCGTGGCGGATCTCGCCACGCGCATCCAAAGCGCCCTCCCCGGCGTCGAGCAAATCAAGCGTGCGCCGTCGGGGCGGATCACCGCCTATTGGTTCGAAAACGGCACCCCCGGCGCAGGCATCATTGATCCGCTCACTGGCCAAGCGGTCGCCTCTGCCGATCCAAACCCGGTGCTGCGTTGGTTGACCAATCTGCACCGCTCGCTGTTTTTGGGTGATGGCGGACGGATTGCCATGGCGGTTGGGGCTTTGGCGATGCTTGTGCTTTCAATCTCTGGCACGCTTTTGGTGGTGCGGCGCGTTGGCGGCTGGCGGCGGTGGTTTGCGCCACTGCGCGGGCCTTGGGCAGGGCGCATTCACGTTGAACTGGCCCGCGTGGCGGTGCTGGGCCTTGTACTATCCTCTCTCACTGCGCTGTGGATGACCGCTTCGACCTTTGACCTTTTGCCGGATGGCGAAGTGATCCCCGCCTTCCCCACTGAAACCAGTGGCGAAACGGGCGTGGCCTTTGCCGCGATGGACAGCCTCGCGACAACCCCCATCACGGCGCTGCGCGAATTGAGCTTTCCCTACCCCGATGATGCCAGTGACGTGTTCACCCTGACGACCAATCAGGGCACAGGGTTTATCGACCAAGGCACTGGCGAACTGCTGGCATGGGCCAATCTGAGCGCCATGCAAAGCCTGTCTGAGACGATTTACGTGCTGCACACCGGTCAAGGTGCTGCGCTGTTGGGGCTGGTGCTTGGGATGATGGCGCTGGCCATTCCCGCAATGGGGATCACCGGAGTTTTGATCTGGCTGGCGGGTCGCCCTGGCCGTCCGCGTTTGCATCACAACGCCCCGGCCAGCCGCGCCGAGACGATCCTTTTGATCGGCAGCGAAGGCGGCAGCACTTGGGGCTTTGC
Source organism: Celeribacter baekdonensis (assembly GCF_003047105.1). Taxonomy (NCBI): domain Bacteria; kingdom Pseudomonadati; phylum Pseudomonadota; class Alphaproteobacteria; order Rhodobacterales; family Roseobacteraceae; genus Celeribacter; species Celeribacter baekdonensis. The sequence continues at coordinate 2,168,410 of NZ_CP028475.1, forward strand.
CGCGACGCTGCACAAGGCGTTAACCGAGGCCGGGCAAACCGTCCATGCCACCGCGCTCTCTGCCTTTGATCCAAGCCGCTATGGCAAAGCCAAGCGCATCCTCATTTTGGCCGCCACCTATGGCGATGGCGATGCGCCGAGCACCGCCAAGGGCTTTCTCGATCAACTCGCCACGGCTGAGGTCTTGCCAAACGTGCCGCTGGCGGTGCTTGGCTTGGGCGATCGCAGCTTTCCGGCCTATTGCGCCTATGCGCAAGCGGTCTCAGAGGCGGCAAGGGCCAAGGGCTGGTCCGAACTTTTGGCCTTTCACACCGTCGATCGGCAATCCGCACAAGAATTCGCCCGCTGGGGCCGCGCGCTTGGCACGGCGATGGGGGCCCCGCTTGAACTGGCCCATCAGCCGGTCCAACCCGCGACGCAAACACTGACCTTGATCAGCCGCCGCGATTATGGTGCCGAGGTTCAGGCCCCCACCGCGATCCTGCGTTTCGCCCTGCCCAAAACTTCGCTGATGCAACGGCTGATGCGGCGCGGGTTTGGGCGGTTCCAAGTCGGTGATTTGATCGGCATCCTGCCCAAAGGCTCCACTGTGCCCCGGCTATACTCGCTGGCCTCTGGCACCCATGATGGCTTTATCGAAATCGTGGTTAAAAAGCACCCCGGCGGGGTGTGTTCCGGCCAACTGATCGACCTCGCTTTGGGCGAGACGGTCACCGGGTTTTTGCGCCGTAACACGGTGTTTCACCCGGACAAGAGCAACACGCCGCTGATCTTGATTGGGGCGGGCACGGGCATCGGTCCGCTGGCCGGGATCATCCGCGGCAACACCCGCAAACGCCCGGTGCATCTGTACTTTGGCATGCGCCACCCGGACAGCGATTTCTTATATGGCTCGGATATGCCGGGCTGGCAAAACGCGGGACAGATGACGCATCTCCGCACCGCCGTGTCACGCACCGCACGGCCACAATATGTCCAAGATGCGTTGCGCTCTGAACAAAGCGACGTGATCCGATTGATCCGCGAGGGCGCGCGTGTGATGGTCTGCGGCGGGCGTGACATGGCGCAAGGCGTGTCCGAGGCCTTGACGGATATATTGGCTCCTGTGGGGCTCACCCCGCTCCTGCTCAAGTCAGAGGGACGCTATGTCGAAGATGTCTACTGATCTCACCCGCCACGCGCTCAACGGCCCGACCATGGGCACGCGTTGGTCGGCACAGTTTCACACCGCCCCGGACGTGGACCCCAACGTGATCCAAATCGCACTTCAGGCGGCTGTTGCCGAGGTCGACACACAAATGTCGACATGGTCGGCCGACAGCGATTTGATGCGCGTCAATGCCGCGCCCGTGGGCGAATGGTGCGATGTGCCCGCCATGCTGATGACCGTGATCGCCCTTGGGCTCGACATAGGGCGAACCTCAAACGGGGCATTCGACATTGGCATGGGGGATGCGGTGACGGCATGGGGTTTCGGCCCCGCCGAGGCCGCACCCGACCGGATCAAGGCCGCGATGAACACCAACCGCGTGAGCGCCTCTGACGCGCTTGACTTGGATGTTGCGGCGGGGCGTCTACGCAAAACCGCCCCCATCGCTTTCGACCTCAACGGCATTGCCAAAGGCTATGGCGTGGACCGTTTGGCCGAGACCCTGCGCGGCTTTGGCATCATGAATGCGCTTGTCGGCATCGACGGCGAAATGCGCACGATGGGCCTGCGCCCCGACGGTGCGCCATGGTCCATCGCGGTCGAAACCCCCGACCCGGAAAGCCGCAGCGCCCATTCGGTGTTGGCCTTGCAAGACGCGGCTGTGGCCACCTCTGGCGATTACCGCCATTGGGTCGAAGTCCAGGGCCGCAACCTGTCGCACACCATGGACCCGCACCGGGGGGCACCCCTGATGAGCTCCCCCGCCTCCGTCACCGTTGTGGCCCAAACCTGTGCCGAAGCCGATGCTTGGGCCACCGTATTGATGGTGCTCGGCGCGGAACAGGGCGCGGCACTGGCCCGCACGCTGGGCTTGGACGCGCTATTCTTACTCCGCATGAGCCAAACGGAGTATCGCAGCCTGGGCGTCGGTCGGCTGTTTGCGGAGGAGGGCACCGTGACACAGGCCCCAAGGAGAGCCGAATAATGGAGTTTGCGCGGATCGACCGGTATAAAACCGGACTTTTGGGGCTGGCGATTGCCGGGCTTGTGATTGGGCTGGCCTTGATGTTCGCAGGAGCCAAAGATCTCGCAAACCTCGTCTGGACGCTCGGCGTGTTGCCGGTGTTGATTGCGCTTTTGATCGAGATTCTACGCAGCTTGCGTGCCGGGGAGGTCGGGCTTGATATTGTCGCCGCCCTGTCAATGTCAGCGGCGCTTGGCTTTGGTGAAACCATGGCGGCAGCCGTTGTTGCCGTGATGTATTCCGGTGGCACCTTTCTTGAAAGCATGGCCGAGGGCCGCGCCCGCCGTGAGATGCATGACCTGTTGTCCCGCGTGCCGCGCACAGCAACCCGACATCGCAATAGCGGGTTAGAAGACGTGCCGCTTGAGGACATCCTGCCCGGCGATCTGTTGCTGATCCGCCAAGGCGATGTGGTGCCCGTCGATGGCGTGATTGCCTCCCAGACCGCTTTTGTTGACACCTCTGCGCTCACCGGCGAGTCTCTTCCGGTGCGTTTGGCGCAGGGGGCCGAGACCATGAGCGGGTCGACCAATGCGGGCGCACCGTTTGATTTGACCGCAACCCACCCGGCCAAAAACAGCACCTATGCCGGGATCGTGCGTCTGGTCGAAGAGGCCCAGCGATCAAAAGCGCCGATGGCGCGATTGGCGGATCGTTGGTCTTTGGGGTTTTTGATCGTCACCGTGCTGATCGCCGGCACCGCTTGGGGATTGACCGGTGATCCGATCCGGGCGGTGGCGGTTTTGGTTGTGGCAACCCCCTGCCCGCTGATCCTCGCCGTGCCCGTCGCTCTGACCGCAGGCCTGTCGCGCGCGGCGCATTTTGGTGTGTTGATCAAAGGTGCCGGTCCGCTTGAAACCATGGCGCGCATTCGCACGCTGATCTTGGACAAAACCGGCACGCTCACCGATGGGCGACCGCAAATCACCCGGATCGACTGTCAAAACACGCACAGCGACACCGACGTTCTGCGCTTCGCCGCAGCCCTAGATCAGGCGTCAAAACACCCGGTCGCGCAGGCCGTTGTCGCCGCTGCGAAAGCCAAAGGATTGCCCCTCCCGCTTCCCACAGATGTGGTTGAAATCCCCGGAGAAGGCGTCAGCGGCAGGGTCGAAGACCACGCCGTCGTTGTCGGTGGCACAGATTTGATTGCCCAACATGTCAGGGACGCTGTGCCTCACCCCGCGCAGTCTGCGGGGTCGGTGATTGTGGCTTTGGCGATCGACGGGCAGATGGCCGGACATCTTGTCATGGCCGATCCGCTGCGCGCAGGCACAGAGGCCATGTTGGCCGGGCTGCGCGTGCAAGGCATCCTGCGGATCGTGCTGGCCACGGGCGACCGCGCAGACGTGGCCGAACGGGTGACCGAGGGGCTTGGCCTGGATGCGCTTCGGGCCGGGTTGTCGCCGGACCAAAAGGTGCTTTTGGTGCTAAGCGAACGCAAACATGGCCCGGTGATGATGGTCGGGGACGGGGTGAATGATGCCCCCGCCCTGGCCGCCGCCGATGTCGGTGTGGCCATGGGCGCGCGCGGCGCTGCCGCCTCGGCAGAAGCTGCCGATGTGGTCTTGTTGGTGGACCAGATCGACCGGCTTGGACCGGGGATCGAGATTGCCCGCGCCGCCCGTCGCATTGCTGTTGAAAGCGTGGTGGCCGGGATCGGTCTGTCGGTCTTAGGCATGATCGCGGCGGCCTTTGGATACCTCACGCCCGTGCAAGGCGCCCTGTTGCAAGAGGTGATTGATGTGGCCGTCATCTTGAATGCGCTGCGGGCCTTGCGCATCACGCCCACGGGCCTCAGGGCCGCCGACTAACCCTTTAAAAGGACATCCCTCATGAGCCGTCTCTCCCATTCAGAAACCCATATGGTGCATCGCATCGGCTGGCTGCGCGCCGCTGTGCTGGGCGCGAATGACGGGCTTGTCTCCACTGCCAGCCTCGTGGTCGGCGTCGCCGCCGCAGGCTCGGATCGGCCTGAGATTTTGATCGCCGGGCTGGCCGGGCTGGTCGCGGGCGCAATGTCGATGGCCGCAGGGGAATATGTGTCCGTGAGTTCGCAAACCGACGCGGAACAGGCCGATTTGGCCCGCGAGGCCAAAGAATTGCTGGAGACGCCCGAGGCGGAATTGGACGAATTGACCGGCATCTATATGTCGCGCGGTCTCGATGAACCTTTGGCGCGTCAAGTGGCGATGCAGTTGACGCAAAAGGATGCACTTGGCGCGCATGCCCGTGACGAACTTGGCATCTCTGAAACGGTCACCGCCCATCCGATCCAGGCCGCGCTTGTTTCGGCGGTGACCTTTGCCGTGGGGGCGGTTGTGCCGCTGATCGTGGCGCTGATGGCTCCGACAAGCCAAATCTCAGGGATCGTCGCGTTCACCACCTTGATCGCACTGTCTGTGCTGGGCGCGCTTGGGGCCTCTGCCGGTGGGGCGGGCCTTTTGAAAGGCGCGCTGCGAGTGACGTTTTGGGGGGCTTTGGCCATGGCGGCCACGGCGGGGGTTGGGATGATCTTTGGGGTGAGCGCCGGGTAGGTTGGCGTTGCGATTGCCCCACAGACGCGGCACACTCATCCTATGAGTTCAGATCAAAACCATAAAACAGAGGTTCGCATGCGCCTGCGGTTGCACTTTGGGGACAGGTTGATGCTTGGCCCCGGCAAGGCCGATTTGCTTGCGGGCATTCGTGACTCCGGGTCAATATCCGCCGCCGGGCGCGCGATGTCGATGAGCTACAAACGGGCTTGGTCTCTGGTCGAAGAGATGAATGCGGCCTTTGGCGCGCCTCTGGTGATCTCGTCGCGGGGCGGGGCGCAGGGTGGCGGCGCCCATCTGTCTCCGATGGGAGATGAGATTCTGGCCCAGTATCGTGCGCTTGAGCAGCGCGCCCTTGCGGCGGGATCTGAGCAGATCGAGGCGATTGCAGCGCGGCTACGCGATATATCCGAAGAGAAATAACGCTTGCCCGATCAGCGCGTGCCTGCGATATGTTTTCACAAACATATTGAACGGAGTTGCTTGTGTCCCTGCCCTTTGCCCGCCTCACCACCGCCCTCCTCCTCACCTGCGCCCCCCTCTCCGTCCATGCCGACGAGGTGATCGTCTTTGCCGCCGCCAGCATGACCAATGCGATGGCCGAGATCGAACAGGGGTTTGAAGCCGACACCGGGCACGACCTCATTGTCTCGCTCGCAGGCTCCTCCGCCCTCGCGCGGCAAATTCAACAGGGTGCGCCTGCGGATGTGTTCATTTCCGCCAATTCCGACTGGATGGATGTTTTGGAAAATGGCGGGCTGCTGACAGAGGGCTCCCGCTTTGATCTCTTGACCAATACCCTCGTGCTGATCGCCCATGGCCAAGACGCCACCCCGATGCAAATTTCGGAACTGCCAAAGGCGCTTGGCAAGGATCGACTGGCGATGGCGCTGGTCGATGCGGTTCCGGCGGGGATTTATGGCAAGTCTGCCCTTGAGGCGCTGGGTTTGTGGGATCAACTCTCGCCTTTGGTGGCCCAAGCCGACAATGTCCGCGCCGCGCTCGCGCTTGTGGCGCTTGGGGAAACACCGTTTGGGATCGTCTATGCCACCGATGCGGTCGCCGAAGATGACGTGCGTGTGGTGGCAACTTTTCCGGTCGACACCCACCCGCCGATCATCTACCCCGCCGCCGCAATTGCCGAACATGGCAATGCAGCGACACAGGCGTTTCTTGACTACCTGCACAGCGACCCGGCCCGCGTGGCGTTCGAACGTCAGGGCTTTGTCGTGATGCCCTAGCAACCCCGCGCCGAGCCCAACCCACGCTTCTGCAACACGCCCCGGCGTCACGTCATCGCTTGACAAGCCGGGCCGCCTGCAACCTACCTGTGACACGGGCGTCGGCAGGCGCGTTCTGTCCAAAAGACGTCCGGCGGAGGGGAAACACATGGCGTTCACACTCAAACAACTGCGCTATTTCATCGCCGTGGCCGAGGTCGGCACCGTGTCCGGCGCAGCGCAGGCCTTGGCGATTTCGCAATCGGCGGTAACCGAGGCCATTCGCGAGTTGGAAACCGACCTTGGCGTGTCCCTGTTTGACCGCCATCCGCGCGGTCTCGACATCACCCACAAAGGCCATCAGTTCCTGCGCCATGCCACCGGCATTTTGGCGGGCGTCTCGGATGCCCGCCTCGCCCTGACACAGGAGGCCGAGACCCTGTCCGGCACTTTGCATGTCGGCGTGACCTCTCTGGTCGCGGGCTATGTGTTGTCCGATATTCTGTCCCGGTTTCGCCGTGCCAATCCCAATGTGGAAGTGACCGCCGTGGAGGACAGCGGCGATTATCTTGAGCATCTCTTGATCGGCGGCGAGTTGGATGTGGCGGTGATGGTGACCACCAATCTACGCGACCGGATGGCACTTCAGACCGAAATCATCGACACCTCGCCCTATCAACTTTGGCTGCCCAACGGTCATGAGTTGAGCACTCGGCCCTCGGTATCAATTGAGGATTTGACCGATGAACCGATGATCATGCTGCGGATTGATGAGATCGAAGAGGCCACGCGCAAATTGCTCTCGGCCTTTGGCGCCCGCCCGCGTGTCGCATTTCGCACCCGCTCTGTGGAGGCGGTGCGCTCTTTGGTGGCCACGGGCGCGGGAATCGCGCTTTTGCCGGAGATGGTGTATCGGCGTTGGTCGCTTGAAGGGGACCGAATTGTGTCCCGCGATGTGTCGGGAAGCCTGCCCGTTGTGCAGGTTGGTACCGTCTGGCGCAAAGGTTCGCCGCTGTCCCGTCCGACGCGAGAATTTGTTTTGGCGGCACAAACCCATAAAAACACAAAGTAATTCATCGGTATCAATTTTCACGATACCCAAAACCTGAGAATTGAATTTGTGAAATCGGACCCGCTCTCCCACCCTGCGGCCCAAGGGGGCTTTGACTCCCGCAGCAACAGGGAAACTGAAGATGAAAAAGATTTTCAAAGGGTGTGCCTCCGGTCTTGCGCTTGCCGCCGCCACTGCCGTGCCGCTTTCTGCCGCCGATATGATGACCGAACTTGGTGCGGGCGAAGGCACCGTCTCCATCGTCGCATGGCCGGGCTATATCGAACGCGGTGAAACCGATGCGGCCTTTGATTGGGTGACCAAATTCGAAGCGGCCACAAGCTGTAAGGTCGAGATCAAAACCGCCAACACCTCGGATGAAATGGTCGCGCTGATGAACGAAGGCGGCTTTGACTTGGTGACCGCATCGGGCGATGCCTCGCTGCGTTTGATCGCGGGCGGTCGGGTTCAGCCGATCAATGTCGATCTGATCCCAAGCTGGTCCCGCGTCGATGACCGTCTGAAAGATGCGCCCTGGCACACAGTCAAAGGCACCCATTATGGCACGCCGTTCATGTGGGGGCCGAACGTGTTGATGTACAACACCGAGGTTTTCCCAGAGGCCCCGACCAGCTGGAATGTGGTGTTCGAAGAAATGACCCTGCCCGATGGCGAAAGCAACACAGGCCGGGTGCAGGCCTATGATGGCCCGATCTATATCGCCGATGCGGCGATGTATTTGATGGCACATCAGCCCGAGCTTGGCATCGAAAGCCCCTATGAGTTGAACGAGGATCAATATGCCGCCGCGCTGAACGTGTTGCGCACCCAGCGCACCTTGGTGTCGCGCTATTGGCATGACGCGTTCATTCAGATCGACGACTTCAAGAACGAAGGCATGGTGGCGTCCTCCTCTTGGCCGTTCATGGTCAACCTGCTGAAAGCCGACGGTGTGCCGGTCTCCTCCACCATCCCGTCCGAGGGCGCGAGTGGCTGGGCCGACACCTTGATGTTGCATGCCGAGTCCGAGCACCCGAATTGCGCCTATCAGTTCATGGAGCATTCGCTGAACTCCAACCTGCAATCGGATTTGTCCGTCTGGTTTGGCGCTGTGCCGTCTGTGCCTGAGGCCTGTACCGATGGCTCTGGCATGCAGACCGCCGCAGGCTGTTCCGAGAACGGCTTGGACGACTTTGACCGGATCAAATTCTGGCAAACCCCGGTCTCAAGCTGTGACAGCCAAGGCACCTGTGTGCCGTATTACCGCTGGGTCTCTGACTACATCGGCGTGATTGGCGGTCGCTGACCCTTCCCCCCCACGGGTCGGCCTTTTCGGGCCGGCCCGACTTACCTTCCCCAAAGCCCGCTCCCCTGAAAGACTGACAATGACTGATGCAGTGACCTTCCGAGGCGTATCGCGCCATTTCGGAACCGTGAAAGCCGTGGATGAGGTCGATCTGGCCATTCGCGATGGTGAATTTTTTGCCATGCTTGGCCCATCCGGCTCCGGCAAAACCACCTGCCTGCGCCTGATTGCGGGATTCGAACAACCAACCGCCGGGCGTATCGAAATCTTTGGTGAGCGCGCCGAGGGTGTGCCACCCTACTTGCGCAATGTGAACACGGTGTTCCAAAACTACGCCTTGTTCCCGCATATGAATGTGCTCGACAACGTGGCCTTTGGCCTGCGTGTCAAAGGCGTGGGTCGGGCCGAGCGCCGCCGCGCCGCCGAAGAGTCGCTTGCGCTCGTCGAGCTGGGCGGCTACGGCGCGCGCCGGGCGGGCGAATTGTCGGGCGGCCAACGCCAACGCGTGGCCTTGGCGCGCGCGTTGATCAACAAACCTCGGGTTGTGCTGTTGGACGAACCGCTGGGCGCGCTTGATCTCAAGCTGCGCGAACAGATGCAAGAAGAGCTGCGCAAATTGCAACGCGCGTTGGGTCTGACCTTTGTGTTCGTGACCCATGATCAGGACGAAGCCCTGTCAATGGCGGATCGCGTGGCGGTGTTTGCGGATGGCAAAATCCAACAAATCGGCAGTTCCGAAGATATTTATCGCCGTCCCGCCTCACGGTTCGTCGCAGATTTCGTTGGCTCGTCGAATGTCGTGCCCGCCGATCTGGCCGGGGTTGGGGGATCTGGCCAATGGGCCTCTTTGCGTCCCGAAGACATCGTGTTGGATGCGGCGGGACGCGAGGCCACGGTGACCGGCAAGTTCTTCCACGGGCGCGTCACCAAACTGTCGCTCGACATCAAAGGTCAAAGCCTGACCGCCCTCATCCCGGCGCATCAAACCACCCCAGAGATTGGCGAGACGACCCGCGTGTTGTGGGACCCCGCCCGCGCGCATCTTATGGAGCGTGAGGCATGAGCGGGTTTGACACCACGCAACCGGCGATTTTCACGCCCAGAAGCGGGCCACTGTCGCGCACAGTCGATTGGGTGATCCGTCACCCGCGTATGTTCGTGTTCCTGATGGTGCTGCCGATCACGCTGTGGCTTGGCATCGTCTATATCGGCGCTCTGATCGCGCTCTTGATCCAAAGCTTTTTCTCCATCGACGAATTCTCCGGCATCGTCGTGCGCGAGTTTACGTTCAAGACCTACGGCGAATTGCTGCGCCCCTATAACCTCGACATCATTTTGCGCACGGTTGCCATGGCCGCCTCGGTGACCATCGCCGCCGCCATTTTAGCCTTTCCCATTGCCTATTTCGCGGCGCGCTATGCCAAGGGCAAATGGAAAGCGCTGTTTTACATCGGGGTGATGTTGCCGCTTTGGTCGAGCTATCTGGTCAAGGTCTATGCCTGGAAACTCGTTCTGGCGAAAGAGGGCATTCTGACGTGGCTCTTTGCCAAACTGCATCTGACATGGCTGTTGGATGGCCTCCTAGGCCTGCCTGTCATCGGCGGCAATTCCCTCTCGGTCAGCTACACCGGCACCTTCCTCGTGTTCCTCTATATTTGGTTACCCTACATGATCATCCCGGTTCAGGCCTCGCTTGAACGTGTGCCGGGGGCCTTGTTGGAAGCCGCGTCCGATCTCGGTGCCACACCGCGCCAAAGTTTCCGCATGGTGCTGTTTCCGCTGGCTCTGCCGGGGATCATTGCCGGGTCGATCTTTACCTTTTCGCTGACCTTGGGCGACTACATCGTGCCGCAGATTGTCGGCAACTCGCGGCTCTTTATTGGCCAAGCTGTCTACACCCAACAAGGCACCGCCGGGAACATCCCGCTGGCCGCCGCGTTCACCGTCGTTCCAATCGTCATCATGGGGATTTACCTCTGGGGCGCACGCAAAATGGGGGCTTTCGATGCACTCTAATTCCCGCGCCCCACTGGGCCTGAAATTTGCTGCCATCGGGGGGCTGATCTTCCTCTTGGCCCCGATTGCCCTGATCTTTGTCTATGCCTTCACCACCGAAGAAAAGAGCTTTCAATGGCCGCCCCCCGGCCTGACCACGAAATGGATCGGCGTCACCTTGGGGCGGGCCGATGTCTGGGAGGCTTTGGCTTTGTCGCTGAAAGTCGCGGCCATTTCGACCACGCTGGCCTTGATCATGGGCACGCTCACCGCCGCCGCCGTGGCCCGCTCGCGCTTTTTTGGCCGGGAAACCATCTCGCTTTTGGTGATCCTGCCCATCGCTTTGCCGGGGATCATCACAGGGATTTCGTTGCGTTCGGCCTTTTCGCTGTTGGACATTCCGTTTTCGACATGGACCATTGTTTTGGGTCACGCCACCTTCTGTATCGTGATCGTCTACAACAATGCGGTGGCGCGGTTTCGCCGAACCTCTGGCGCGCTGGTCGATGCGGCGATGGATCTGGGGGCGGATGGGGTTCAGACCTTTGTACTTGTGATCCTGCCCAATATCGCCACAGCCCTGCTTGCGGGTGGGATGTTGGCCTTTGCGCTCAGTTTCGATGAGGTGATCGTCACCACATTCACCGCCGGCAACCAAACGACCCTGCCGATTTGGATGCTCGAAGAACTCGTCCGCCCCCGTCAACGCCCGGTGACCAATGTGGTTGCCATGGCGGTGGTGATCGTCACCGTGCTGCCAATTTTGGCCGCTTATTACCTTACACGCGACGGCGAACACACCGCCGGGTCCGATAAATAACGAAAACAGGGAGACTCTCATGGACACCCAAATGCTCATCGGCGCCACGCTTGTCCGCGGCACTGAAACCGAAGAAAGCATCTTTAATCCGCGCACAGGTGAGATCATCACCACCCTGCCCGAAGCCTCTTTGACCCAGGTCGAAGCGGCGGTGACGGCGGCGGACAAAGCCTTTGCGCAGTGGTCGCGCACAACGCCATCCGCGCGCTCGGGATATTTGTTGAAACTCGCGGACCGGATCGAAGCCGAAGCCGAAACCCTCGCCGGGCTCGAAGCACTCAACTGTGGCAAACCGGGGCCTTTGGCGCTGAATGATGAATTGCCTGCCATTGTCGATTGCTTTCGCTTTTTCGCCGGTGCCGTGCGTTGCATGACCGGGCCGATTGCGGGCGAATATCTCGAAGGTCACACCTCGATGATCCGCCGCGATCCCATCGGCATCGTCGCCTCCATTGCGCCGTGGAACTACCCGTTGATGATGATGGCGTGGAAAATCGCCCCGGCGATTGCGGCGGGCAACACGGTGGTGTTCAAACCCTCCGAACAGACCCCGCTAACCGCGCTGGCGATGGCCAAAATCTTTGCCGACATCCTGCCTGAAGGTGTGGTGAACATCATCCTTGGCCGTGGCGAAACCGTCGGCTCCGCCCTGATCAACCATCCGAAAGTTGCAATGATTTCGCTCACTGGCGACATCGCCACCGGGCGCAAAATCTTGGACGCGGCCAACAAAACCATCAAGCGCACCCACCTCGAACTCGGCGGCAAAGCCCCGGTCATCGTGATGGAGGACGCCGATATTGAGGCCACGGTCGAGGGCCTGCGCGCCTTTGGGTTTTACAACTCGGGTCAGGATTGCACCGCTGCCTGCCGCATCTATGCGCAAGCCTCGGTCTATGATGATTTCGTCGGCAAACTCACCGACGCCGTCTCGCAGATCGAATATGCCAACCCCGACGACAGTCTCAACGAAATGGGCCCGCTTATCTCATTGCGTCAACGCGACCGGGTGGCCAGTTTCGTGGCGCGTGCGCGCGAAGCCAATCACATTGAGATCACCACAGGCGGCGAAATCCCCGATGGCGACGGCTTCTTTTACAAACCGACCGTCGTCGCAGGCGCTTTGCAAACGGACGAAATTGTCCGGCGCGAAGTCTTTGGTCCGGTGGTCTCCGTCACGCGTTTTTCGGATGCGGAAGAAGCGATCACATGGGCCAATGACAGCGACTATGGCTTGGCCTCCTCGGTCTGGACCAAAGACGTCTCCACCGGCATGAACATCGCATCGCGCCTGCAATATGGTTGCACTTGGGTGAACACCCATTTCATGCTGACCAACGAAATGCCCCATGGCGGGATGAAACAATCCGGCTATGGCAAAGACATGTCGTCTTATGCGCTCGAAGATTATTCCCTCGTGCGCCATGTGATGGTCGCGCACTGATCCTGCGCCCCATATTCTAAAAAGCTGGCCGTATCACACGGCCAGCTTTGCATTTTTAAACAAGGTTGGCCCTTATCCAAGAACCGATTTCACCGCTTTCGTTGTGGCATCGACCACCTTATCGGCCTCCGCTTTCGTCAGGCAAAAGGGCGGGGCAAAGCCAAGGATGTCGCCCTGCGGCATTGCGCGCCCAATCACCCCCTCAGACAACAAAGCCGCAGCAAGCGCGTAGCCCACCTTATCCGCCGGATCAAAAAAGCTGCGCGTGTCACGGTCTTTGACAAACTCAACGGCACAGAGCATCCCTTCGCCGCGAATGTCCCCGACATGCGGGTGATCGCCCAAGGCCGCAGTCATCGTGTCGTTGAGATATTTGCCAACGCTTCCGGCATTCTCAATCAGGTTCAGCTCGTCAATCAGCTTGAGATTGGCCACCCCCGCCGCCGCGCCAATCGGGTGGGCGGAATAGGTCCAACCATGGCCGATCGGACCGTTTTCATCGGTGCCCTGCTCCAGCACTTTCCACATTTTATCCGACACGATGGAACCAGACAGCGGCGCATAGGCAGAGGTCAGCCCCTTGGCGATGGTGATCAAGTCGGGCTTCATGCCGTAGTGGTCTGAGCCAAACATGGACCCCAAACGACCAAAGCCCGTGACCACCTCATCCGCGACCAAAAGGATGTCGTGCTTGTTCAGAACCGCTTGGATCGCGTCCCAATAGCCCGCAGGCGGCGGCACGATCCCACCCGTGCCCAACACCGGCTCGCCGATAAAGGCGGCAATCGTGTCCGCGCCTTCGCGGGCGATCAGCTCTTCGAGCTTGGCGACGCAATCAGCGACAAAGTCTGCCTCACTCATGGCAAGATCGGCACGGCGGAAATAATACGGCGCTTCTGTGTGAACCACACGGTCGAGCGGCAGGTCGAATTTCTGTTGAAACGCCTCAAGCCCGGTCAGCGAACCCGTCATCAAGCCAGAACCGTGATAGCCACGCCAGCGCGAGATGATTTTCTTTTTCTCAGGGCGACCAAGGATGTTGTTGTAATACCAAATCAGCTTGATGTTGGTCTCATTGGCATCGGAGCCGGACTGACCAAAATAGACTTTCGACATGTGATCCGGCGCCCGGTCCAGCACCATTTTCGCCAGAGTGATCGAGGCCTCGGTGCCGTGACCGACATAGGCGTGGTAATAGGCCAATTCGCGGGCCTGATCGGCAATCGCTTCGGCGATTTCCTGACGCCCGTACCCGACATTGACACAGTACAGCCCGGCAAAAGCATCCAATGTTTCTTTGCCATCGCGATCGACGATATGCACACCCTTGGCGGTTTTGATCACCCGTGTCGGGGTTTCGCCGCGTGCATGTTGCGCCAAATGTGTGGACGGGTGAAAGAAGTTTTCGCGGTCCCATTGGCCAAGTTGATCATTTGTCAGCATATCTTTTCCTTTTACGTTCAAGCCTTTGCGCCGATACGCCTGGGGCTAACCCCAATCGCGACAGACGTATTTCAGCTCCATAAACTCCTGCATTCCCATCCGCGCGCCTTCGCGTCCGAGGCCCGATTGCTTGACCCCGCCAAAGGGGATCGGCGCGCCCGTAACCTTGGTGCGATTGACCGCGACCATGCCGTATTGCAGCGCCCGTGAGAGGCGGTAGATGCGTTTCGGGTCTTGCGAATGGACATAGGCGACGAGGCCATATTCGCTATCATTGGCGCGTTTGATGACCTCTTTTTCGGTGTCAAACGGCGTGATCGGGGCAACGGGGCCAAAGCTTTCTTCATGCATGATTTTGGCGCTGTCAGGCACATCGGTGAGCACGGTGGCGGGATAGAACAGCGGACCAAGGTCAGAGACCGCCCCGCCACAGCCCAGCCGCGCACCCTTGGCAAGAGCGTCGTCCACATGCGCCTGTTGTTTCGCCACGGCGCGCGCGTTCATCAATGGGCCAAGATCGGCATCCTCCATGCCGGGCGCAAGGGTGAGCGCCTTGGCCGCCGCCACAAATTTCGCGCAAAATGCATCATAGATCGGACGTTCGACATATATCCGGTTCGCGCCAAGGCAATCCTGACCCGAGGTGGCGAATTTGGCTTTGATCACCTCGTCCACTGCCCGATCCAGATCGGCCCCTTTGAACACGATCACCGGCGCGTGGCCGCCGAGTTCCAATACCAATTTTTTCACCGTCTCCGCCGATTGACGATAGAGCAGTCGGCCCACCTCAGTAGACCCGGTAAAGGACAGCGCCCGCACGCGGGTGTCTTTGGTCCACGGCTCCACCACGGTCGAGGCCTGCCCGGTCACGACGTTGAACACGCCCGCAGGTATCCCTGCGCGCTCGGCCAATTCCGCCAATGCCAACGCCGAATAAGGGGTCTCAGCCGAAGGGTGCGCCACAACCGTACAGCCCGCCGCCAAAGCCGCCGCCGCTTTGCGCGTGAGCATGGCGGAGGGGAAATTCCACGGCGTGATCAGGGCAACAACACCCACAGGTTCCAACCAAAGTTCGACCTCGGCATCGGGCAAATGCGAAGTCACGCCTTCGACATTCGGACGCTTCGCCTCTTCGGCGTAATAGTCGATGAACGCCGCGGCATAGTCGATCTCGCCGCGCGCTTCTGACAACGGCTTGCCCTGTTCCAGCACCATGATCCGCGCGAGGTCTTCTTTGGCCGCGATCATCAGCTCATGCCAACGGCGCAGCACGGCGGCACGGTCCTGTGGCAAACGCTGTGACCATGCGGGAAAACTCGCTTGGGCGGCGTCCACGGCGGCGGTGGATTGCGCGGCACTCAACGCGGCCACATCGCCCAAATGCGACCCCGTGGCCGGATCGGTCACGGCAAAACAGGCGCCAGCCTCGCCAGAGGTCCATTTGCCATTCACATAGGAAAAGCCCCGCAAAAGACGTTTGTCGCCAATGTCAGAACGCGCAGAAATTGCAGTGTCACGCATGTGGTCCTCCTTGTCCCTGTCACTGTGACGGATCACGGCAGAGATGGAGACCAAACTGGGAGCTGTGGCGCGGTATTCGGACTGCGGCGGCGGGCTATGCTAGTCCAAATGGTCTGTGAACAATCCTAGCGGTGGAGCACCGCCGCCTTTGACCTGTTTGGTGACAATATAGGTGAAATACCGCGCGATGCCGATGCGCGCGTCCAACAGCGTGTCGATCAACCGTTGATAGGCATGAATGTCGCGGGTGACGATCTGTAACAGGTAGTCAAACCCGCCACCCAAAGCCCAACAGCCCACAATTTCCTCATGAGATTGTACCGAGGCTTCAAAGGTTTGAAACGAGGCTTGGGTGTGATCGGCGAGTTCGGCGGCGACGAACACCGTCACCGTGGCCCCCAATTTGCGCAGGTTGATCTTGGCGTGATAGCCCTCGATCAGCCCGGCTTTCTCCAACTTTTTCAACCGCTCCCATGCGGGTGTTGGCGATAGGCCAATGGCTTCGGCCAGACGCGCTTTTGACATCCGCCCCTCCCGAGACAGGGCGCGCAGAATGTCGAAATCGCGGGCGTCGAGTTTGATCATAGGTCAGGGGCCGTGGAAATCACGGTGCCCGCATCCCCCAAACGGGTCGCGACATCGCATGCGATGGCGGTGTCTTGCACGCCGGTTCCGGTCAGATCGCAGATCGTGATCTGATGCGGTTCGGTGCGGCCCTGGGCGTCTCCCGTGAGGATCTGGCCCAATTCCGGCGGGGTTTGAGCCATCAGCCCTTGCACACGCGCCGCACGCAATTCACCCAGCGCCTCGCATTGGCTCACCCGGTCACAGACATAAAGATCGGCGGCGGCCAAGGCCTCTGGCGCAATCTCGTTTTTGCCCGCCTGATCCGATCCCATGGCGGTGATGTGCACCCCATCGTGGAGCATCTCGGCGGTGATCAAAGGCGTCGTCGCGGGGGTTGTGGTGACCACAAGCTGGCTTTGCGCCACGAGCGGCGCGACCTCCGTCATCACCTCCACCTCGGCCCCGGTCATCGCGGCAATATCGGCGGCACAGGCGGCGGCTTTTTCCGTGTCGCGGCCCCAAACGAGACAGCGTTTGAACGGGCGCACCAGATGCGCAGCTTGCATTTGCAACCGGGCTTGTGCACCGGTGCCGATCACCCCCGCCGTTTCCACCTCGGGGGCCAAATGGCGCGCAGCGACCGCGCCCGCCGCCGCCGTGCGAAGATCTGTGAGGTAGCCATTGTCCAAAAACACCGCCTGCACCAGCCCGGTTTTGGCCGAAAGCAGGATCATCAAGCCGTTCAGCGAAGGCAGGCCCAATTGGGGATTGTCAAAAAATCCCGGCGAGACTTTCAACGCAAAGCCGTCCAGCCCCGGCACATAGGCGGTTTTCACATCGACCTCACCATGATGGGCGGCAATCGCCATCGACAGCACCGGCGGCATCACGACGCCACCTTCGGCTAAGGCGCGAAAGCCGTTTTCGATCACATCAATGGTCTCGAGATCAAGCGAGACCACCCCGCGCAATTGCGCCTCGGTGACGATGCGAATGTCAGGGCGGGGGGGCTTCGCCTGTGTCTCACGCGTCATAGGGCGTTCCTTTTACAATCACATCCCCCAGCCGCACATCTTGGCCCATCACCACGCGGGTGAATTGCGCCATATCGACATTGCGCCCGGTGATCACAGTACCCATCTGCGGGCTTGGCACGATCTTGCCCGCCATAAGGGCGGCGATGCCGACGACACAGGCCCCTTCGGCGACCAAACGGTCCTCGTAATAGAGCGCTTGCATGGCGGTATAAATGTCGTCTTCCGTGACCAAAACCACCTCATCCAAAAGCCTGCGGCAAAGCGGGAATGTGTGCTGGTTCTGACCCCCGATCCCACCGCCCAGACTGTCGGCCAAAGAGGCGACCTCTTTGACCTCAACCGGGTGCCCCGCTGTGATCGAAGCCGCCATCGCCGCGCCGCGATCCATGCTGACGCCGATCAGGCGGATGTCGGGTTTGATTGCGCGGGCCGCAACTGCCATGCCCGCCGCCAAACCGCCGCCGGAGAGCGGGATCATGAGCGTGTCGAGATCGGGGCGGGCGCGCAGCATTTCCAGCGCAATGGTGCCTTGCCCGGCGATCACATGCGGATCGTCAAAGGGTGGAATGTCGATCAGCCCATCGGCGCGCGCCAAACGCGTGGCATGGGCTTGGGCCTCGTCTTGCGAGCGACCGTCGATGTGGACCTCTGCGCCCAGCCTCCGAATGCCGTCGACCTTGGTCTTTGGCACCAGCTCAGACATACAGATCACGGCACGCAGACCGTTTTGCGCCGCCGCATAGGCCACCGCGCGGCCATGATTGCCGGTGGAGCAACAGGTCACGCCCCTGGCATCCGTGGGCAAATGTGCCATCGCATTGACCGCGCCGCGCAGTTTGAACGCGCCCATCGGCTGGCAGATCTCAAGTTTGAGCCAGAGATCGCCCCCGAGCTTTTGCGACAAGTCCGAGGGCACAAGTGGCGTACCATCCGCCACGCCCCGGATCACGTTTTGGGCGGCAAAAACATCCGCTAAGGCCAGCATCAACCCGCCTCTTTGACCGCGCTGAGAAATTGCTGTGTCCGTTCCCTTTGCGGATTGCCAAACAGCTCCTCGGGCGCGCCTTGTTCTTCAATTGAGCCGTCGAAAAAGAAACAAATGCGATCGGAGATGTCTTTGGCAAAGCCCATTTGGTGGGTGACCATCAACATGGTGAGGTTGTGTTTGTCCACCAGATCGCGGATCACATTGGTCACCTCACCGATCACCTCCGGGTCAAGCGCGGAGGTCACTTCGTCAAACAGCATCACCTTGGGCCGCATCGCCAAAGCGCGGGCAATGGCAACGCGTTGTTGTTGCCCGCCCGAAAGGCGCGAGGGGTGCTGATCCTTCTTTTCGATCATGCCGACAAGTTCCAACAGGTCCTCAGAGCGCTTGCGCGCCTCGGCTTTGGACATGCCCAAAACCTGAACCGGCCCCTCCATGCAATTTTCCAAGGCGGTCATATGCGGGAACAGATTGAAGTGTTGAAAACACATGCCAATCTGACTGCGCATCATCCGCAGATGCTTGGGGGAGGCGGGCACAAGGGCACCGTTTTTCTCCATATGGGTCAAGGGCTTGCCGTCGACATAGATCACACCTTCATTGATGGTCTCAAGCGTCATCAGCATCCGCAAAACGGTGGTTTTGCCCGAGCCAGACGGGCCGATCACGGTCACCATTTCACCCGTCGCCACATCCAAGTTCAGCCGATCCAAAACGGTCAGTTTGCCGTAGCGTTTGGTGACGTTCATGAAACGCACCATCGGGATATCATCGCCGGTCAGTTCCAGCGGGTATTGCGACATATCTTCCATTATTTCAGTCCAAGTTTGCGGCGCACATAGGTTTCAAACACACGGATGAAACCGGCGGCAGGAAGGGAAATGGCGAGGAAAATCACGCCGACGAGGGTGTAGGGTTCGAGGAAGCGATAGCTTTCGGAGCCGATCGCATTGGCGGTGTGCATCAGCTCCGCAACACCGATCACCGAAAGCATCGGCGTGTCCTTGAAAATCCCCACAAGATAGTTGCCCATGCCCGCCAAAGCAGGCGGCACAGCCTGCGGAATGATGATCCGGGTGTAGGCTTGGCGCGTGCTCATGTTGAGCGCGGTGCAGGCCTCCCATTGGCCCTTGCCGACACTGTTTAAACCACCGCGATAAACCTCGGAAAGATAGGCCGAATAATGCAACCCGATGGCGATCATCCCGGAGGTCCAGGGACTCATGCGCACCCCAAATTGCGGGCCGACGTAGAACACGAAAAAGATCTGAAGGATCAGCGGTGTCGAGCGGATGAACTCCACAAATTCGCGCACCACAAAGGTCAGTGCCCGGTAGGGCGTGCGCTGCGCCAGTGCCAAAACCAACCCCAACACGATGGCAATGGCATAGCCCGCCCCGGCTGCGATCAAAGTGTTGAGCGTCGCCTCAAGCAGACGCGGCAGGATTTCCCAAGTGAAATCCCATTTCCAATGAAATCCCATGGCTTAGGCCCTCCCCAACTTACGGCGCATAAAGCCTTCGAGCCAACGCATCGCGGGCGTGACGATGAACCGCGCGAAGACATAATAGACGATCAGCGCAAGACCAAAGGCCTGAGCCGACAGGAAGGTCGACCCGTTGATCTGTTTAGCCACGAACATCAGGTCGGTGACGGAGATCAGCGACACAAGCGCTGTGTTTTTCAGAAGCTCGATCAAAAGATTGCCCCAAGGCGGCAACATATTGACCAGAGCCTGCGGCAAGATGATCCGCCACATCCGCTTGGCCGGGCTCATTGAGAGCGCATAGGCGGCCTCCCATTGCCCTTTTGGCACCGATTGAATGCCGCCGCGCACAAGCTCGGCGCCGTAAGCGCCCAAGTTCATCCCAACGGCGACAAAGCCCGCGGTGAACTTATCCAGTGTCACGCCGAACAACGGCAGCACGAAGAAAATCCAGTACAGTTGCACCAAAAGCGAGGTGCCGCGAAAAATTTCGATATAGGTCACCGACACGCCGCGGATCACGGCATTGCGGGACAGTTTCATCAATCCGGCCACCAATGCGATTCCAATCGCGAGCAGGGTGGCAAGGACAAATTGAGCGGCGGTGACACCGGTTCCTTTTAGGAAGTCGGGCCAATACGTCGCGAAAAATTCCCAGAGGCTCAAGGGCATCTCCCAAGGCTGAACATGACAGGCGGGCCGGAACCGTTGTCCCGGCCCGCTTCAATCACTTGGATGGATCGAAGCGCACGTCAGTTCACTTCATGGTGCAAACATCGGCGGTTTTCATCTCGCCGGGCAGGTTGCCTTTGGAATAGCCATAGGCCGACACCGCTTCCATCATCGCATCAGAGCCAAGGTATTCGGCTTGGGCTGCGTTGAATTTTTCAACGAAATCCGCGTCCTCATCCCGAAAACCGATGCCGACCCAGTTTTGGGTCCAATCGGGGAGTTGGCTCACGTCAGACACTTCGACATCGCCACCCGATTGTTCGGCCAGATTGAGCGCAGTGAAATAGGTCACCCCACCGGCATCGGCACGTCCTGCGCGCACAGCGGCGAGAATTTCGGTCGGGCCGGGGACGGTCATGACCTTGTCGTCATCGACGCCACCGCGTTCTGCCGCTTCGATTTGGTTATAGCCCGCGCCAGTCACGAAAATCGCGTCTTTTTCGGCAAGCTGTTCGTAGTTGTTGAGGTCTTTGGGGTTGCCTGCGGGCACGATAAAAGCATCGCCCACTTTGGCCATTGGTTCGGAGAACGTCATGTTTTCGCAGCGCGAGCCAAGAATATACATCCCGCCCGTCACGATGTCGAAACGACCGGCGTTGAGGCCGGGGATGAGGCCACCCCATTCGGTGACGACCGGTTCAATGTTGTCATAGCCCATCGTTTCAAGCACGCCGATGACATAGGCATTCACAAACCCCTCGGCAGCGCCGTCTTCGCCCGGATAGGCCCAAGGCACTTCGTTGGCAAAGCCGATGCGGATCGGATCACCGTCTGCGATCCGGTCACTCAACGTCCCGGCCATGAGGGCCGTCGCGCTGACGCCCAGCGTGAGGCCCGCAGCAGCAGCGGTTTTAAGGATACGTTTCATAGGTCACTCCCGATTATTTTCATTGACGAGGAAACTGAGCTTCCCTCAACTGATGTATACAACATTAGGCGAATCGCCCAAGTGTCAAGGAAAACAGGCCAAAAACATCCTTATTTTTCGGCTTTACAAGTGAATACGCCCGATAGAATCGCACAAGATGTGCACAATAAGCGAGAATTGCATGCCTATTGAGAACGCTCCCTTCTCCCGCGCCGAATATGATCGGCGCATCCAACTGACCCGCGAAGCGATGAGCGCCGCCGGAATAGACGTCCTGTTTGTGACCAATCCGTCAAACCAGAACTGGCTCACCGGGTATGACGGCTGGTCCTTTTATGTGCATCAAGGCGTGATTTTGAGCCTTGAGGGCGATCCGATTTGGTGGGGCCGAATGCAAGACGCCAATGGCGCCAAGCGTACCGTTTGGATGGAAGACGAGAACATCCTTCACTACGCGGATCGCTATATTCAGGCCACCGACATTCACCCGATGGAAGACCTCGCCTCGCATCTGCGGATCATGGGATATGGCGACAAACGCATTGGGATCGAGATGGAGACCTACTACTTCACCGCCCGCGCCTTTGCCGTTTTGGCGCAGGGATTGCCCGAGGCCGAATTGATCGACGCCTCAACATTGGTGAATTGGAACCGGCTGATCAAATCCAGTGAGGAATTGAATTTCATGCGCCGCGCCGCACGCATTTCCGAGCTGGTGATTGAGCGCGCGATTGAATTGGCCGAACCAGGCATGCGCAAACACGACCTTGTCGGTGAGATGTTCAAAACCTCGGTTCAGGGCGAGGATGACAGTTGGGGCGACTACCCGGCGATCGTGCCGCTTTTGCCCTCGGGCGCGGATGCTTCTGCGCCGCATTTGACATGGAACGGCGAGGCGTTAAAGCGGGGTGAGGCAACGTTTATCGAACAATCCGGCTGTTACCGCCGCTACCACGCACCGCTCTGCCGGACGATCTTTTTTGGCAAACCACCGCGTTTTATGAGCGACGCGGCTCAGGCCCTGACCGAAGGGTTGAACGCCGGGATCGAGGTGGCGCGCCCCGGCAACCGGGCCTGTGACATTGCCCGCGCATTGGATGCGGAACTGATCAAAGTCGGGATCGAACGCCCGAACCGTTGTGGCTATGCCGTTGGCCTGTCCTACCCGCCGGATTGGGGCGAACATACAGTGTCCCTGCGCGCCTCAGATGAGACGGTTTTGGAGCCGGGCATGACCTTTCATTTTATGCCGGGTCTGTGGATGGATGGCTGGGGCATGGAGACGACGGAGACGATCCTGATCCGCGAAGACGGGCCAGCCGAGCCGTTGTGCAACGTGCCGCGCAAGCTGTTTGTGAAGGACTGATCATGTCCGATCTCGACCGCTGCCAAAGCATTTTGGCCGATCTCATCGCCTTTCCCTCGGTGTCCTCGATGACCAACTTGCCCGTGATCCACTATGTCGCGGACAGGTTGGAGCGTGCGGGCGCACGGGTTGAGGTGCTCACTGACACCAGCGGCACCAAGGCCAATCTGTTTGCCACACTCGGGCCGGAACGCGCGGGCGGGCTGGTCCTGTCCGGGCACACCGATGTGGTGCCGGTGGCGGATCAACCGTGGACGACAGACCCATTTGAAATGGTGGAACGCGACGGCAAGCTTTATGGTCGTGGCACCTGCGACATGAAGGGGTTTATTGCCACCTGCCTGACCAAAATAGACGCGCTCAAAACGGCGGCGCACACCCGCCCAATCCATTTCGCTTTTACCCATGACGAAGAGGTCGGATGTTTGGGCGCGCGCGATCTTGTCGAGGGGCTCAAGGCCCGCGACATCCGCCCCGCGATGGCGCTGATTGGTGAGCCGACGCAGATGCGGGTGATTGAAGGGCACAAAGGCTGTTGCGAATATACCGTGACCTTTACAGGGGCGGAGGGGCATGGATCGGCCCCGGAGAAAGGTGTCAACGCGGTCGAATATGCGGCACGTTACATCAACCGTTTGCTGGTGTTGCGACAGGCTTTGATCGAGCGCTGTCCACCGGGATCGCGGTTTGATCCACCTTACACGACGATCAACATCGGCGGCCTTAACGGCGGGCATGCCCATAATGTCATCGCAGGCAAAGCCACGTTAGAATGGGAAATGCGGCCAATCGGATCAGAGGATTTCGATCTGGTTCAGCGCGATCTGGCGCAGTATGTCGGCGACGTGTTGTTGCCGGACATGCGCGCTGTGGCGCCACAGGCCGAGATCACCACCGAGGTGATTGGCGAGGTTGCGGGCCTCACGCCCATGGACGAAAACGCTGCGCGCGATCTTGTGTTTCGCCTCACCGGCGCCAACACCGCCGATGTTGTGCCGTTCGGAACCGAAGCCGGGCTTTTTCAAGAGATCGGCATGAGCGCGGTGATTTGTGGCCCCGGCTCCATTGACCAAGCCCATAAGCCCGACGAATATGTTGAACGCGATCAGCTTTGCCAAGCGATGGAGATGCTGGATCGACTTGGGGAGACCTATGGCAAACACGACAGAAACTGAACCGATGGACATGATGCCCGAGCCGTTGCGTGCCCGCGAACGTGCAGAGCGCATCCATGCGGACATCCGCAGCCGCATTTGCATGCTGGACTATCCGCCGGGCATGAAGCTTTCGGAAACGGCGCTGGCCGCCGAATTGGGCATTTCGCGCACCCCCATTCGTCGCGTTTTGGCGCGTCTTGAGGATGAGGGGCTTGTGACCTCCGTTCATGGCGTCGGCACCATGGTCACCAACGTCGATTACAGCGAAATGTCGCAAGTCTACCGGCTGCGCAAAGAATTGGTGTTGCTGCAAACCTCACTTGATCCGGTCCAACCTGACGCTGCGTTTTTGCAACGGTTCCGGGCCCTGCATGCCCGCGCCGAGGGGCTCAAATCCGCCCCTTCTGCGCGCGACTTTTCGCTGCTGGACCAAGACACGTTTTTGACCTTGTTGGATCTCACATCCAACGCCCCGCTGCGGACGATGGCGGAACGGCTGTATTTCCGCACCGCCCGCATTTGGCTACAACAGGTGACCAGTTCGCATATTGATTTGATGCAGGAAATTGGCATTTACGCCCGAGAACTCCAAGACATTCTGGGCGCACTTGAGCTTGGCGATCTGGATGCGGTCGGCCATATCCGCCGCGGCCATATCTCGATGAGCTTTGCCCGGATGCGGGTGTAACGCGCCCTTGCGTGCAGCAATGGTCACTTTGGATTCAAAAGGCGTGTCCCTTCGATGCGGCACGGATCGCGTCGGCAACGGTGCTCAGAATGGGGCCGAGCTCCGCCTTGGGCACACCGCCGAAGGCCAATCGCAGCGCCTGAGGTGTCGCAATCGTTGTCGCAAAAGAGTCAGCGCCGGACACGGAGAGGCCTTGTTGCTTCAAGCCCGTGACAATGGGCGCAGCCCGGGCACCCTGCGCCAGCGGCACCCATGCGAATCCCGCATTGGGATGTGAGAGGATCGGCAGATCACCAAACGCGTCGCGGCACATCTTTTGGCGCTCACAGCCATCGCGCCGTCGCACGGCCTCGGATCGGCCTAATGTACCGTCCTCAATCCAGCCCGTCACAAGGCTCGAAATCAACGCCGGAGCATTCCATGTCGTGGCTCTGATCGCTTCGATCAACCCGTCGCGGTGCCGATCTGAGGCAATCACATAGCCCAAGCGCAGCCCGGTCGCGAGACTCTTGGAAAAGCCCCCGACATGGACCGTCCGCTCGGGGGCCAGCGTGAGGAAACTCGGCGGGGCATCCCTGTCCAAAAAGGCGTAGGCCGCATCTTCAATGATCATAAGATCATGTCGCCGGGCCACATCACTCAACTGCCGCCGCGTTGTCTCGTCCATCACCGCGCCAAGCGGGTTGTGCACGGTCGGCATGAGATAAACCGCGCGGAGCTTTCGCGTCCGACAGCGCTGGTCTAGCTCGTCAGGGCACATCACAGCCCGCTTGCCCGCGACGGGCACAAGATCAAGCCCCTGCAACGCCGCCACGGATTTGAAACCCGGATATGTCAGCTCATCCACGGCGACCGCGTCACCACGGCTGAGCAGCCCAAACCCGATCATCGCCAATCCATGCTGCCCCCCGATGTCACCAAAAGACGTTCTGGATCAATCACCCCATGGGTTTGAGAGAGGTATGTGGCGATGATTTTACGTTCATGGCGGCGTCCGCCATGGGGCTGGTAGCGCAGCATCGCTTCGAGATCGCCCGCCACCGCCAACCGCCGCAACCCTGCACGCAAAATGTCGGGATCGCCGGCATCTCCCGGCATATTGAACACCAGATCAACCAACCCATCCGGTGCGCTCTGGCGCAGGCCAAGCGTCACAGGCACGCCAAGGTCACGCACAAAGGTCCCACGCCCCGCCTCGCCCACGACCAGGCCTCTGCGTTCCAGTTCACGGTATGTGCGCGTTGCGGTCGCCAAGGCGATACCAAATTTTTCTGCAAAAGCGCGATGCGTCGGCAGTTTGGTGCCGGGTGCCAATCGTCCCTCTTGGATCGACGCGCCAATCACATCAGCAAGGCGTATATATCGGGCTTTGGTCATGGCTGCGCTGTACCTAGTACAATTGAAAAATTGTCATATAAAAAACCTTCTGGCATTCCCCTCTAAAGTCAACCGTCGAGGTGCCCTTATGCCCAGAATCCTGTCCGTTTCCTTGCTTGCACTTGCCCTGTTCACGGTCACCTTTGCCGTCAACCTTCAGGCTCCGCTTTACGATGTCTACGCCTCTAAAAGTGATGTCGGGGCGATGGCAGTGACAGTTGCCTTTGCGGCCTATGTCGGGGGCCTCATGCCGACGTTACTTTTGCTTGGCGGCGTATCAGACCGCATCGGGCGACGGCTGCCGCTTGCTCTGGCTTTGGTGATCGGAACGGTCGCGACGGCGCTGTTGGTCCTGCGTCCGGTCTGGACAAGCCTCGTCATCGCGCGGGCCTTGCTTGGCATTGGGACAGGCCTCGCAACCCCGGCGGGAACGGCCTATATGGCAGAAATTCTGGGGGAAACCCGCACCCGCAGTGCCGCTTTGATCGTCACATCTGCCACGTCGCTCGGGTTTGGCGGCGGGGCTTTGGCGACAGGCGTGAGCCTTGGCCTCCAAGGCCCAACGCTTTTGCCTGCCAGTTTTGTTGTGTTCTTTTTGGCCGCCCCGCTTTTGGCCCTCATCGCCTTTTGCCTGCCCAAGCTGGATCATCCGCAGGCGATCTCGATTGTGCGTTTGCCCGTCTTTCCCGCAGGGACATGGATGTTTGGTGCAGCCATGGCATTGGCATGGTCGACCACCGGCATGACGATCGCAGTCGTGCCATTGGAACTTGCTGCAAATGATTTGGGGGGCTGGACCGGACTTGTGATTTTCTTAGCGATTTTCGTGGGATTTCTGTGTCAGCCTCTCGCCCGGCGCATGTCCAACACCTCAGCACTTGCCCTTGGGTTCATCCTTATCCCGCTGGGCTTCGTCGTGCTTCTGATGGGTGTTTGGCTCAAAATCTTGGTCTTGGTGCTGCTCGGCACCTGTATCACCAGCGCCGCGAGCTATGGTTTCACCTATCTCGCGTCCCTGGCCGAGGTTTCGTTACGCGCGCCAAATGAACGGGCACGGGCAACGGCCGGTTTGTTCGTCTACGCCTATTTGGGCTTCTCGATCCCGGTGATCGCCAGCGGGGGCCTCGCGGACTTGTTGGGTTTGCTGCCTGCTATGATCGCTTTTGGGGCGGGACAGCTTGCCGTCACACTCGGCATCCTGCGCCTCTGGAAACGGCGGTCTGCCTACAAACCGTCATGATTCAGTGCTGTTCGTGAACGGTGGCATTCACAAAATAGACCGGACGCCCAAGCGCATCCGGTCTGTGTCATTGCGAAATGTAGACTCACAAAGCCAGCGCTCAGAGGTCCGGCGAAACCTTCCAGTCGCGCAGGCGGTAGACAGTGCCCGGACGCGGGAACGGCGTATCCGATTTCTCACGCAGGCGGCGTTTGAACGAATGGATCGGCGTTGCCCGATCATCAATGCGCACCTCGACCACCGAAGGCCCGTCATGGGCAAAGGCGCGATCCAATGCCGGACCGATCTCGTCTGGTTTTTCAACATAGATGCCCAAAAGCCCAAGCGCCGCCGCTGCGCCCGCATAGCCGGGAACCGAGCTCTGACTTTCCAGATCAACCGACTGGACGTTGTTGAAATACAGCTCCTGCCAGAGTTGAATCCAACCCAGTTTGCCGTTGTTGATCACCACGTTAACGACCTTTTGATTGTACTGGCACATGGTCGCCAACTCGCCGATCGTGTAGGAAAACGCGCCGTCGCCCGCGACCGTCACGATCCGCGCATTTGGCCGCACGGCTGCGGCGCCAATCGCCCCTGGCACGGCATAGCCCAAGCCCCCCTGCCCGCGCGCAAACAGGAACTGACGCCCCGGTTTTTTCGCCGGAATATAGCCGGAAATCCAACCCGCCGAAAACGAGGCATCGGAGACCACGATGTCATCCTCTTCAAGCCGTTTGGCGATCTCATTCATGATCCGGGGCGGTTGGATCGGCAGCATATCAGAGGCAATTTCGGCGGCTTTGTCGGCATCACAAACCGCTTTGACCTCGGAAATTCGGGCAAGCCACTCTTTGTGCTCAGGAATATCCCCCAAAGCAGTGCCAAGCGCCAAAACGGTCTCACGCACATCGCCCATCAGCGCCACGGTCGGGCGGAAGGTTCGGCCATGTTCGAGCGGGTCGAAGTCGATGGTGATGGTCGCCTGTTCCGGCAGCGGCAACGACCAGTTCATGCCGGTGTTTTGGCTGACTTTCGAACCACACCAAACCACCAAATCGGCCTCTTTGATCAGATCAATGGCCGCTTTCGACCCCAGAGGGTTGAGCACCCCCGCCGCATAATCGCGCGTCTCCGGCACCGAGCCCTTGCCCGAAAGGCTTGTCACCACGAGGCCATTAAACCTGTCGGCAAATGCCGTGACGATCTCGGCAGCATCAGAGCCATGCACACCACCGCCACAGACCAGAGCCGGGCGTTTGGCCCGCTTGATTAACGCAGCGGCAGCGGCAATCTCGCCTGCGGGCGCACAGCTGCGCATATAGGGCATCTGGACCGAACGATCATCGACCTTGATTTTCAACAAATCCTCGTCCCAGTCCGCATCGAAAATATCATGCGGGATGATCAGTGCCACGGGACCGGGGCGCGGCGAGGTGGCAACACGAAACGCGGTGCGGATCAATTCCGGCAAGGCCGCAACGGAGGGCACCAAATAGGCCTCTTTCGAGCAGCTTTTGAAAAAGCTGAGCTGATCAAAGCCTTGGCTGGCGATGCCTTTTTCTTTCAGCGGCAACCAATCCAGCGGCAGCTCGCCGATGATCCCGATCATCGGGATTGAGGCATTGAGCGCCTCCAGGAACCCCGCAGGCAGCAGGTTCGCCCCCGGTCCCACCGTCACATCACAAATGCCGGGCTTGCCGGTCAGACGGGCATAGGCGTCGGCGGCATAGGCAGCATTGCGTTCGTCGCGCATCAGGATATGGCGAATACGATCGGTGCGGCGTGAAATACCATCATGGAGCGCAGTGGTCTGTCCGCCGGGCATCCCGTAGACATATTCGACCCCGTATTGTGCGAGCATTTCAGCAATGAGGTCTCCGATATGAGCCATGATTTTTCCTTTCATTGGCAGTAGGATTCCGGGTCACAGCCGAGAGCTGTAACCGAAAGTCGATAAAAATGAGATGTTTAGGCGTTAATGCGCGGGTGGGCTGGCCCGGCTTCGCGCGGCTTGACGGTGCATCAAGGGACGCAGCGCCGCATGGGTTTCAAGATAGATCTCCATCTGTGAGCTGAGCTGCGCATGGCGCGTGGGATCAGGGTGAATTTCGCAGCGAATGCGCACCATCGCATCGGCGGCCTGTTCCAGCGACGGGTACAGCCCCGCGCCGACCGCCGCCGTGATCGCAGCGCCAAACGCGGTGGCTTCGCCCACCTCGGGAATACGCAGGGTGACGCCGGTGGCATCGGCATGCATTTGCGCCCAAAACGGCGAACGTAGCACCCCCCCGGCCAATGTCATGGTTTTGACCTCCAACCCGCGCGTCTGGAGGCGGCCCAAAATATTCGCCGTACCCAGCGCCACAGATTCCATCAGCGCACGGGTGATGTCAGCCCGTCCATGTTTCAGCGTCAGCCCCCAGATCGCGCCTTGCAGATCATAATCGGTGAAAGGGTTGCGATTGCCTTGCCAAAAATCCAGCACAACCAAACCATTGGCACCGGGCGGAGCGGCTTCGGCTTGGGCCAGCATCTCTTCATAACCGTTATCGCCCTCATGCAGCAAATCATGCCACCACCGCAAAATCCCGCCCGAGGACACTTGCCCGCCCTCCAGGACAAACGTGCCTTGGCTGACGCAATCGGGATGCGGGCCAAACAGACCTTCGATTTCGACATCCTCGGCCACCACCGGCAACACGAGATGCGAGGTACCCGTGATCAGCGCGGTTTCACCCGGACGCAGGGTGTTGAGCCCGACCATGGCGACATAGGCATCGGTGCCCCCGGCCACGACCAATGTTTTGGGAGATAGCCCCATCTGCTCGGCCGCCTGTGCTGTGATCGGACCGATCGGATCGCCCAAGGCAGGCATGTCTTTGGGAAAGCGCTCGGTGATGCCCTCAAGTCCAATGGCGTCGAGAAAATCGACCGGCCAGCCCCCCGTGCGCGGATTGTAAAACCAACGATTGATGGTGTGGTTCTGGCCAAGCGTCAGCCGACCCGACAGGCAAAGCGCCATGTAATCCGTCATTTCGACAAACCAGCGGGTGGCCGTATAGGCCTCTGGCTCATGCTCTTTAAGCCACATGATTTTCGGCAAAGCGGTTTCGGCGGAGACGCCCGCACGCGAGCGACGCAGGGCCGGGTGTCCGGTGTCCTCGATCCGGCGGGCTTGCGGTGAGGCGCGGTTGTCCATCCACAAGATCGCATCGGACACAGGCGTCAAATCGGCATCCAAAGACACCAATGTGCTTGAGGTGCCATCAGCACAGATCGCGGCAATGCGCACGGGATCAATACCCGCCTCAGCGATAGCGCCACGCACCGCCTCGCAGGCTGCGCGCCACCAGTCATGCGGGCTTTGCGTCGCCCAGCCCGCACGGGGGTAACGGGTGGGATAGGGGCTATCGACGATGGCAAGCACATCGCCCGCCACCGTTGAAATCAGCGCCCGCGCCCCGCCGGTGCCACAGTCAAGTCCGAGGATGAGATCTTGGGTCACATGGGTCATATCGGTGGCCATATCAGTGGTCATATCACTGCCCCGCTGTGCGCGTGCCATGATGGCTTGCGGCGATGGTGGCCACGATCAACCCTGTCAAAAGCAAGGCACCTTGGATGATTTGACGTTGGAAATCCGGCAACCCCAGCAAGGTCGCCCCGCTGAACAGCACGCCAATAAAGAGCGTGGCGGTGAGCGTGCCAAGAATATTCGGCTTGCCCACCCGCACCATCATGCCGCCCAACAGAACCACGGTCAGCCCGTTGATCAGGAAAGGGCCGCCAATCATCGGCTGACCCGAAGACAGGCTTGAGGCGAGCAAAATACCCGCAAGGGCAGAGCTCACACCGGAGAGCACAAAGAGGATGATGGTGAGTTTCACCACGGGCACACCAACGGCGCGCACAGCCGCTTCGTTTTGCGCCAAAGCATAGATGTAGCGACCAAAGCTTAACCGTTCTTGCACGAACCATGCCACGGCTGCGATCAAAAGCACCGGCACCACGATCATCGGCACAGCCCCACCCAACGCAGGTTGCAACAGCGGTTCAAGCGGACCCGGATCGGCGATGCGGATCACCGTACCCTTGCCCAGAGCCGCCGCGATCGAGGCACATATGCCAGCGGTGGAAATGGTCACGATCAGCGCGGGCAGCCGCATCGAGGCCACCAACCAACCATTGATCAACCCAACCAAAGCCCCCGCCAAAAGCGCCACAACGATGGCCCCGCCCCAGCTCCACCCCTGCGCCAAAGCATAGGCACAGATCATGTTTGAAAGCGCTGCGACCTGCATGAAACTGACGTCAATCTTGCCCGAGGCGATAACCCACGTCAGCCCCAACACCATCACCACCATGATGGAAAAGGATTTGAGCACGGTGGCGATGTTGACCACATCCAAAAGCTGTGGACGTTGGCTGGCGATCCCCAAAGTAACAACGATCACCGCCACGACCAGCCACAGATCAGTTGTGAGCCGCGCGATCTTGCGCCCACGCGGACGGCTTTGTGCGAATTTTGCTGTTGAGGTCATGGTCATGCGTCGCTCCCTTTTGCGGTGGGTTTTGTGGGTTTTTGCGGCCAGAACAGGAACCGAAGCGCCTCCAATGTGCCACGCGCACCGTCAGAGAAGGCCAACACACCGATCAACAGGATCAAACTGACCACACCGTCGCTGTAGTAGTAGGGCAGCCCCATCAAGGCGAAGCCGTCGAGCAACATGGTGATCAACAAGATCCCGCCGAAGCTTGCGATCACGGAGGTGCCCCCCATGATGGCCGCACCCAAAAACACCCCGGCATAGGCCGGCATCATCAAATTGGCGCCTTTGTTGGTTTCGGCTGTGCCGGATTCGGCAAGGATCAAAAGGACCGCCAGCACGGTACACATGGCGCAAAGCACATAGGCCAAGGCGACAAAGCGGCGCGTGGCGATGCCGGAAAAATGCGCCGCCATCGGGTTTTCACCCGTCGCATAGAACGCAAGCCCGGTGCGGGTGCGGCTCAGCACAAACCACGCCAGCGCGTAAATCGCCACCAACAACCACATCGACACCCCCAGCCCCATGAGCTTGGCGTCATTGAGATCGGTGATGCCGCTGGTGAAGAAATTTTGAAAAATCGAACGCCCGCCGGTGTAGATAAAGGCAAGCCCTGTGCCGATCGAACCCACCGCGATGGTGGTCACAATATCGGGCAGTCCAAAGCGACTGATCGCGATGCCGGAGATACCTCCGATCACAGCGCCCAAAGCCAGCCCGGCAATGATCACGGACCATAGCGGCCATCCGGCGGCGATCAGCGCGCCCATCGACATGGCACAAAAGGCCGCGACACCCGCAATCGACAGGTCAAATTTACGCACGATCACCACAAAGGTCAGCCCAAGAGCGGCCAAGCCATTGGCGGCCATGTGTCGGGCAATGCCATTGAGGCTGACGTAGCTGAGAAAGCGCGGCTCAAGCACACCAAAGATGACGGCCACGATCACGACCAGCGCAACAAATCCCAGCCCGCGCGTCGAATGGCGCATACGGTCTTTCCAAGTTCTCATAGCGATCCCTTCCCCATAATCCCGGCCATCAACAAATCATCGCGCGAAAACACCCCGCTTTCGGGTTCGACGTGTCGGCCCTTGTGCAAAGCAATGGTCCGGTCCGCCACGCCATGCACCTCATCACAATCGCTCGACACCACAATCACCGCCGCACGCTCTGACAATTCGCGCATCAGCCCGTAAATTTTGGCGCGTGCGCCAATGTCGACGCCAACGGTGGGTTCGACGAAAATGTAAATATCCGCCTCGCTATAAAGCCCTTTGGCCAAAACGATCTTTTGCTGATTGCCGCCGGAAAAGCCCGACGCGGGCGTGTTCAGATGCGGCGGATGAAGCGCGACCTGATCGGTCAAACGCTGAATATCACTGCGCAATTGGCGGCTCTTCAGACCCCAACGCCCGCCCGCCGCACGGCGCAGGTTGGCCATCGGCACGTTGAACAGGGAATGCCGGCTCAACGCCAAGCCTTCGGTTCTACGATCCCCGGGCACGAGGAAAATTCCGGCATCCAGCGCCTGACGCGGCTTGCGCAGGCTGACGGGCTTGCCGTGAATGCGGATCTCGCCCTGATCCGGCGGATCGACGCCAAAGATCGACTTGGCCAATTCGTCACAGCCGGACCCGACCAGACCGAAAAGCCCCAAAATCTCGCCGCGGTGGGCGGTGAAAGACACGTTCTCAAAGCCATGCGTCAGGCTGAGATCGCGCACCTCCAAAAAGGCATCGCCACGCGTGTCTGGGTCGGCTTTGGGTGGGAAAATATCGCCCACCGCCTCACCCAGCATCAAATCGGCCAAGGACACGCCAGAGCTACGGGCCTCGTCCACGCTCATCCGCGCGACACAGGCGCCGCCACGAAAGACCGAGAAACTGTCGGCGATGGCAAAGACTTCTTCAAGCTGGTGGGTGATGTAGATGATCGCGATGCCCTGCGCGCGCAACTGGTTCATCAGGGCAAACAGGTCTTCGCGCTCGACGTCTGTGAGCGTCGAGGTCGGTTCGTCCAGAATAAGCACGCGGATGCCATCCACCGCAATCGCTTGCAGGATCGCGACGGCTTCGCGTTCGACGGCGGACATTTGGCCCACCTCTTGGCTCAGATCAATCGGCACGGCAAAACGCGACAAAAGCGCATCGGCACGCGCCTCAAGCGCCTCACGATCAATCCGGCCCAGCAGACCGCGCGAAGCGGTTTCACGACCCAGGAAAATATTATCGAGGCCACTCATATCCGGCACCAGTTCCGGGTGCTGTTGAACGGTGGCAATCCCGGCGCGGATCGCATCTTCGGGGGCACGAAAATGAACATCCTCACCGCCAATGCGGATCGTGCCGCTGTCCTTCTGGAGCGCGCCAGACAGAATTTTGATAAAGGTCGATTTGCCCGCGCCGTTGATGCCCAAAAGCGCGTGCACTTCTCCGGGCTCAAGACAAAAATCAACGTTGCGCAGGGCCTGAACAGGGCCAAAACGCTTACAGACATCCGAGGCGATTAGAACGGGCGCACCCATGATCTCAACTCCTGTGATAGGCGGAAATGTGGGGGGAGGGCCAAACCATCCGCCCTCCCCCCGGCTGAAAATGGTCTTAGAGCGCGCGGCTCCAGCCCATTTTTTCCGCTTCGCCCGGAACATCAAAATTGTCCGGGATGCCGTTTTGCAGCATGTCTTTGGTGACCGCATAGGTCGGGGTTGTGATCAAGCGCGGGGTGCTGCGCCCAGCCAGAAGTTCATGCGCGTAGAACACATCGAGATAGGCCATCTCATAGAAGCTCTGCGCCATCGACAGTTTCAAAGGCGTGTCGGCCGCGATGTAGTTGAACGCCTGAGAGCCGCCATCAATCCCGGTCAGGATCAAATCAGTGCGCCCGGCAGCGCGCGCCGCCAGCGTGCCTTCAACAGCCGCGCCATCCCAAGCACACCAGATCGCATCCACATCCGGGTGAGAGGTCAGAATGTTATCGACGGCCTGACGCGGCGAGACATTGCCCGCCAAAGCAAAGGCCCATTCTGTGACGATTTCGACCTCTGGATAGCGACGCAAGGTCCATTCCATCCCCAAAGTGCGCTGATCCCAGCTCTCGTTTTGCGGCAGCATGACGCGGGCAATTTTGCCTTTGCCGTTCAGAGCCTTACAAATGTATTCGCAGGAATACTGCCCCATGCCGAAATTGTTGGACATGGCGGTTGTGGTGACGATGGCTCCGGGTACGGCGCTGTCGGCACAAAACACCGGAATGCCTGCGGCAATAGCGCGTTCAACCGCGGGGGCGATGGCGACAGCATCGGCGGGGTGATGAACAAAGCCTCAGGCTTTGTCGCCACAAGCGAGTCGATTTGATCGGACTGGACGCGTGCGTCAAAGCCCGCATCAGTCATGGTCAATTCACCGCCAAGTTCAGCCACAGCCGCGTTAAAGCCGTCTTGTAGGTGACGACCAGAATCATATGTGGTCCAGCCAAGAGACGCGGCGAATTTGCGACCAGCCGCCTGAGCCCGCATCTCTTTTGGCCAAAGGGCAACACTGGCCGCAACCGCTGCCGTCCCAGCCATGAACATCCGGCGGTTCAATCCGTCTTGGGTCATTTCCTCAGTCATTGTTCTTTCCTCCACTGTGTGCCGCCCTGTTTGGGTCAGCTTTTGTTGACCCATGCGCCCCCTCCTCAGGGTGCATGGGCAAGATCTCAGCAGCTCGCGACCGCGCCCTTCCAGCGATCAAAAGCCTCTGTGTAACTGTCCAGATATGCGGGCTCTGGTCCGATCGAGCCCTTCAGTTCGGGACGACGCAGCACCGAAGCCGGGGCCGCATTGGTTGCCGCGATCATGCCCAACCGTGCCGCGCCATAGGCCGCGCCAAGCGCGCTACCCCGAGGCACGTCCAGTTCCAGTTCAAGCGTATTGGCCAGCATCGACAGCCACAGCTCCGATTGCGATCCGCCGCCAATGGCCAGCAACCGACGCAGCTCGGTCCCACTGGCACGGAACGCATCGGCGCATTCGCGGATGGCAAAGGCCACGCCCTGCATCACCGCTTGTGTCATTGCAGCGTCATCATGTTGATGCGCCAGTCCAAAGAACCCGCCGCGAATTTTGGCATCCGAGCGCGGCGACCAGCAGCCGTCGAGAAAGGGCACAAAGGTCAGATCCGTGGCCGAGCGTGGCGCATGGCCCAAGGCTTGGACCAACTCCGCCGGGCTGGCTTTGAGCCGCGCCGACAGCCAGGTCAGGCACGAGGTGGCCGAGAGCACCACCGACATTTGATGCCAACGATCGGGCACCGCATGGCACAGCGATTCAATCGCGTGATCTCCGGCCGATCTTGGGCTGTCATTGGCGACAAACAGAACGCCGGATGTGCCCAAGGACACGGTGCCATCGCCGTCTTCGATCACGCCGGTGCCGCAGGCGCCGCAAGCATTGTCACTGCCGCCCCCTGCCACAACCGGACAGCGCACCATGCCCCACCGCGCCGCAAGCTCTGAGCGCAACCGCCCGGACACGGCGGTGCCTTCGACCAATCGCGGCATCTGACGTTGGTCCAAACCGCAGGCCGACAGCATTGTGTCGGACCAATCGCGTCTGTCCAGATCGACCCACATCGTGCCGCTCGCATCGGCCAAATCGCTGACCTTTTCACCCGTGAGCAACAGACGGACATAATCTTTCGGCAACAGCACGGTGCGGATGGCGTGAAAGGTCTCCGGCTCGTGACGACGCAGCCACATCAGTTTGGTCGCGGTCACACCCGGCGTCGGCTTGCGCCCGACATGGTGCATCAAATCGGGCACCGCCTCAGACAACTCCTCACATTCAGGGGTGCTGCGCGTGTCATTCCACAAGATCGCCGGGCGCAGTGGCTTGTCCGCGCCATCCAGAACGGTGGCCCCATACATCTGGCCCGACAGGCCAATGCCTTCGACCGCGGCCATAGCTGTGCCGTGATTGGCGCGCAACGCATCAAGCGCCTCGCCCACAGCGCCCCACCATAAGGCGGGGTCTTGTTCGGACCATCCAGGGTGTGCGCGCGTCACCTCAAGGGGTCGCGAGGACGCCTCGGCAACCAACTGTTGATCCGCATCCATCAGGATACACTTTACCCCGGACGTCCCAAGATCTATGCCCAGAAACATCGGCTTCTCCTCCCTAATTTCACCGCCTCCTCAAGCGGCTGTGCATGCGACCTCTGCACCACGGGTTCCTCTGTCCCCTGTGAGCCTGAGCTCAGGCGCTTTGTCGCGTCGTCTGTGACCCTTCCATGTAGTGTTCAATGGCGTCAATTTGTGACGGGCTTAACCGCAGCCCTAACTTGCTACGATGAAACAGAATATCCTGCGCCGTATGGGCCCACTCGTGGCGGCGCATGTAGTCAATTTCGCGCGCGCTCAGTCCAGCGCCAAAATCCATCCCCAGATCAGACCGCTTTTTGGCCATCCCGAGCATGTTCGGCGCGCGGGTGCCGTAAAAGCGAACCAAACGGCGCGCTTCGCTGATTGAGAGAAAGCCATAGCGAGACTGTAGTTTTCGAACCTCCGCCTCGAATGTCCCGGGATCGAACTCCCCGCCTGGCAATGACATCGTTCCGGTCCAGCCGGACGCAAGTTTTGCGCCACTTTGCGGGGCCTTCAAACAGGTCTCGATCCTTTCCATGGCTGATTCAGCAAGCCGTCTATACGTCGTGATTTTGCCGCCAAAGACCGACAGGATCGGGGCTTTTTCACTCTCATCGACTTCCAAAACATAATCCCGCGTCGCCTTTTGCGCGTCTGAACTGCCATCATCATAGAGCGGGCGCACACCGCTATAGGTCCAGACCACATCGCTGACCGAAACCGGCCGTTTGAAATAGCCGGACACGAGTTTGCACAGATACGAAATCTCTTCCGGCGAGGCGGCCACATCGGCGGGATCACCGGGATAGTCGCGATCGGTGGTGCCGATCAGCGTGAATTTATCCTCATAGGGAATGGTGAACACGATCCGCCCGTCATCATTTTGAAAGATGAAACAGCGGTCGTGATCATAGAGTTTCGGAACCACGATATGCGAGCCTTGGACCTGACGCACCCGGCCTTTCGGTGGCCGCTGTGCAACAGTGCGCGCCACGTCATTGGCCCACGGTCCGGCTGCGTTGATCACCATGCGCGCGCGGATCACCTCATCGCGCCCCGTGTCCAGATCACGGGTGGTCACGATCCAGCCGCCGTCGGGATGGGGTTTGGCGGTTGTGCAGCGGTGGCGGGCGCGGATGGTGGCCCCGCGTTCCTCGGCATCTATCGCATTGAGAATGACCAAACGGTTGTCCTCGACCCAGCAGTCCGAATATTCAAACCCGAGTTTCAAATCCGCCCGCAGACCCGCGCCAATCGGCCCAGTTTTCAAATTGACCCGCGCGGTGCCGGGCAAGAGTTTGCGCCCGCCCAAATGGTCATAAATGAATAGGCCAAGACGCAAGAGCCACGCCGGGCGCATCCCTTTGGAATGCGGCAAGACAAAGCGCAGCGGGCGCACAATATGGGGCGCGATGTTCCACAGGACTTCGCGTTCGATCAGGGCCTCCCGCACCAGTCGGAATTCGTAATGCTCCAAATACCGCAAACCGCCATGCAACAGCTTGGTTGAAGAGGACGAGGTGGCCCCGCCCATATCGCCCTGTTCACACAGATAAGTGGAATAACCCCGCCCGACCGCATCGCGCGCAATGCCGCACCCGTTGATGCCGCCGCCGATGATGGCAAGGTCATAGAGGGGATCAGACGCGGGATCAGACATGAGCCGCCTCCCGCGCCGGGACGGGGCGCGCGCTCAGGATGCGTTCGGCAATCTCGACAAAGCCTGCGCCACCCTCGGACGGGGCCACAAAGGCGGGCGGGGCAAAGCTACCCGGTTCAAAATCGCGCACATTGGCGACACCGCAGGAATTTGGGAAAAACTCAAACATCGGACCGTCATTCGGACTGTCGCCCGCAAAGATAATCCGTGCACGATCCGCATCCAGATCCATCCCAAGGATGTCCTTGGCAAAGAGGCGGCTCATCGACAGTTTGTCGTAATTGCCAAACCAGCCGTTCACATGGATCGAGGACAGTTTGGCGACCGCCCCGGCCTCTTTGAACATATCGAGGATCAATTGCACCTGATCTTCGGGCAGTGCGGGCACATCTTCGCAGAAATCAATCGCCAGATCGGCTTCGCGATAGAGTTGATCCGAGGCGATCCCCGCGCCGGGCACTTTTGCCAAAATGTCCTGACGCAACACGTCGAGACGGAACCGATTTTTACGCCGTTCTTCTGCCGTGGCAAAAAACTTTTGCCGCATCACTTTCTTTTCGCGATCATAGGAAAAATAGAACGCACCGTTTTCACCCACGATTCCGGCCACGGGCCAAAGCCGTGCGATCATATCGCACCACCCGGCGGGACGTCCGGTGATCGGCACCACCGCAAGCCCCGCATCGGCCAGCCGCTCCAAAGCGGCATAGGCCGCGGCGGGCAACTGGCCGTCCGTGGTCAGCGTATCGTCAATATCGGTCAAAACCGCCACACAATTGGCCAGTTGGCCGTCGTCAAGTTCGCTCAGCGGACGCATCAGACCCACTCCTCAATAAAACTGTCCAGAATGCCCATGTCATCGGCGAGATCGAGCATGGAGTAGCGGTCGCGCATCTCGCGGCAATGGCGCAGGGCGTCGATATACAGACCGCGTTCAAGGCCGATTTCGTCATAGGTGGCCCCGCCCCCGGAGGCGCGTAGATGTTTCGCCATCTCGTCAGGTGCCAACATCATTGCGCGCAATGTTGTGCGCAGTTCAGGCCAGATTTCAGCCAATTGACGGTTGAAGGCCTCTGTAGCCTGCGCATCCATCGCTTTGGCGCGCGAGGCCTTGAGGCAATCTTCGACCGCCGCCGCCGGATAGCGCGCGCGGATTGCGGCCTCGTCCGGTTGCCAGCCACGAATGCGCGGCGCTTGCTCCATCGAGAGGATGTGATCTTGCAGCCGCGCCATGGTGATGGAGGCCACGCCGACCTGTTGACCATGAACGGTGCCGGGGTGGCGGTCGCCGGCGAAACTGTCGATCCAATGGGAAATCTGGTGTTCGCCCATCGAGCCAGGATGGCTCATGCCAACCACGGCAATGCCAAGCCCACCAAGGGTCAAAAGCCGTTGCAAATACCCGATGGCGTCATGTTCGCCCTGACCCAAATCGGCGGATCGGCGCAGCACTTCGGCCTCGTCGTTTTCCTGCAAAAGATAGGGCGCGGTCGCATAGCGCGTGCCCAGCATCACATGGGAAAAATACCAATCCACCTGCGCCGTGGGCCGACACAAAGAGTCCCCCAACCCCGCGCCGATCAAATATTGCGGCGCTTTTGAGGACACGTCGATGTCGATGAAAACGCCCTTGGCCGCATGAGCATTTTGCGTGGTTTTCAGACCGGACTCGAGGGTGATCGACGCGGTCGAAGAGGTGTAACCATTCATCGAAGGCGCTGTGCCGAACACACTATAGGCGCGCCCGTCGAGATAGGTCGCGTATTTGCACAGATCGTTGATCGTGCCAGATCCGACCGCAATCAACGCGTCATGATTGCGGGTCAGTTTTTGCAGATCGCGCACCTGTCCTTCGTCGGCATGTGGATGATCTAAAACGAAAATCTCAGCCTTGCCCTGCATGTTGCGCGCAACATCCGCGCCCATCACTTCGGCCGTGTCCGCATCACATACCACCGCATAGCTTTGCGCGGGCATCACCGCATTCACCATGTCATGGGCGGCGTCGGCAAAGCCGTCACCGATGTTGATGTTGTTGAAAGGAACATCAACAGCCAGCCCAGTATCCGGGTCGCGCCAGTTGCCCTGAGTGACCTCGGTGATGAGGGCATTCCAGCCGGGTGTCACGCGGTCTTTGATTGAAAGCGGCATGGTCATTTGCTCCTCCCTCGCAAACTTCTCACTTGAATTGAAAGTTGTCAGATAGTTGTGGCATATGTCAATAACATTATTCAAAGCATACTGACATATGTCAAAGCACTTGATTTCCAAAGGTTTCAGGTTGATTGTCAGACTGAATTTCGTAAAAGCACCATTTTAAGGAGCGCACATGCCGGGCAAACGCGACAAAACCGATGACGACTCACGCCACGCCACACGGCGCACCGTGCCGTCGCGGTTTGGCATGGACGAGGTGCTTTGGGCGGCGTGGCTCTATTACGAAGAGGGTCAAAAACAGGACAAAATCGCCGATCAGCTGGGGATTTCACGCGCCTCTGTGTTCAACCTGCTGCAAAAGGCGCGCGATGAGGGGATCGTGAATATCTCCATCGACCCCTCGCGCATCGCGCGGGCTGATTTGGCGCTTAAACTGTGCGAATTGAGCGGCCTGTCAGAATGCTATGTGCTACCGACGCCACAAGACCCCGCCACATTGGCCAATGAAATCAGCCATCTGGGCGCGCGGGTCTTGGAAGCTCGGCTGCAGGCCGATGATACAATTGGTGTCGCTTGGGGGCGCACGGTTCTGTCGCTGTCAAAGCACCTGACCAGTATGCGTCACCCCAATATCACGGTCGCACAAATCACTGGCAGTGCCGTCGCGACATTTGATTTTTCGCCGGTTCTGTGTACCACAAATATCGCAGATCGCCTCTGTGCACGTTGTGTGAACCTGCATGCGCCGGGGGTTGTGTCCACGGCGCAGGTCAAAGACATTTTGTTGAACGAGCCAGAAATCCGCAATCACTTCACCCTGTTGCAACAGTGCACAAAGACGATCTTTGGCGTCACCCAACTGGACGGTGAAACGCTTTTGGAACAAAGCGGTTTCATGTCCGATGCCGCCTTGCAGATTTATCGCGATCTGGGGCGGTCGGCTTTGCTGCCGGGTATTTCTATAATGCTGAGGGGCAAATTGTGCGCAGTGAATTTGACGAGCGCCATATCACGATGGCGCTGGACGATTTGCTCAACGTGTCGGAACGAATCTGTATTGGTGGTGCTCCGCAAAAGGTCGGCGCGATCTATGGCATGTTGCAGGCACGGATCGCCAATATTTTGGTCACAGACGACGCAACGGCTCAGGGATTGATTGCACGGTACACATCTTGAGGGTAAGGCGCGTTCGATGACCTCGCCTGTTTAAACTGTCCTCAAAGCGGCGCGGCATGATGTCGAACATGGTGTCGAGCATGGTTAAATCCCAGCCACTGCCTTTGACATGACGCACCCGTTAACCGTCGCGGTCGACTTTGAGGCGGGTGTTGACCCGCCCTGCATGCAAAACTCGGGGTTGCCCCCGAGTTTGCGTGACCTGTTCACCCGGTCAACCAACAGACTGCCTGCCGACAGTGTCGGTGTGGACAGGGCTGTGGTCGGCGGGGCCATCAGGCCGCCACGACGCGTTGCGAGAGGTCCTTATACATCTCGAACGCCTGTGCAGGCGGCAGCAACTCATGGACGACAGCAGAGACGGCTTGGATCATCGCCACCGGATCAGCGGCACGGAAGATGTTGCGCCCCATATCGACACCTGCCGCCCCTTGATCGACCGCTTTATAGGCCACCTCCAACGCCTCTTTTTCAGGAATTTTTTTGCCGCCAGCGATCACGATAGGGACCGGGCACCCTGCACAGACGCGTTCAAACCCGTCTTCGACGAAATAGCTCTTAACGTATTGCGCCCCGATTTCGGCGGCGATCCGGGTCGCAAGCCCGAAATAACGCGCGTCGCGGGCCATATCTTTGCCCACCCCTGTCACCGCAAGTGTCGGCATCCCCACACGGTTGCCCGCGTCGATCAAGCGGATCACATTGTTGATTGATTTATGTTCAAA
Source organism: Celeribacter baekdonensis (assembly GCF_003047105.1). Classification (NCBI taxonomy): domain Bacteria; kingdom Pseudomonadati; phylum Pseudomonadota; class Alphaproteobacteria; order Rhodobacterales; family Roseobacteraceae; genus Celeribacter; species Celeribacter baekdonensis. The sequence continues at coordinate 2,210,798 of NZ_CP028475.1, forward strand.
TTCCGAGCCGATGTAGACCTGTGCCGCCATCGCGCTGACATTCATCCGCAGCGCATCTTCCATGTCCACGGCCACCGTCTCATTCGACAGCTCGGACATGATCGAATTGCCGCCAGAGGCCCGCATGACAATGGGCTTGCGGGTCGAGGCAGGCACCGATGTGCGCAACATACCGCGGGTACACATCAAAACGTCCGCATAGTCAAACAGCGGAGAGATGTTCACGTCGACGCGCTCAAGCCCGGTGGTTGGCCCTTGGAAATAACCGTGGTCAAACGCCAGCATCACCGTGCGCCCGGTATCCGGTCGGAAAATGCGGGCCAAGCGGTTCTGCATACCCCAGTCATACGCCCCCGCCCCTTTGAGGAAAAAGGCCTCATTCTTTGCGGGCGTGTTCAGGGCAAAGTCCTTGCCGTCGATGATGTCGTCGAGATCAGCCATTGGATGTCCTTTACTGTGTTGTTTTTTCATGGGGCTCGCAACTAGCTCCGCCTATTGCTGGGCCCAAACAGGCCCAAGCGCATCGCCATAGGCGCACCAACGCGCATAGCGACGATCAAGGATCGCACCCGCCTCAGGGTCGGGTACAAGTTCGGTGGTAAACGCGGCCATCTCAGCCGCTGCTGTGTCGTAGTCAGGAAAAATGCCCGCCCCGAGGGCTGCGGCCATGGCCGCGCCCCGCGCGCCGGTCTCTTCGCAATCCGAAAGCCGCAGGCGCATTTGGAGCGTATCGGCAAAAATCTGTGCCCAAAGCGGTGACTTCGCCCCACCTCCAGACAGGGTCGCCTGTGTGATCGTCCGGTCCGGGTCCAAAATCTCGAAATGTGCCCGATGACCAAAGGCCACGCCCTCATAGAGCGCCCGCACCATATCAGCGCGCGTGTGCCATGATCCGATGTTGTTGAACCCGCCCCGCGCGCCGGGGACCGGCCCGGCGTAAAGGTACGGATGAAAACAGGGCAACTCCCCCTGCGGATCGGATTGGGCGGCCAACCTGTTGCATAGGGCAAAGGGGGCCTCACCCGTCGCTTTTGCCTCTTCTGCGAGGTGGTTTTTGACGAACCATTCGAGGTTGGCGGCCGATGTTGGCGAAGCCTCGCAACTCACCCAAACATCGCGGCCAAGGACACTTGCCAAAATGGCGCGGGGATTTTCGGGAAGTGCGGTGGCAAAAACTTGGTTGATCGACCAACTGCCCGCGACGATAGAGGCCTCGCCCGCTTTTGTCGTCCCGGCCCCAAGCGTTGAGGCCAACACATCAAACAACCCGGCCACAACCGGCGTGCCTGCCTTGAGACCGCTGAGCGCTGCGGCGTCCGCCGTCACATGCCCGACGACATCGTGACTTTGTGCAGGCTCAGGCAGCACCCCCCGCAGCGCACGGATGCCATAGAGATCAAGCAACCCATCGTCGTATTCCAATGCGGGCATCGCCAACAGGCCACAGCCAGACAGGTCGGACACATCGGAGCCGACGCGTCCGGTCAACCCATGCACGATCACGTCCTTGCACAGCAAAACGCTGCCTGTCTGAGCCAAAATATCCGGGCGTTCCGCCGCGATCCACGACAGCAAAACCGGGGTCATTGCGGCCCAGGGACGCGATTGCGCCCGCCGGTGAATCTCGTCGCCATGACGTTGCGCCAACTGCGCGGCCAGAAGGACGGCCCGGCTGTCCATCGACTGAATGCCCAACAGACCCCGCCCCTCGCGGTCCATCAGGTATAGCCCATTGCCATGACCGGCGGCGCCCACGGCGCGCACCTGCGCCGCATCAATGCCCGCCTTTGCCAAACAGTCGTGAATCGCCCCCGCCGCAGCCTGCCAAAGATCGTCAGGGCGACGCTCGACACAGCCGGGCGCAGGCTGAAAAGAGACGGAGTCGCGCGAGGCCACCGCGAGTGTGTTGCCCAACAGGTCAAACAACGCCGCCTTGACCACTGTATTTCCGGCATCCACGCCGATCAGATACCCGCTCATTGCGCCGCCTCCGTCCAATGCGCTGTGCCGCGGCTTTCAAGTCGCGCGCGCGTCGCCCCGTGATCCGCCACAAGTTTTTCACGAAACACCTGCACCGCCTCGTCGCGCTGGGTCCGGGTCCATTCTTTCGCCACGCACAGCCGGTCGGCCATCTCTTCGAGTGCTGCACTGTCCAGCCCTCCGCTCAGCGCCACTGTCGTTCGGCGCAGGGCCAAATCGGCCAGTGTTTCGACCTGTTCTGTGGTGATCAGGTAGTCGATCTCTTCCATGCTGTAGTCAGGCAACCCGGCAAGCATCGTCTCCGTGGAAAAGCGTTTTGCCAGCGGCCCGGCCAGTGTGCCATAGCGCTCAACCAAGCGCGCAACCCGGAGTTCCGACAGTCCGCTGTCCGCCCGGATGCGCGAAACCAGTGCCTCCGGGTTTTGTGGAAAGCCACACCCACCGCCAATGGGCAATGCCTTGGTGTCCAACATACGCGGCAGGCCGAGCCGCGTCAGAACATCATCGGCGGCCAGCTCGCCAAACGCCCGAAACGTGGTCCATTTTCCGCCAATCATGCACAGGACCGGAGGATGCGCCTGGCCAGCCTCCGGCTCGATCCATGCGTTAAAATGGCCGCGCGGGATCTGCCCCGTGGTGCCTGCTGTACTGACGGGCAACGGACGCACGCCTGAAAAGATATGCCGAATGTGATCGCGTGAAATGTCGAGGCCGGGGAACACCCAACGCACCCCTTCGAGAATATAATCACGCTCGTCTTCTTCACAGCGCGCGTGGTCAGGGTCCGGCACCTTTATGTCGGTGGAGCCAATCAGAACCATCCCATGCAGACAGAACATGATGCAGATGCGCCCATCTGTGTTCTCGAAATACACCATATCTTCGCCAAGCATGTCCCGAAGCACCGGGTGATCCAATACAAGATGCGACCCTTTGGTGCCCTGAACCATCGGCTCTGGACCCGCTTCAAGGCGACGGTTCGTCATGTCGATCCATGCGCCGGTGGCATTGATGATCACATCGGGCCGCATGGTGATCTTCCGCCCGCCAATGCGATCATTCAGGGTCACTTCGGTCTCGCCGATGTCTGAAACCTCCAGATAGTTGAGTGCAATGGCCTCCTGCCCGGCGCGCGCCACGTCTTCGAACATCTCGGTGACGATCCGTTCGGGGTGGCTGACCTGACCGTCATAATAAGCAGCGGCACAACGGACTTCGCGACGAAAGGGAAAGCGCTCTTTTGCCTTTTTGCCAGAAAGGAAAGCGTGTTTCGGCATCCCGCCCTTGCCACGCGTGTAAAGGTCGTAAAACGACAGGCCCAACTTGACGGGCAACGCCCCGCGCCGCGATGGGGCGCGGGAAAAGCCCATGAATTTCAAAGGCGCGTTCAACGACCCCGAGAACCAGGACTCAATGGGAACCACGGTGCGCAGCGGGCGAACAAGGTGCGGCGCGTTGGCCAAGAGGCGGTTGCGCTCATCCAGCGCCTCGCGCACCAAATCGAATTCGCCGTTTTCCAGATAGCGCAACCCGCCGTGCACCATGCGGCTCAAGGCCGAGGAGGCCCCCGCACAAAAATCGCCCTTTTCCGCCAACATGACTGACACGCCATTGAGCGCCAGTTCACGGTAAGCTGAGGCACCATTGATACCACCTCCGATGATCAGCACCTTTGGCGTGCTGGCGTCCATCCGATCGAGACGGTCGGTGCGACTGATGTCGGGGATGATGGATATTGGATCGCTCATGCGGTATCTGCCTTCAATCGGGCCAGCACATCACGGGCCGTAGCCTCGTCCGTGACCAGCGTGTTGATGTAGCCCCCGCGCACCACGGCGCAGATTGCTTCGGCTTTTTCGAGCCCTGCGGCCACACCGATGCTGACCGGGATCTTTGCCAAGTCATCGGGAGCCATGGCCACGACCAGCCGGTTGCGAGTGTAGTCGGTCACCTTGCCATCGCGATCCAGCACATGGGCCAAAAGTTCGGCCACTGCCCCAGACGCCATCAGCTCGCCTTCTTCGCCCGGAACATCACGGTGCAGGTCGAAATAAGAGGTGGCGCGTTCCCGCAGTCCACCGATGCCAACCACCGCCAAGTCTGCGGCGCGGGCCGCCTCGATCACCCGGCTGACCGTTTTCATACCAGCCACAATTTCGCGCTGTTCCTCGGTTTCCGCAAACATGGGCGACAGCATTTGAACCGCTTCGCCACCGAAAGAGCGCGCCATCGTGGCGGCGACGTGGTTCACGTCGGTATAGTGTTGCCCTTGGACCAATCCGGTCGCAGGCACCATGCGCACGCCTTTGACCTGCGGCACATTGCGTAAGCCTGCAACACAAGCACTGACCCCTTTGCCCCCCGTCACACAGACCGACATGCCGGGCTTGACCTTAGAGACCAGCAATGCGGCGGCGCACAGGCCCACCCGCGCCAACACCGCTTCGGGATTGCCAGAGGCTGTGGCTTCGATCACCACTTCGCGCAGACCCGAAGCATCGGCCAAGTCCCGTTCCAGCGCAAGATGGTCCTGAAAGGGCGATCGGATCGAAATGTCGACCATGCCCATCTCGTGGCCCATTTTGATCATGCGGTTGACGGTTGAATGGCTCTGTCCGGTGCGTTCGGCCACCTCGGCCTGCGTGAGACCATCGAGGTAATGCATCGTCAGCGCGGCGTAGATCCGGCGCACCAAGGCAATATCTGGTGTCATATCCCCCATCTTAGCCGCGCTCCCCGCTTTTGTTCATCAGATGATCAATCGAGACGGCGGCAAGCAGAATGAATCCCTTGATCATGTCTTGCATGTAGACACTGACATCCAACAGGATCAGCGAGGAGGTCACCAACGACAGCAACGCCACGCCAAGGACGGCCCCAAAGATCGACCCTTGTCCGCCCTTCAGGGACGCGCCCCCGATCACCGCAGCAGCGATGACGTTCAGCTCCATCCCGACGCCAAATTGCGGCGTGGCCGAACCGAACCGGGCCATAAAGATCACCCCTGCAAGCCCCGTCAGGGTCGAACAGAGCACGGTCACCCAAAACACCACGCGCTCGGTGCGGATGCCCGAATATTTTGCCGCCTTCTCATTTGACCCGGTGTAGAACACCATGCGAAAGCGCGCAGAGCGGCGCAGCATGACGTCAAAGAACACAGCCAGAACCACGAAAATCATCACCACAAGCGGAACGCCCCAAAGGCTGCCCTGGCCGACGAATTTGAACTCGGGCGGCAAAGTATAAAGCGACAACGGCGTGCCTTGGGTGATGAGCAAACACGCACCTCGCACAATCACCATAGCGGCCAGCGACGCGATAAAATGAGACAGCCCGACCTTGACCACGAACATCCCCATTGCCGCCCCCACGGCCGCCGCTGCGGCCACGCCAGCGGCGGAGGCAAGCCAAGGGTCAACCCCCATCAGGAACAGTTTGCCCGCCACGACCATGGCGAAACAGACGACAGAGCCCACCGACAGATCGAGCCCACCGACGATCAACAACACCGTCATGCCGATAACCACGATGCCCTCAATCGAGAAACTCAGAAAAATCGTACGGAAATTCGACCAGGTGAGAAAATAGGGCGAGGCAAAGCTCATCACGACGCACAGCGCCAAAATGATGCACAAAAGGCCCATTTCTCGCATGCCCAAAAGGCGCTTGAGCAAACCGGGCGCCTCACTGTCGCGTAGGGTCGGGGCGTTTTGCAGATGGGTTTCGGTCATGCGGTGTCTCCTTGCATCGCGGGGGCAGTCGCGGCTCCCAAACCGGAGGCCAGATGGATGATCGCCTCTTCGGTCATGTCGTGTTCGCAGGTGATCTCACCCGAAATCCGGCCCTCGTGCAGGACCATGATCCGATCGGCGAGACCGATGAGTTCGGGAAGTTCGGACGAAATCACCACAACCCCGACGCCGGCATCTGCCAGGTCGCGCAGGATGGCGTGGATCTCTGATTTCGCACCAACGTCGACACCGCGGGTCGGCTCATCGAGAAAGACCACCTTTGGATCGACCGACAGCATCCGTGCCAAAGCCACCTTTTGTTGATTGCCGCCCGATAGCGTGGATGGCGGGTCTTCGGGACGCCCGGCCTTGAGCCGGAGTGTGCGCCCCAGACGCTCGGCCTGTTCGGTCTCGGCACGTCGATCCACAAGCCCCAAGCGCGTCGACACTTGCGACAGTCGCAGCGAGGAGACGTTCTGGGAAATCGGCAGGTCGAGAAACAGCCCCTCGCCCTTGCGATCCTCAGAGACATAGACCACGCCATGCGCCAGCGCCGTGGCGAAATCAGGGATTGCGACCTCTTTGCCCGCAAGTCGGGTGATGCCGGACGTGTGCGGACGCAGGCCACAGATTGCTTTGGCCAATTCTGACCGACCAGCCCCAATCAACCCGCCAATTCCGAGGATTTCGCCCTGACGCACCGTCAGGGAAATATCGGCAAGCAGATGCCCATCCGACAGCCCTTCGACCTCAAGCAAGGGTTTGCCCGGACGCTGGGACGCCTTGGGCGGGTACAGTTGCAACAGGTCGCGCCCCACCATATTGCTCACAACCTCTTGCGGGCAGCTCTGCGCAACCTCAAGACAGGTCACATACTCGCCATCGCGAAACACCGTGACCCGGTCGCAATGATCGAACACCTCAGCCATCCGGTGCGAAATATGGATGATCCCCATCCCCTGCTCTTTCAGGCGATGGACGATCTGAAACAATTTCGATGTTTCTGCCTGGGTCAGCGCCGACGTCGGCTCGTCCAAGATCAGGATGCGCGCATCCAGTGTCAGCGCCTTGGCAATCTCCACCAATTGCTGATTGGAGATCGACAATGTGCCAACCTTCTGGCGCGGATCGACATCGCAGAATTCGGACAGGATTTTCCGCGCCTTCGTTTCAAGCGCAGCGTAGTTCATCCATCCACGACCCTGCGCCGCAATGGCCGACATAAAGATGTTTTCTGCGACACTGATATCGGGGCACAGCGCGATCTCTTGATGCACAAACCCGATTCCCAAAGCCTGCGCATCCAACGGCGAGCGGATGCGAATGGGTGTACCGTCAATTCGGATGTCGCCCCGATCCGGTTGCAAAATGCCATCTACGATTTTCATCGTCGTCGATTTGCCCGCACCGTTCTCACCGGCCAGCGCGTGAATTTCGCCGGCGCGCAGCTCGAAAGACACATCACGCAGCGCGTGCACCGGGCCAAAACTTTTGGCGATATGCGACAATTGCAAAAGGGGGACCATGGATGTCTCCAGTCGTTCAGGACATATCTTGGGGGTGAGACGGCGGACCTAAACTGTGCCCGCCGTCGTGAGGTGCCTGATGCCTTTGGTCTGAGGCGACATCAGGCCATCGTGCCGGTGTTAGCCGTCCACGCCGCGCGTTCCGCGCTTTTTCAGATATTTGTCCCAGTAGAAATTCCCGGCATTCTCCTGTGTGACGACCGAAAAGCCATTGTCGAGCACCGGAATACTCATCGGGTTAAAGCCCGCGCTTTCAAAGTCGTTCATCGGATCAATCAGCTCAGGATGTGCCGCCAGCCACAGCAAAAGAAAGCCATAATACCCCTGTGCGCCTTGGTTTGGGTTGATCGCTGCGAACATCTCGCCCGCTTGGATCATGTCGAGCACACTGGCATTTACGTCAACCGACATGACTTTAAGATCGCCGCCGATTTCCTTTGCCGCCTGTGCCGCGCCCATGGCCGATGAGGCCTCTGGCATAAAGATTGCATCCAAATCAGGATGGGCCTGTGCAAGGCTCAAGGTCGCTTGATAGGCCTTGTTCGGGTCTTGCCCTGTGGAGGCGCGTCCAACCAATTCCATGCCCGGATAGGTCTGGTCCATCTCTGCAATAAAGGCCGCAATCCGTCGGTCATGATTGTCTTGACCGGGGTTTTCCAGAACCGCGTACTGACCTTTGCCCCCCAAGGCTTCGGCGATTTGGCGGGCCGCTTCTGCGCCCTCTCGGAAGTTGTCGGAGGTGATATAGCTGGTGCGGTTTGAATTTGGGCTGTCGGCGGCAAAGGTCACAATTGCGGTGCCTTGTTCGATGGCCTGATTGATCGGGCCGATGAACGGATCTGGCATCATCGGGTGCAACAGAATGCCCGCAGGCTGTTTGGTCAGCGCCTGCTGAAAGCTCGCGATTTGCTTGCTGATGTCATATTCTGGCGTGCCGGTGTAATCCGCTTCGCACCCGAATTGATGGGCGGCCTGTTTGAACATTTCGTAGACTGGGAACCAGTATTCTACGCCGGAAACCATCACATTCATCACGTAAGTTTCGCCCGGCTCACAGCGGAACGGGCTTTCGGCCCAAGGCTCATCTACGCCCTCAGCACTGGCCATTCCGGCGAAACCGGACACAAGAAAAGAGGCGGCTGCCGCCGCATAAAACGTCGCTTTCATCTGGTAGTCCTCCCTTTCGGACCCTTCCCTCTGACTCCTCCGGGGCGGCTGTCCGATTTTTCGTGCCGTCAGCATGGGCGTGCCGACGGTCGCCTGTCAATAAGTCCTACCGCATGAAATATATTGCACGCATAGGCTATCGCAGGCGTTTGAAGCCATGCCGTGGTGATGTGGCCCGCAATGCGGTTGGGACCATCGCCGCCCAATCTGAGGCGTGAGGAGCGTCCAAAACAACATCGCTTGCCCGCATGTGCCGCACTCGCACCAAACTCCGATCACGTCTAAAAATCAGGATTTAAATCCCATCACATTCCGGCAAATTTCACGCGTGTGAACCAAAACAGGCTCTTGTGATAAGAAGGCAGGGCTGGCGAAATACACTTTGACCGTTTGCATGTCGTCCAGCGGCATCCATTTCACCTTATCCTCTGCGGCAGAGGCCACCCATTCGGCCACGATGGCATAGCCCAACCCGGCCTGAACAAGCTCCATAACCGACGTGGACCCTGAAACGGTCGTCAAATTGGCGGGCGGGCCGCCAAGATAATTGGACAGAAAGTCGATGCCACGAGACCGGACGGTTTGTCCCGGCTCATAAGTGATAAAATCACGCTGGTTGAAGGCGGCGATGTCCTCGGGGCTGGACAACGTCACCCCCCATTGTTGCGGGTAAACAAGCGCCAGCCGATATTCCCCCAACAGCACTTGAGAAATACTCGGGTCGCCAAAAAAGCGCTCGCAGACACAGGCATCCAATTCGCCATTCACCATCATCGAGGCCAGAACGGTGTCGCGTTCAAAGAAATTCAACTCCGTGTCTGGATGGCTTTCGCGCACCTGACGCACAATCTCGGGGAAAAAATGGTGAAACAAGGCCTGAGGCACACCAAAGCGCATCACCGAATGCACATCCCGCATCAAAAGCGAGATCCGCGCCAAAATCGTGTCGAGTTCAGGCCCCAAAGAGGCATGAAAAGCCCGCCCCGGTGCCGTCAGGGTGATTTCGCGTGACCCTTTCTCCGCCTTGACGAGCTGCGTGCCATAGAGCTGTTCCAGACGCCGCACATGGTTTGCCGCCGATTGATAGGAGATATTCAACTCCCGCGCCGCAGCCGAAAAAGACCCGGTCTTTGCAACGAGGTGAAAGGTTTGCAGCAAAGAAATGTCGATCTTTGGCGTATGCGGTGTGGGGGATTTAAGGGTCATATGGCTCCGTCATAAAACAATGTTTTCCTCATAGGCAGACAAGGCCTCCCACAAGAGATTTGGCAAAGGTGCTCTTCGCCATGAGATCAAAGGACATGTCCTTTGGATGCAACAGTCCTGTTTGCTGGACCGCCCCCCTCGTCAAAAGATCCAACACCGCACAGGCATGACTGGCCGAGATATGTGCGAGCGCCGAAAGCGACGAGTTCCCCTGACTGTCTCCTCCATCAAACACCTTGGTGAGCGTTTTCTCGCCGTCCTGATGTCGGCAGACGAGATGAACAATCACCTTATCCGCCTCGACCCGTTCCAGCCCTGTCAAAAGCAGGTTGCGCAACATGTAGAGGCGCTTGGACAGACCAAGATCGTCGAGCAGGAAGGAAATGTAGTCGAGGTGCCCCGGATAGCGCAACGTCTTGAAACTCAACCCTTTTAGTCGCCCTGCATATCCCGGTACAAGCGCATCCAACGCGCCTGAGGTCGTGAAAGCCTCAAAGTTTTCGCCCGCAACGGTCAAGGTTTCATACCCCGTGAGCGGAGGCACCGTCACCAAAGCCCCATCAGACAATCCAACACAGGGATTGGTGTATTCGGACAAAAGCGCCTGAATATCCCACATATCGCCATAGCCCAGACGGTTGCGCTTTTGGGCGGGCAACACCCCGACATATGCCGTGATCTCCGCCTCTTTTGGGCTGCGCAAGGCGAGGTCTTCGACCATCAGAGAAATCAACCCTGGTGCCAAACCGCACCCGCTGACAAAGGGGCTTTGCGCGTCTTGCGCAATCCGGGCGACCTCTGACAGGGCTTTGGGATCTTCGCACAGGTCGAGATAGGCACACCCTTCTTGGGCCGCGCCACGGGCAACGATGGGCGCAACCGAAGGCGGGGCCGCACAGATCACGGCCGCAGCGCCTTGCAGATGACGGGCAAGACGGTCCGCCTCCGCCCCGCTCATATGATCCGCAGAAATGCCTTTGGCTTTGAGCGCGCGCACACAGTCATAGTCGATGTCCAAAACGAAGGGCGAGAAGCCCGGATGAGCCTGTAGCAATCGCGCAATGCAGCCCCCCGTGCGCCCACCGCCGACGATCAGGATTTTATGTGTGTCGCCACGCATCTTGCCCTGCCTCACGCATGAAATCTTTTGAGAAACAGTTGCAAACGCTCGGACCCCGGCGCCCGCATCACTTGCTCTGGCGTGCCCTGTTCCGCGATGACGCCTTGATCAATGAAAATCACACGGTCAGCCACCTCGACGGCAAAGGCCATTTCATGGGTAACGAGCACCATCGTCATGCCCCCTTCCGCCAGTTCGCGCAGCACTTCGAGAACCTCGCCAACCAGTTCCGGATCAAGCGCACTGGTCACCTCGTCGAACAACATGACATCCGGGCGCATGGCCAGAGAGCGGGCAATCGCGACGCGCTGTTTCTGACCGCCGGACAGTTGGCTTGGATAGCATTGCGCCTTATCGGCAAGCCCCACCTTGGCAAGCAATTCCATGGCATGCGCTTCAGCGCTCGCGCGGTCTTCGTTCAGAACCACGATCGGTCCCTTGGTGACGTTGTCGAGCACTTTGAGATGCGGGAAAAGGTTGAAATGCTGAAAGCACATGCCGACCTTGCGCCGCAACGTCCCCGCGCCCAAAGCGCCCGGTTTATCTTTGAAATCCGGCGAAACATGTTCCCCTCGGAACCGGAAGGACCCGGAGCTGAGCACCTCCATCATGTTGAGACAGCGGATGAAGGTGGATTTCCCAGAACCAGAGGGGCCAATGATCGCAATCACTTCACCGGGCATGACGTCGAGAGTGATGCCCTTGAGCACCTCCAACTCGCCATAGTTTTTCGTGAGATCTTGGATGGACAGGATAGGTGCGGAAGTCATGTCAGAATCCTTGGGCATATCAGTCGCTCCGGCGCATACGGCGCTCAAAGTAATCGGCGAACTGGGTCAGCGGGAAAAGCATGGCGAAATACATCACGGCGGCAAGCGTATAGCTTTCCAGCGGCCTGTAGGTTTCGCTGTTGACGATATAGGTCATATAGGTGAGCTCAGCGATGGAGATCGCGTATAACAGCGACGTGTTTTTCACCTGGATGACGGACTGGTTGATGAAGGCCGGAAGCATCTTTTTGATCGCCTGCGGCATGATGATGTGGCGCAGGGCCTGAGCCTGCGACATGCCAACAGAAAGCGCCGCCTCGCTTTGACCTTTGTCGATCGCATTGATGCCGCCACGGAAAATCTCGGCGTAGAAAGAGCCGACGTAAAGCGACAGCATCGTCAAACCCGCCGCCCAGTTCGGGATCGAAATCCCAAGGATCATCGGCAAAGCGTAATAGGCCCACATGATCTGTACGAGAAGCGGCGTACAGCGGAAAACCTCTTGGTAGCTGCGTGCAACGATGCGCAGGAGCCGCCATTTCGACAGCCGTGCAAACGCCGTTGCAAGACCAACGATCACACCCATGCTGATGGAGGCGATCGTATAGAGAAAGGTCGTAACCAGACCGTCCCACATCAAATCGAAGGACTGAAAAACCGTGTAAAAGTCCCAATGGTACATGAAGGGCCTCTTTGAGTATGAGCCGGTGCGCCCCAATGAGCGCACCGGCAGGGGAAAGGGGAAAGCGGATCAGTTGCCCAGATTGAAGCCAGCGGGGAGATCGCCCAAGGACACTCCGAAAGGTGCGAGGCTCTCAACAATCCAAGTCTGGTTGTTGCCGATGCGGCGATTGTAATCCGCCCAAGCCGAAATGAAGGATTTCCACACGTCGTCCGTATCGTAATTCAGACCGATAACAGAGGGGGAGGCAAGCGTCGGAGTGGGGACATAGACCTTGCCAATCGCATCGTTTCGCTTCGACATGACCATGCCGTTCAAAACCGTGTTCACCAAAGCGTCTGCTTTGCCAGTGGCCACCGCAATCACCGCTTCATCGCGCGATTTGAACCGCAATATATCCGCATTCGGCAGGAATTGACGGGTGATATTGTCCTGCGCTGACCCAAGATCCACCGCAAAAGTGTATTGCGGATCGTTCAACTCGCTCCAGCTTTTGTTCGCCAACGCCGCGTTCGGCGACACGATGACAAAGCTGTTGTAATATGTCGGCGCCGAGAAATCGATCGACATCGCGCGCTTCGGCATCGCGGTCAGCGCCAGCGCGATATCCACCTTGCCCGATTGCACATCGAGGACCGAATTGCCCCAACTGCTTTCGATCACCTCAAGTTCAACACCAAGCGTTTCCGCAATGTCGCGCGCCATCGAAACAGCAAAACCATGCCATTCGCCCGTGCGTGGATCTTTGGCGAAATAAGGCTCCTCAGCAAGGATGCCCGCCATACGCAGCGTGCCACGTTCACGAATTTCATCAATCTTGCTGTCCTGAGCCTGAGCAGAGGCGACAGTCGCCGCCGTGGCCAGCGTGGCAAGAGCACCACGTATAAGGGTTCTGAGCTTCATTCTCGTCTCCATGTTGGGATTGGCGGACGTACCCCCGCCTGAATTCATTGCCAAGGACATCTACAGCCCTCCGCCTCCAAGTCACCCGTTAATCCCTTTTCACTCAATACAAGATGAAACATCAAAGTTACAAATTTTATTGTAACTTAAGAAACTTCGATCATCCTAATCGCCTTAATTCCAATATTTTTTGTATCTTGGCTGCATAAATTTACATCGCCTTCAGGTCATGGATTGCCGAATGTCGCAGGGAACGACAACGGAGCGATCCCAGTGCAGCCCATTCAAAAATACGATCTTGTCATCGTCGGCGCAGGCATCATCGGGGCCTCGGTGGCATGGCATGCTGCACAACGCGGACTAAAGGTTGCTGTGCTCGACAGCCGTGGCCCTGCGGCCGCCTCCTCCGGGGCCTCCGACGGGGCCGTGTCCGTGGCAACGAAACGTCCGGGGGTGATGGCCGACTTGGCCGGAGAGTCGCTCACGTATACTCATGAACTGGCGCATCAAAACGCGGTGCTGCACGGCGTCTTTCATCCCCGCGCGAGTTTTCTTTTTGCGCGATCAAAGCCCGAAATGGCCGCGCTCGACACGCTCTCGCAGATGCTCGACGCACAGGGCCTGCCCGTCCATATCCGCCAAGACAGCCCGGCGCGCACCTCTCGCATCACGGGCCTTGGCCCCGCTGTCGAACGGGTTATGGAGCTTCAGGGAGAGGGCCATATGCTGGGCTATCTCGCCACCTTCCGCTATCTGCAAGCCTCTGGCTGCGATCGCTACTGGCCCTGCCAAGTCGAAGGTTTTGAAACGACCAACGATGGCGTGACAGTCCAGAGTACCGCAGGCCGTTTCCTGTGTGACCACCTCGTGATCGCAACCGGGCTGGGCACGCGCGCCCTGTTTCCCGACCTGCCGCTGATTGCGCGCTCTGGGCAACTGATCGTCACGGATCGCGGCACAGCGGGCGAAACAGCCCTCCCCGGTCTGTTGACCTCTGCCGCCTATCTTCTTGACAAAAAACCCGGCGGACATGGGACTGCCGGAATCCCGGTTGTGATTGATCCTTTGGCGACGGGACAGATTTTGATCGGCTCCAGCCGCGAGAACAATGGCACTGAATCTCACACGGACATCGCAACCGTGCGGCGCCTACTGCACAGTGCGACGGAGTGCCTCCCTGCCATTGCAGACCGACGCGTTGTGCGGGTCTTCGCGGGTGTGCGCACGGCCACCTCAGATGGCACCCCCATCGTCGGCCGCCTGCCAAACCATCCAAATGTGATCTGTGCCACCGGCTTTGAAGGGGACGGGATTTGCCTGTCCGCGCTGATCGGTCGCGAAATCACCACAGAGGTGACCGGAGGGCGGATGTGTCCGACGCTGGCACCGCTCTCCCTCACGCGCTTTCTCGTCAAAGAGGAGATCCCGGCATGACGACCCAGACCATTCTGTGGCGAGGCCATCCCCTCGCCTTCACGCTGGGTGACACTGTTGCCATGGCTTTGACCCGTGCAGGCATTGACCAATATGGCACGCGTCTGACCGGCCTGGATGCGGCTCTGTTTTGCGGCATCGGCCAATGTCAGAATTGCCTTGTTGCGATCAAAGGTCAGGGTGTCGCCGAAGCCTGCCTGACGCTCTGTGAACCTGACCTTGCCGTGTCCCCCGTGCGGGAGGCCCCTCATGACTGATCGCCGTATTCTTGTTGTCGGCGCAGGCCCTGCCGGGGTGCGCGCCGCGATCACTCTCGCCCAAGCCGGGGACCATCCTGTGCTTGTCGATCACGCGCCGGGCATAGGCGGAGCCGTCTATGCCACGCTACGCCGCAGCGCGCATGGAAACGTCGCCCATGCCAAAGAGGCCCTCAGACTGAAAGCCGATTTTGACCGCTTGCGTCCACAGATCGACCTGCGCTGTGGCACCAGTTTCACCGGACTCGATCCGCAGGGCACCGCGCTTTTGACCGGCAAAGCCGGGCTGATTTTCAAACCGCGCGCCGTCATTCTTGCCACTGGCGCGCGTGAACGTGTGCGTCCGCGTCCGGGCTGGACCCTTTCGGGTGTCAGCACCGCGGGGGCGTTGCAGATCGCTTTGAAAACCGCCGGAAACCTGCCACCGAACCGGGTGATCATCGCCGGAAGCGGCGCTTTGCTCTATGCCATCGGAGCGCAATTGACGCGTGCAGGACGGCCACCGGTCGCGATTCTCGAAACGGGGCGGCCCTTCCACAATGCGTTTCAGGCCCGCACGCTCCCTCGCGTGGTGCTGATCGAGGCCGCCGGGTATATGACACGTCTGATCGCTGCGGGCGTTCCAATCCTGACCGGCACCGATCTGACCCGGATCAGCCGTGAAGGCGATCATCTTTTGGCCCAAACCAGCCGAACAGGCCGATGGGCCACGATCCGGGCCGATCATATCGCCCTGCATGACGGTCTGGCCTCCAATGACTACGGGCTGACGGCCCCCCCACCGGGCCTCCCGGTTGTGCGCGCAGGCGATTGTGCACAGATTCTGGGCCGTCATGCCGCCGAAGACAGCGGTCGGCTTGCGGCGCAACAGGTGCTTGCCGCCTTGCACGATAGCCACACCACCTCCACGCTGTCGCCACAATATGCACAGGCTCAAATCAGCCTTGCGCGGCTTTTTCAACGTGCGCCGCAGCTTCCCGAAACCACCGGACTGCGTGATCTGCCTGACGACACCGTGATGTGTCGCTGTGAAAACCGCACCTTGGGCGATCTACGGCACGCAGTGTTGCACGCCTGCGAACACGGCCCGGCCACGGGGCGCAGCCTGCGCCTTGGGGAACGGGTCGGCATGGGGCCTTGTCAGGGGCGACAATGCCTCGACTGGGTCGCAGAACTCTCCCCACACACCGCAAATTTCGCAGATTTACGCGGGGCCCGTTGGCCCCTCAAACCCGTCCGAATTCGCGACATCCTCGCAGCCACCGACGAAGCTGCAAACTGATTTTTCCCTGGAGATACAATGATGAACGTTCACCGCACCCCCTCCTCTGCCCTTCGTGAAATCGACGTGCGCAATCCCTATGACAACACGCTCGTCGGCAAGATCCGCGCCCATAGCCCCGAAGAGATTCAGGCGGTGGTGATCCGCGCTGCGCGGGCCGCCGAAGAGTTTCGATTTTCCACCCCGCATGAGCGTCGCAGTTTGTTGAACACAATCGCTGATCTGATGGGGCAACACGCCGAGACCCTGGCCCAGACCGTCTCCCAAGAGATGGGCAAGACGATCACCGAAGCCCGCAATGAGATCCGTCGCGCCCAAAACACCCTGCGCCTGTCGGGCGATGCCGCAACCTTTCTTGACGGCGACGTTTTGCACACTGGTATCGTTGCAGGCGGCCCGGATCGTCAGGCGGTGATTTCATATGAGCCGGTGGGTGTCGTCGGTGCGATCACCCCGTTCAACTATCCGGTCAACCTCTTATGCCACAAGCTCGGTCCGGCACTTGCCGCAGGCAACGCCATTGTTGCAAAGCCCTCGCCCAAAGCACCGCTGGCCGCGCAAATGCTGATTGATCTGTGCCAAAAGGCCGGAGCCCCCGAGGGGCTTATCCAGATTGTGCAGGGTGACGCGCAAGCCGCAATCGCACTGGCGCAGTCGCCGATTGATCTTCTGAGCTTCACCGGCGGTCCCTCTGCCGGTCTGGCTCTCAAAAACGCGTCGGGTCTGGTGCGGTGCTTGATGGAGCTTGGCGGCAACGATCCGCTTTTCGTCCTGCCCGACGCCGATCTGGAAGCCGCTGCCAAAACCGCCGTGGCCCAGCGCTATGAGATTGCCGGGCAAAGCTGCGCCGCGGTGAAAAAGCTCTATGTGCATGACGCGATTGAGGCCGAATTCACCGAGTGCCTGCTGGCTGAAGTGGCCAAAGTCGGCTTTGGCGACCCCGCCGACCCCGCAACAGTTATGGGCCCTGTGATTGATGCTGCCTCCGCCATCGAGATTGAGGACCGTATCAAAGCAGCCGTCGAAGGCGGCGCTCATGTGCTCACGGGCGGTCGGCGCCAACATACCCATTTTGACCCGGTGGTGATGACGGGCATCGACCCCAAATCGAAACTGATGCAGGAAGAGACCTTCGGCCCGGTGATTTCGATGCGTGGCTTCACCGATCTTGCCGACGCGATCCGCGAAGTGAATGCCGCTGGTTTCGGACTTCAGGCCGGGATTTACACCAACGATCACACCGCGATCAAACTGGCCTCTCGTCAGCTCAAGGTCGGCGGCGTGATGATCAACGAAGGCCCTGATTTCCGCGTCGAGCATGTGCCCTTTGGTGGCGTGCGCAAATCCGGCCTTGGCCGCGAAGGCGTGCGGATCGCGTTGCGCGAAATGAGCGAAACAAAAGTCGTGATTGATTGAGGCCAATGATGACACGCATTTCCATACTCGGAGCGACGGGCAAAGTCGGACAGGAGCTGCGCGCCCTGATTGAACAGGCCCCGGAGTTGGCACTTGTCGAGGCCATCAGCGGCACGCAGCAGGAGGATACAGTTCCTCTGTCTGAGGCCACATTAAAGGACGCCGACGTTCTCATTGACTTCTCGACCCCCGCGGCGGTGATGGCTTTGCTTGATCGGCTTGAGGGCAATCCCCTTCCTCTGGTGATTGGCACCACCGGGTTTTCACAGGACCAAACGGCGCGGCTTAACGCACAAGCCGCGCAGCGACCGATCCTGATCGGCGCGAATTTCACCAAAGGGTTTGAGGCTTTCGTGGCCACCGCACTCACATTGGCCAAAGCTGTGCCAGACGCGGCCATTACGGTGGCCGAGGTCTATAAAGCCGCCAAAAAGCCCACCCCCTCGGGCACGACCCAACGTCTTGCCCGCGAGTTGAGTGCCGTCACCGGGCACGATGTCGACCTTGATATTCAACGGATTGGCGACACGGCTGGGATCACCACGGTTTCGTTCAATTACAACGTCGCGCAGCTTCGCCTTGACCTCTCGGTCACCACCCGTGCGGCCTATGCCGCAGGGGCACTTGAGGCCGCGCTCTGGCTCATCGGACACGCCGATGGGCTCTACACCCCCAAAGATATGCTTGATCATTAACGGAGAAATCCCATGTCCGACCTGTCCCGTTTCGATGGCGTTTTTACCGCCCTCATCACCCCGTTCACCGCTTCCGGCGAAATCGACTGGAACGCGTTCGATGCCCTCATTGACCGCCAATTGGCCGCAGGCATCACGGGTCTTGTGCCCGTCGGCACCACCGGCGAGGCCGCCACACTGAGCAGCGCCGAAGCCGAAGCGGTCATCGCCCACACCGTCGAACGCGCGAAGGGCAAGGCCTATATTCTCGCAGGCACAGGGTCCAATTCGACAGAAAAAACTGTGGCCGCGACGCGCCGTGCGACAGACCTTGGTGTCGATGGGGTTTTGCTCGTCACCCCCTATTACAACAAGCCATCTCAGCAGGGCTTGATCAATCATTTCTCCGCCGTCGCAGATGCAACCACGGCCGATGTGGTCCTGTACTCCGTACCCGGTCGTGCCGGGGTCGAGATTGCTCCGGCAACGGCAGGCACCTTGGCCCAGCGCCACCTCAATGTTGTTGCGATCAAAGAAGCCGGCGGCGACCCCGCCCGCGTCACCGATCTGCGCACCGCCGCCCCGGGTCTTGCGGTGCATTGTGGCGATGACGGTCTGGCGCTGGCGTTCTACGCACTCGGCGCATGTGGGCTAACCTCTGTGTTCTCAAATTATGACCCGGAAATCTGCGTCGCGCTGTACAATGCCTGGAACGCCGGAGATCGGACGCGGGCCTTGGACATCCATGAAGCCTTGCGTGACATTGCCGATGCGATGTTCATCGAAAACAGCCCCGCCCCGGTCAAATATATCATGTCCAGCCGGGGGTTAAATGGCACCGCCGTGCGGATGCCTCTTGCCGAAGTGTCCGAACCCGCCCGCAACATGCTGGATCAACACATGGTCGAATTCAAAACCCGGCGTGAAGGGCTTGCCTTCGCCTGACCAACTTGGACGGAACATCTGCGCGGCACAGCAACGCAGCTCGGATGACAGCGCGACGGCCATCCCCAGGGTGGCCGTCGCCTCGGCGTTGATGCGACATGGTGCTTTACGGCACCCGGACTGTGCTTGGTATGCGGCCCAGGACGTTGATCTTGCAACGGTTGATTTGACCCCATAGCAGCAGCCCTTGCGTGACAGCCGGATCACTTCGGCCATAGCGATCGCTCCCGAGTATCTGGCGGCCTTCGACCCTGAGACTTCAACGAGAAACGTCCCGGTTCTTTTGATCGCCCTGAGTGGCGATGCTGCGTTGCCGACAGATGCGAGCCCCGACACTTTGGCCTTAAATGTCACACTCTCTGATGCCTTCGCAGTCTGCACAGAGGCGGGGCCTGAAATCCTTCGCGAAGATGGGGGTGATGAAATGCTGTGTGGGCAATCTCAGGCGTCACGACTGGCCGCTCATGGTGCGATGGTCACCGCAATCCGTCGGTTTCTCGGTGATCCGTGATCTTATGCGCGGCTCAACAAATTCTATGCGAGGTTCGACATAGGCTGTCGATCCTCATCGCCCGAACCCTGGCACTCTATACCATGGCACTCTACACCGCGCGCCCCATCAAAACCGTGTTTCAAACCCGATACGCCCCCAAGAGCCTCATAGGACAACGATTCAATCCCACCATAGGTCATCCTGCGAAAAGGTGATCATCACATCAACGGACACAGCGCCCCGTGCAGCGCGCGCTGTCATCCCTCACAGCCGTTCGTCTTAGAAAAGACTGTCACGCGCGTGTTTGGCACCAGCCCGCAGGAACCCTTGATCTGACCCCATCAGAAACGCGGTCGCCCCTAAGTCACGCAGCGTTGCGATTTCCGTGGCGTTTGCTGCAAGCAGTATGAGCGCAAGCCCTTTGGCACGCGCGGCCTCAAACACCCGGTTCACTGCCACATCCAACCCGCCATCCTGTGCGCTCGCCCCCATCGACACAGCCAAATCCGCCCGTCCGATGAACAGAGCATCCAGTCCCTCGACCTGCACGATTTCGTCAATCGCGCCTATGGCGTTGGCATCTTCGATCATGGCGATCACGGCGCAGCGCGCGTCTTGGGTTTGCAGATGCGTGGCCATATCGACCGCACCGAAATCGCCCGCGCGCGTTGTGGGCGAAAACCCACGCACGCCGGCATAACGCGCCTGAGCCACCACATCGCGGGCCACCGACGCGCTGCTGACATGGGGCACCAAAATCCCGTCCGCCCCGCTGTCCAGAACCCGTAGGATGTCTTTGGGCGCACGCACCCGCACCAACCCCGCCATGCCATGAGCGCGACAAGCCAAAAGAATGGCGTCGGTGGTTTCCGGGTTCAGCGGTGCGTGCTCTTCGTCGATCACCACAAAATCGAACCCAAGATGGCCGAGGATTTCGGCCGGTTGGGTCGAAGGGATTTTGAGAAAACTCCCCAGCATCGACTCTTTGGCGTTCAGACGGGAGCGAAAACCGGTCCGCATCAAAACGCCACCTGATCTGCACCCTTGGTGCCCAAAATCGCGCGGGCCTCGTCGGGGGTGGCAATGTCATGACCCAACTCTTCAAGAATGCGTCGCACCTTGGCCACCATTTGCGCGTTGCTGTCCGCCAATTGTCCCTTGGCAATATAAAGATTGTCCTCAAGCCCGACCCGCACATGACCGCCGAGAATAGCCCCCATGGTCACCAGCGGAAACTGCGCCCGGCCCGCACCCAACACGGACAACACATAGTCTTTGCCAAACAGACGGTCAGCCGTGGCCTTCATATGCATCAGGTTCTCGGGGTCGGTGCCCTGCGCGCCGGTGATCCCAAAGATGCTCTGAACAAAGAACGGCGGCTTCACCAGTCCGGCATCGGCAAAATGCGCCAGATTATAAAGATGACCCGTGTCATAACATTCAAATTCAAATCGCGTGCCCGCATCCGACAGGCGTTTGAGCACCTGCTCGATCTGGGTAAAGGTGTTCGACATGATCAGATCCCGCGTGCCACGCAGATAGTCGACTTCCCAAGGCTGCGGATCCTTCAGCGCCTTTTCAGCGGCAGAAATATTAAAGTTGAACGACCCCATATTCAGCGAGGCCAATTCAGGGGCAGCCTGTAATGCGGGGGCGATACGTTCGTCCATCGACATCCCCAAACCGCCCCCCGTGGTGATGTTCACGATGGCATTGGTGGCCGCTTTGATCCGCGGCAGAAAGGCGGCGTAATGGTCCGGGTTCTGACTGGGTGCACCGGTTTCGGGATGACGCGCGTGCAGATGCAAAACAGCCGCACCAGCCTGAGCCGCACCGATGGCCGACTCCGCGATTTGGTCGGCAGTGACGGGCAAATAGGGCGACATGGACGGGGTATGGATCGACCCGGTTATGGCGCAGGAAATGATGGTCTTGGGCACGTTCAGTCCTTTCGTTGGTCTGACCCGAACGTCATCGCTCGGGCCAGTGCGAGATTAGAAAACTTTAACGATCCGCAGCTGCACAACGCTATCGTATTCAAAGCCCCCTTCGACGTCGATGTCCTTGGCATACATGCCCTGAAGCTGCGTTGTCTGGTTGAGCCAATGCGTTCCATAGAGGCGGATTTGATCGCGGTGGGTCTTTACCCCGGTCTCAACCCCGTTCACCTCCTGCGCGCCGCCACGCTGTCCAGAATAGCCAATGGTGATTGAGGACGGACCCCATTGTTTGCGCAGCATGGCTTGTCCCTGCCACGACGGTGTGCGTCCATAGTCGACGCCTGCCTCGGTGTGATCGGCCTGAAAGGCCACATCCAACGCGCCATCAAAGAAAAAGCCATTGCCAAGCCCCTGAATGATCCCAACCTGCGGGGTGAGTGTCCAGGTGCCTTCCCCAATGCCGAGCCGGCTTGGGTCGTAGCTGCCGGTCGGCGCGGTGGCAAAAAGCGACACCCCAAAGGTCGTTCCCGTGTCGGGGTTCGACGGCTGCACCGGCCAGAGCGTCAGGCCGACTGTCGTGTCGCCAAGACCGCTGCTGGTGGCCTGTGACAGCCCACCAAGATCTGCGGTTGAGATGTCGGCAAAGGGCATCACCAGATGCCAGACGGCGGGAAGCCCGGCAATCTCGCTGTACTGCAGCCCCCGCAAAATGG
Source organism: Celeribacter baekdonensis (assembly GCF_003047105.1). Lineage (NCBI taxonomy): Bacteria > Pseudomonadati > Pseudomonadota > Alphaproteobacteria > Rhodobacterales > Roseobacteraceae > Celeribacter > Celeribacter baekdonensis. The sequence goes on from NZ_CP028475.1 coordinate 2,233,037, forward strand.
CGACATTGGCGTCAAATTCTGAACCGGGCACCTCGGTGTCCCCAAGCCGGAAGGTCTCTGAGCTGAGGTGCTGGTAATACACCATTCCAACCGTGGTTCCGCTTGGAACAATCGTGTAATCGGCGGGTCCAACGTCGATGGCCCAGACTGGCGTGGCCGCCAGACCGAGTGCTGTGGCTCCGGCAGCAAGGCTAAGGTTGATCTTCATACGGATAGTCCCTCTTTGGTTTTGCGGTGATGGCATAGACGCGGAACAGGTCATTTGGCCGCGACCTGTGGATGCGGGCGAGCCAGGGAATAGGCCCCGCGGTGATACAAAAGCGGCGGATGCTCGGAGGTTTCAAACGCGGTGACGCGCCCGATCAAAATCCAATGATCCCCACCGTCGACGATGCTCTCTTGCGCGCATTGAATCGTAGCGCTGGTGTCGGGCAACAACAGGCACCTGCCCATGCCCTCCTCCACCTCAAGGCCTGCGAATTTGTCGTCGCTGGGGCGTGCGAATTGGTTGGACACCGCGATCTGGTCATGGGCCAGAATGTTGACCGCAAAGTGGCTGGCCGCCTCGAAGGTCGCATAGCTCGACGAGGATTTGGCCAAACTCCACAGGATCAGGGGCGGATCCATGGAAAGCGAATTGAAGCTGTTGGCGGTCACGCCGACACGACAGTCATTGGCCTGTGCGGTGATGACGGTGACGCCAGTGGCAAAGCAGCCGAGCGCAGCGCGAAAGGCACGCGGATCAAACCCCTCCGCGACGGGGAAACCTTGGGGTACCATGAGGAACCTCTGCTGTTGGACAGTTTGGTGTATCAGAGTGAATTGGGGGGCTGTGGCCCACTGCGAGAGGACGAAGTGGGCCGTCCGCCTCAGAACAGGGAGGGGTCCGGGTCCAGCCCCATCAAGGCCCGCCCGAGGATTTGCGCACAGATGTCGTAGTCTGTGTAGGCATGGGCTGCGGTCATATGACTGTCGCGGAACAGCCGCTGCGCCTCGGCCTCATCAAACCATGCCGACCCCCCTGACGCCTCGAACAACCGATCCACGGCGGCGACGAACATTTTGACCGCATAGGCCTGATTGGTGCGCCAAAAGGCCATTTTTTGTGGATCCGGGAACACCCGGCTTTCGGCATGGCTACGCATGTCGTCCCATGTTTTTTCCAGAAAAGCCCGGCCCGCTGCCACCTGATGTGTGCTTTCGGCCAGCCGCATACAGGCCGGGACGCTTTGGCCCACTTTGGCCCCGGTATAGGCACGCACGCGGCCTTGGGTGCGTTCGGTGTAAAGCGCGAGCATACGCTCTGCGATGCCGAGGCTGACTGCCGAGAAACAGCTGGCGAACACGTAGATGAACGGCACATGGTAGGTCTTGCTGTCGGGGTAGAGCGCGCCACCCGCCGAAGTCAACGACATCAGCGCCGGGACGCTTTCGATGCGATGCTCGGGCACAAATACGTCCTTGACCACAATGGTTTTGGAGCCAGAACCGCGCATGCCTTTGGCGTACCAATTGTCGCGGATTTCGTAATCCGAGCGCGGCAGGATCGCAAAGCTATAAACTTTGCCCAACTCCGCGTCGTCACGAAGACAGCCAAGGATCGCCCACTGCGCGTGATCACAACCCGAGGACCAGCCGAATTCCCCGGAAAAGCGCACACCGCCCTCGGTCTCGGTGGTCTTGCCATAGGGGGCGATGGAGGAGGACGCGACCGTGTCGGGGTCATCGCCCCAAATCTCGTCCTGAAGCTGCTTGGAATAGAGCGCAATCTGATGGTTGTGCTCGGCCAAAAGCGAAAAGGCCCATGCCGTCGACCCGCATGCCGTGGCGATCAACGCAATGGCATTTTCGAACTCTGGCAGCGGCATCTCCAACCCGCCGTAGGCCTTGGGTTGAAAGGCACGGTGCAAGCCGGTGCCCTTGAGCAAGGCGATGTTTTCGGCCGGGACCATGCGGTCATCCTCGGCTTTTTGGGCATTGGCGGCGATCTGTGGCAAGATGGCGCGAACGCGGTCTATGATCTGGGTTGTATCGTCAAACATGGGTGTCCTCCCTTGGGTATTGGCTGCGCCTTTTGGCGTCAGGTCTGGTTCAGAAACGCGATGGCTGCGTCCCGAAACCGTGCGTCAGAGGTCAGGCCGACATGGCCTGTCCCGTCGATCAATTGATGCTCTGCGGCGGGCAATGCAGCGCGAAGGCGGGCATCGGGCTGGGCCACGGCATCCTCCGTGCTGTTGAAAATCAGGATCGGGGCCTGTGCCGTGGCCAACCGCGCCTCAGTGAGCACAGGGTTGGCGGGCCGTTCCAGAACAGCGGCCAAACAGGCGGGGTCAGAGCCGCTTTTGCCCGCATAGGCCAGTAGAGCCGCGACCTGTGGCGGATGCTCCGTCAGGTCGCCACGCAGGGCGGCGACAAGGGTCGGCCCCACCTGCTCCGGGGCAAAAAGATTATCCCCGATGCCGCCCAAGACCAGCCGCCCGTTGGCGCCGGGGTTGCGGGCCTCAAGTTCAAGCAACAGTTTCGTACCCAGCGAAAATCCGATGGCACCATAAAGATCGCTTGGCAGTTTCAAGGCGAGATCACTGGCCAGGTCGGCATAGTCCGCAGATAGGTGCGATCCCCCAGCGGCCCCGTGCCCCGCGATGTCCACCCCCACAGGCGTGAACCCTTTGGCGCGGAGCGCCGCGTCCCACCCATCCGCCTGCCATGTGGCACTGTAGGACCCGCCCCAGCCGTGGATCAGAGCGACTTTTTTCATGTGCTCTCTCCTTGCGCGGCGGCCGCGGCCTTTTGGAGATCGGGCGTGTCGGCTCCGGCAAAAATCAGCGCGCCGGAGACGCAGGTGAATTTCCAACCCTGCCCCGTCTCGACACAGTCAAAGGTGAAATCCGCAAGCGAGGACGGCGCGCCCAACGCGATGGGGCGTGGGCCTGTGCCGGAAAACACGGTGATCGTCGCGACCATCCGCACCCCGCCTTCGCGCACCCCGGCTCTGGGCAGTTGGCGCAGGTTGGTACAGAGATGTCGCGTGCTGCGCTGCCGTTCGACAGACAACGTGCGGCGCGCCGTGAAATAGCGTGTCAGTGCCTCCTGCCCTTCGGCCCGGAATGTTTCGATCACCAGCGCCCCCTTCGCCGTGAACAACGCTGCCCCTTCGATCTCTGCGATCTCGTCCACACAGGCCCAAAACCGTAAGATGAGGTCCTGAACCTCGTGAAACTGCTGAACTGTCATGATCATGGGATGCCCTTTCAAATTGGCCACTCCCGCACTTGGGAGAGGCGTCACGGTGCGGTTACGACCCGACCGTCATGAAGGTTTCAGCCATCTCATACCCCCAGCCATTCATCACATCGGCCAGACGCTCAGGCCCAATGTTCACGTCCAAAGGCGTGGCATCATCCGCGAATTTTTCCATCCCCGAAGAGAACTCGTTGCGATTGCCGAAGGGATCAAAGACATAGGCGTAATTGTTGGTGCCAAAGCCTGTGGAAGACCCCAAGCCCGCGTTGTGACGGCCCGGTCCGAATTCCCAGCGGTGTCCGGTTTCCAAGAGGCGGTCGGACAGGCGGAAATAGTGGTTGCCGTCTTCCACGGCAAAGGCCACGTGGTGCAAACGGTGCGCCGGGTTCACCGCCTTCATATAGGCGATGTCGTGGTCATATTCGGAACCACGCAACCAGATGCCTGCCAACTCTCCGTTGATCGAGATGTTCAGAGACGATTTGAAACCAATCATCATCAAGAAATCGCGCATCACCTGAGGCTCCACCTCGCCCAGCAGGTTGATGTGGTCCATGTCGGAGGGCGCAAAGGAGCCCTTGGAGTCGAAATCCGAAATCCCCGCACGGCGTTCGGCGCCACCGGTGGCAAGGCGCAATTCATGGCCCGACGGCAGATGAAATTTCAACGCAGCGCCCTCGCCCGGACGGCTGTCCCCGGCGAAACGCTCATGTGCAACACCTTCTTTCGTCAGGGTCGCGGCAACCCGGTCGAGGTCCTGTTCGTCATCGACGCCAAAGGTGAAATTGTCGAGAGAGCATGTGCCCTTGACCAGTGTCAGGTCGGCCGCTTTGCCACGGCAAGCCAGATGCACCGTGTCGTCGGTACGCGACAGAACGGTCATGTCCAGCACGTCCTCGTACCAGCTCAGCGCCTTACCGAGGTCGCCTACATAGATCGCGGCGTGGTCGATGCGATTGATACCCATATCATGGTCCTTCTCGTGATCAGTCAAAAGTGTTTGGATCGGCAAACGCGCTTTGCGTTGCCGGGTGTCGTAAGGCTCCGCCGGATGCGACCGAGCCTTTTGGGCGGGCAAACCTTCCTCCCCCACGTCACGCGCAGGCAAGTCGGTCAGGCTGGAATATGTGTGTGGTCTGCGCCAAGCTGGCGACCCATGTCAGAGGCCCTCGTGAGCAAAGCCGTCACGAGGCATCAACAAGGTCAGCTTGGTAAAGGTGCGGCGTTCATCGCGATTTCCTCCCTACGGCTCTCCCTAGCCGGTGTGTTCCATACAGCCCTCCAGCTGCATGAATCAGACTACGACAAAATGTCAAAATGACAAATAGTCACTTTTTAAGTTCCACCTGATGGAATTGGAAAGCGCAAGCCCTGTCTTGAAAGCCGCTGCGGCCCTCGACTAAAAATAGGTATATTTTTATATTAAATCAAATAGTTGATCATATAAATCCGCCTCAAAAATTCCGACATTTACGATTGATCCTCAAATGCCCTCTTTCTGAAAAACCATCGCACAGACTGGAATGAGTCGCTTTTCGAACCCGAGAGCACTGGACCTTAGCCATATGTCAGAGCATAGTTGGCACCGACAAAAAGGACCGGGTTGGACTGACATCCAAACAGATCTCAAACGTCTCTGCGCATCGAACAAGACCAATAAAAACGGTACAGGATCATGGCCAATACCAGCGAGAACACCCTCACGGAGCTGGGCTACCGTACGATCAACAATGAACGGCGTGCAGAAATTGGGGCTGCGCGGCGTGCAAAGTCGCGCAACACGATCCTGACAGCGGCCTTTGAGTGCTTTGGCCATGAGGCTGGACTGACCTCACGCATTGAGGACATCTGTAAGACCGCCGGTATCGCACGCGGCACCTTTTACAATCACTTCGACGATCTTCAGGAATTGAAATACCAACTCCAAGAAGAGCTGACCGGCGAATTTGACCGCGCGGTTCATCTCATGTTTGAAGGGCTTGATGGCCCCGCTGAACAGACCGCAGTCGCCATCCGGTACTACCTGCGTGCTGCGGAAGGAAACCCGGCATGGGGCTGGGCCATGATCCATTCCAGCGCACCGGGGCACACCTTTGGGGATACGGTCTGGCACAACTCTTTGGTGACAATCCGACGTGGTCTTGACGCTGGGATTTTCAATATCAGCTCGGCAGAAATTGGGCGCGATATCCTTATGGGATCGGTTGCGGCAGCGATGGTGTCGATCACGCAGGGCTGCACGCCACCAAGCTACGCCGAACAGATTTCGGAACACATCCTACTCGCCTTCGGGATGAGTGCCGCGCAGGCGCATGATTTTTCAAACCGCCCGCTGCCCACCCTGCCGGACATCGCGCTTGAAAAAATTGTCATCGCCAGTATGCCCGCGCTTGGTGACATTGGCGATATTGGCGACGCCGGTCCAAAGCCGAAAGCCTGACACGCCCTCCCTCACACATCCTTTATTCGATATCTGTCTGTGCCATCGGGTAATCAGCCGCGTTCAACACCCAACCATCGCGCCGCGAGAAATCCATGCGGGGGGTGAAAAAATATCAACGATCTGTGACTCGTCCGAAACCCAGAGCGTCGTATGGATCGCGGGCGGTGGCAACACAGTGGCCGACGGGCTGCTACATATGATCCGCATATCCTCCAGCCAATGCGCTTGGTTCGACGTCCACGGCCACCGTAAGAAATGTTCGAAATCACCGTCCAGCGTCAAAGATATCTGCTCAAACGTCGCGTGGTGATGCGGCGAGATTTTTGAGGTGTCGCGCGGTGCCATGAAACGCGGCAGGATATTCACCATCATCGTCGTGCACCGGAAAATACGGCCAAAGCGCCCGACTTGATCCGGCACCTCCAGATCATAGGCCCGCAGACGGAACCCTTGGGGCGGATCGGGCCAAGCCTGAAACGGCGGGATGACCGGGTTGGCATCGGCAGAGGCTTTTGCATTTGGACACTGTGCCACCAAATCCGCCGCCCGCGTGGTATAGAGAAACGTGACGGTGCCTTTGCCACGCACCCTCACCGTGCTGGTCCCCGGAGGAACAATGAACAGGTGGTTGCCAGCATGGTCGTCTACATCGCCAGCCTCGGTTGTGATGGTAAACCGCACCGATGGCTCAAGCGAGAACACCATGTATTCATCCACATGCGCATAGCGTGCGAACGTGGCGCTGCCATCCAACTCAACCACGCGCAGCACCATATTGGTGGCACAGAGCATCCACGCACGCCATCCCTCGCCGGTCTCGACCGGCGGCTCTTGGGTAAAATGGCCGATCTCGGGCGGTGAAAACGGGCCGCACGACCGGCCAGTGCCCGAAGCGGATGCTGTCAGGAGCGCCTTACGCGGGTCGCTGTCGTCAAACATGGGGCTGATCTCCTGTGAGTTTCTCTCTCATCTTGAGGTGTCACAACCCTCCTCGGCCTGCATGGAAAACCTGAACCAGTTTCACAGAGTGGAATTCCTCAAGGCTGGGCTTGAGACGGCGCGTTTGGGGTGGAAAGTCTGCTTAGACACGCCAGGAGGATTGTATGGCTCAGACACTCGTCATCATCGCGCATCCTGATTTGGAGCGCAGCCGGATCAACGCAGCATGGGCCAAGGCGGCACGGGGGCGCGGGTCCGTCACCGTCCACGATCTCTACGCCGACTATCCCGATGGTCAGATCGACGGGGCACGCGAACGCGCTGTGTTGGCGGCGCATGATCGGATCGTGCTGCAATTTCCGTTGACGTGGTATTCCTGCCCGCCCCTGCTGTCACTCTGGAAAATTGCCATTTTGAAACGCGGTTGGGCCTACGGTCCCGGCGGGCGGGCGCTGCGCCAAAAGACCTTTGGCATTGCGTTTTCCACCGGCTCGAACGGGCGCGATTATAGGCCCGAGGGCCGGTATGGTCGCACGTTGGACGAGATCACCACACCCTTCGAGTTGCTCGCCATTCACACCGGCATGCACTACCTGCCCGCGTTCACCCTAACCGGCGTGCGAGAAAAAGAGGACCGTGCCGTCGCGCAGTCGGCCCTCGACTATGTTGAATATCTTTTGACGGCGCCCCCGCGGATCGTGGCCTCAGGCAAGGACGACGAACGCGCAAAAACACCCTACCCCGCAGATTGATCTCTGCCCTCACAGATGGCGACGGCGGCCTTTAATTCAGCCTTAAGCGTGGCCACATCCACTTGTGCGCGGGCGAAATAAGTGATCCCCAGCGTCCCCACCAGTTTGGCCCCCATCCGCAGCGGCATCGCAAGCGAATGAGTTTCCGGCTGTATATTTCCCGTCCGTTCGCCAAAGCCACTGGCACGGGTCAACGTCACAACAGAGGCGGCCCGCTGTGCGATCGCCTGCGCTTCGGCGTCCGTCGTAGCGGCCTGTTGCAGCAAGGCAATCAAATGCCGCCGTTCCGCCGCCGGGCAAAAGGCCAAATAGGCGCGTCCGTGGGCGTAATCCAATAAGGTCATCCGCCGGTTGATCGTGGATTGGTAATGCGACAGCGGGCTCATTGGGATGGTGCTGAACCGGATCACCAAAGCATCGACATCAAGGGTCGCAAGCGCCGTGGGCCAGAGGGTGCGGTTCGTCAGATCCTCCGCCGCATGCCGCGCGACGTCGAAAATCTCCGGCAACCCGTGATGCCCTGCCCCAAGAGCCGCGACTTTCTCGGTCACACAATAGCCAGCCTGCCGTCCAAGTTTACGGACATATCCGGCGACCACCAGCGTTTCGAGCAACCGCACCACCGTCGGCGCGGGCAAACCGGTCTGCTCGGCAAGGTATTGGACCCGAACCACAGGCGCGCGGTTCATCAATTCCAGAATCTGCAGGGTGCGCTCCACAGATCGCACCGTTTTGGTCACCGGGTGTTGTGTCATTGAGTGCCGCATCTGCTCCAATAGGACTGACCTCCGTTCAGGTCATGGTCTTCTGCTGAACGGATAGCATAATCTTGCGCAGTGAGCCTAGAGCGCCTGAGCTGGTCGGGTCTGAATCGCATGGCTGAGCAAAAACAGCGCGAACATCGCTCCATTGGCAAACCGGCTCATGTCACAGACCTCATCACTGCTCCCCCCTGTTTTGACCCTGCCACCTGACCCGCGCGGGTTTGACGCATTCGGATGTCATATGAATTTCAAATATCACATGATATTTTAAATTCAGAACTTAAGCGAGTCGTCACAATCGACCTGCACAGAAAAGGACACAGACTATGGCCACCCCAACCATTCCAGGTTTTGACGTCAAAACAACCGCCCCCGCCGGCTTCGAACATGAGCCGGACGCCACCTCAGGCTATTGGCACAATCGCGCGCTGAACACATTGCCCCCGGCGGATTTCATCGCGCCCTATGCACGGCATCGCCCCTTGCCCACCCCCGGCATTGAAACCCGCAAAGCCTATATCATCGGGGGTGGCATCGGGGGCTTTCCGCGGCGTTTTATCTGATCCGCGACGGCCACATGCCGGCTGAAAACATCACCATCCTCGAAGAAATGTCCGTCGAAGGCGGTTCGATGGATGGCGCGGGCACGCCAAAGGAGGGCTATATCGTGCGCGGCGGTCGGGAGATGAATTGGAACTACGACACGCTGTGGGATATGTTCCAAGACGTGCCTGCGGCGGAACTGCCCGAGGGCTATTCGGTGCTTGATGAATATCGGATGGTCAATGACAATGACCCGAATTATTCCAAATCCCGCTTGATGCGCAACGGCGGTGAGATCATGGATTTCACCGATTTCGGCCTGTCAAAATCCCAACAGTGGGAAATGATCCGACTGATCCTGAAACGCAAAGAAGACTTGGATGACATCACCATCGAAGAGTATTTCAGCGCAGGATTTTTGCAGAGCAATTTCTGGTCACTGTTCCGCAGTATGTTCGCGTTTAAGAACTGTCACAGCCTCTTGGAAACCAAACTCTACATGCACCGCTTTCTCGACTCCATAGATGGGTTTGGTGACATGTCGGTGCTGGTTTTCCCGAAATACAACCAATTTGATACGTTCATCAAACCGCTGGCCAAATTGCTGCGCGACAAAGGCGTCAAGGTCCAACTGGACACCCGTGTCTATGACCTCGACATGACCCTGTCTGGCGACAAAAAAACCGTCACCGGGCTGCGCTGTGTCGTGAATGGCGCAGAACAACAGATTGATGTGGCGCCCGGCGATCTGGTCTTTGCGCTCACCGGGTCGATGACGGAAAACACCGCCTATGGCGATATGGACACGGTGCCTGAATTGACCGTGGATCGCCACACTCCGGGCGAAAACAGCGGCTGGGCCCTCTGGACCAACCTGGCCAAAAAATCCCCTGTCTTCGGTAAGCCCGAGAAATTCTACGGCGACACGGATCAGTCGATGTGGGAATCTGCCACGCTGACCTGCAAGCCCTCGCCGCTGGTGGATAAGCTCACCGAGCTGTCGGTCAACGACCCTTATTCAGGTCGCACTGTAACCGGCGGCATCATCACGTTCACGGATTCCAACTGGTTCATGAGTGTTACCATCAACCGCCAACCGCATTTCCCGGATCAACCTGACGATACGCTGGTGATTTGGGTGTACGGTCTGTTGATGGACAAGGACGGGAATTTCATCAAAAAGCCGATGCCTGAGTGTACCGGCCATGAAATTCTCGCGGAGCTGTGCCATCACCTCGGTCTCAAAGATCATCTGGACGCGATCGCCGCCCAAACCAAAGTCCGCACGGCCTTGATGCCTTATATCACCGCGCAGTTCATGAAACGCGCCGCAGGGGATCGCCCCCGTCCAGTGCCGGACGGATGTACCAACCTTGGTCTGATCGGGCAATTTGTTGAGACCCGCAACGACATCATCTTTACCATGGAGGCGTCCATCCGCACGGCGCGGATCGGGGTTTACACACTCCTCAACATCCCGAAACAAGTGCCAGACATCAGCCCGACGCAATATGACATTCGCAACATGATCAAAGGCGCGCGCGCCCTCAACAGCGGCAAACCCTTTGTGGGAGAACGCCTGTTGCACCGGGTCTTGGACAAAACCTATTTTTCCCATATCCTTCCTCCTCTGCCCGACCCCGAAAACACAAAGCACGACATGGTCGCGCAGGAGATCGGCGAGATCTTGGGCAAAGGCAGCGAGGCTGTTAAGGTGGTTGGAACGTGGATTTCGGCCTTGCGTGCCAGTGTCTCCAACCATGACAGTGCCTCTGAGCGCAACGGTGTTTCCGGCAAGGACAAGTAAGGCCAGCCAAAGCGGCGGCGCGCCTGTTGAAAGGATTTGACATGACCCAAACAGCACGCCGCCTCACCCGGCAGGAGCAACAAGAGCAAACCCGCACCCGCCTCATTGAGGCCGCAGATCACATGTTCGCAGAAGGCGGGGTTGTCGCCGCCTCGCTGCGTACGCTCTGCGAGCGCGCCGGGTTTTCTCAGGGGGCGTTTTATTCCAATTTCGCCAGCAAAGAAGACCTCTTACTCGCTGTTCTACAGCGCCACATCCATCAAGAAGTCGAGATCATGCGCCATCTCGTTTCCACCACGCGCCGCGATGATCTCGACGGCGCACTGGACAGTTTGGCACGCAGATTGGCTGAGCTCGCGCACGACCCACACTGGTCCCTGCTCTCGGTTGAATTACAACTCCACGCCCGGCGCAACCCGGAGTTTGCCCAGCGCAGCGATCAGGTCAAACGCGCAAGTCTTCACGAATTTACCACCGTGTTGGAGGAGTTGATTGCCCATCACGCCCTCACCCCTGCCCTGCCTGCCCCCGATTTGGCCCGCGGCCTCTACGCGCTTTGGTCCGGTCTGGTGTTGCAAGGCACGATCAAAGAGACCGCATCTAGAGATCAGATCTTCCTTGCCTTTCTCTGCAACATGATCGGGGCATCGCGCCGATAGGGTGGTCGCCGTATTGGCCCCTTTGCCGCATTCATCATGATGGACGCGGCGACCTGCATCGGCTTCTAGACCACAAATAGGCGCGACGGCCCAGTGCCTCCAATTCACCTCAAAACGGGTGCCACCATCGCGGGCTCGATCGCGCCGGTGTGGGTGGAAATAAAGTGGGTGGAAACAAAGATGTGACGTCTCCCGACATCAATCCCGACAAAAACACTCTTGAATTCGCCATGGATGGCTTTGGCTGCTTCTTGACTAAAATACTCAACAATAGAGAGTCATTCAATGCCACACAAGGCGATCCTTGCGCTGGGAAGCGCTGCATTGGCGCGCTCCGGCGTGGCGACGGTGCAGACCGCGACCAACTCCCCCCTGACAATCGAGAACTGAGGACAAAGTACCACTTTCGAGCACGCGCCACAAAACGCCGTGGCTCCGATTGTTTCACGCACCACTCAACTCCCAAAACCTTAGGGCGAAAAAGTTGATTGACTGTATTTGCGGCCCAAAGAGAAGCGAGCAGGGATAGATTTATCTCTCCAGCCCAGCGCTCTGCACTTTGGGGGGGACCACAACAGCTCCGCCACGCGTCGACCCCTCATCTATCATCCCATTGGCGCAAACCTCTCACAGTTTGAACCAACTGATCCACTTGATTAAAAAACGATTGACCTGTGGACTTGGCGTTCCTTACCAAGAGATCAACTTACTGTGTTGTTATTAAAGAATGAGCATTGGTGCAGGCATTGTCGGACGACCATCTTTTGATTTCGAGGGTCGTAAAGCGCGAAATGGCAATCGTAGCATTTTGTTTTGTTTATATGATCTGAGATAGAAAGATAGCTCATGCCGTTCATTTCAGAAGATTTCAAAGAACGCCTAAAGAGAGAATCTCCAACGCCACCAGATGAGTCCGAAGAGTTCACACGGGTCACTGGACATATTGTATTGGTGATCATCGTCTTTACAGCCGTCGCAAGCTATGTCGCGACTGGATTTTTCTCTGTGCAACTCGAAGTCATGTCGACGCGTCTTGCGTCCCTGGTTCCGCTCCTTAGGCCGCGCATTACCTTTCTGGCCGCAGTCGATCCAAGCTTTCCGATCCAATATGCTGCCGGGGTTCTCTCGTTCGTTTTGGTTCAACCGATCGGCATTGCACTCTTCGCGCGGGCCTATTGGCGTACTGTTGTTAAAAAACGTCTCTGCAGGCCCGTCGGACCAGTGACGCCGATCACGATGCTCCTCGGCGCAAGCCTTCTTCTGTTCTTCGTATGGTCAACCTTTGGAACCGTGCCCAGCCGATGGGACCCCCGCTACCCAGGCATGGTAAGGATATTTTTCCCTCCCATTTTTCAAATACTTGCGTCTCTCGTCTCAAGCCTATCTGCCTTTTTGAGTTTTGCAATTCTTGTGGGTTTTTTGAAATTTCTCTTTCTTCGTAGAGGTCATAAATGAACAATAGTGATACCGAGCAAAATTATGGGCTTCCTGCTTCAGCATCAATCTCCATCAACACCATCAATTCCACGAAATATTACTTCGTCTCGAAAGGAGGGTTCGAGGGCCTGTCAAAAGCGAGAGGAATAGCAACATCTGTCACGCTTGGGATGGTTGACGTTGTGACCTGAGCCCCAAGTCTCCTCCAGCTTTGCGCAGAGTCCTTGGGGTTAAATCTTTGGCGTTACTGTGTTGTTATTAAAGAATGAGCATTGGTTCAGGCATTGTCGGACGACCATCTTTTGATTTCGAGGGTCGTAAAGCGCGATCAGGATGCCGTACTTTGGCTCGACGTAAAAGGAAGCCTCTCCTACGAACGCCTCGCAACAGAAGAGACTAAAGATTATGTTTAGATGTACTATGGCGAAAGTATCTTTTTGTATTGCACTTACATTTTTATCTTTTACGCCATGGGGCTGGGCAAACGCTGACAGTATTTTCGCTCAAGAAGAGCATCCCGCAGGTCGGTATCGTCGAGAAAACCCTAACAACCCAGCAATAGCGCATTGGGGTGAAAGCCCGGTCGTTCAATTTGTCGGGCTAGAAGATGACGCAACTAAACAGCATGCACTTTCAATGCTTCTGACCTTAGCGAATGCTGCGCGAGAAGATATGCGGATCGTGGGGTTTCCCAATGACATGTTTCCAAAGACTGCCGAAATCTCCGCTCAGACAAACATTTTGCTGATTGAAACTCCGAATTCAATTTCATCAGATATCTATTACATACCTAAAACACACATTTCTGGCGCATCCTCAGTCATAGAGGAAATTGCTGAATTGGGCGTCATAGAGCAGGGGCAAGGGTGTTATGCACGTTGGAGCGCAACGGAGACTAACGAAATACGGGGGGTCATAGCTGTAATAGATAGCTCCATTCCGGAAGAGAAGAAGCGCTTGTGTTTGTCGCTCACAAGCATGTTGGCTTTCGGTATTTCAAGTACAATGACAGGATATGAGTTTACTGTACACCCTGACGGCTCAGCCGCGCCCAAAACGGCTCGGTATGCGGATAACACAGAGATCCTTCTCGCATTATCGGTGGCAGCCATATGTCGACAAGAACTTGCTGATGACGGCAACGAATGTCCGTTCGAATTAATGCAAGCGATTTTCCAGAAACATGCTGAATGGGTTGAACGCGCAAAATAGGATTGCTGCGTTTTTTTATTGCGATGTTGGTTTAAGCAAGAGGCGAAAAAGAATAAATGGGTAATACTGCGACTGACCTGAGCCCCAAGTCTCCTCCAGCTTTGCGCAGAGTCCTTGGGGTTAAATCTTTGGCGTTACTGTGTTGTTATTAGAGAATGAGCATTGGTACAGGCAGTGTCGAACGATCATCTTTTGATTTCGAGGGTCGTAAAACGCGACTAGGACACTGCGCGGGCGTTCGCCAAAGCGGCGCATCAGGAAAGCATCTTCGGGCAAATTCAGTGTGGAAGGCAGATAGTGTCCTACGTTTTTCGATATTGCTCTAGCGTATATGGGAAATCATGTCCCCGAAGAGTAAAGCAGAGTGTTTTATGACCAAAGAAAACCCTGCGCTGGCATTCGCAAATAAGAATTCGCCCTATTATTGCGTATCGCGGGATGAAACGCCGGAGCTGCGCGCGGCATTCGACCGTATGACGCCGATATTCTATCTCGTGTTGGCCCTCTATATCGCCGTGCCCTATTTCATTTGTAAGCTCGGTGGGCCGACGGTCATATCAACGATCAGACACAGTATCTCTTGGGCCCCTATGCCGCTCGAGCTTTTCGATCGGTTCGAAGGCACCCGGCAATATTCCGGATGTCACCTGTTTATCATGACGGCAATGGTGTTTGTCACGGCTCCCGCTCAAGTCTTGCTCTACTACCGGGTTTTCGTTGAGAAGGTGGTGAAGGCGGGCACGACGCTGCCTCTTGGTCCCCTATGGCTGAGCGGGTATTGGAGGCAAGTTCGAGGGACGCTACCGATCTTTATTCTAGTTCTCATTGTCCCCTATGTTCTTTTGTTGAGTGATGAAAGACCACCTGTCATCTTCCTTTGGCCTTGGGTTGCGGCCATGATGTTCGGATCTCACGTCTTTGGTTTCACGCCTATTTATCTTCTTTTGGTCATCTTAAAAAAACGGAAATTGAATCTCTAATGGCTTTATCTAACAATAATAGTCTCTCCGCATCTGATTACGCCAATATTGGCTCAAATACGATTATCGGTTCTGTTTCTGGAACCATCGAGGAATTGGGGCCCAAAGGCGGGATTGCTGGCGCGAAAGCGATCGGAAAATGGGGCGGTGCAGCGACAGGTGCAATCGTGGGCACGGTCGATGTCATAGCCGCTGCAAATAATCATGATTTTAAGTCATAAAACAGACTGCTGGCCTTGTAGTGGGCACAGCCACTGGTGCCCTGTTGGGGTCTACAAGCCTTACAAGTACCATAGTTGGTGTTGCTATTGGCTTCGGTTTGCCTGTCGCGGCAGGAATTGTGGCTGGCGCGGCAGCCGTAGCATTACTAGCTTTCGGTGCTGAGAAGCTCGTCGAAGGCATTGTCGATGAGATTCAGATGCTGGCGAGAATGATACGGCAGTACCTCCTGGTGATAATCTGGTCACTCCCGGCTACAATGGTTATGGGCAGAGGCCACCCGCAGCGATGGCCGAAGATCTGGCAGAGGCAGCAGGAACTTCTGGGCGAGGGAACGAAATCGCGCCAGGAAATGAAGTTCATGGGCTGGATATTGTAGGGTACACGCAAGACCCTAATGGCTACATGAACCGTGGGCCCTCTCGCAATTCCCCAGGTCCAGACCTTTTAGATGAGCTAGACGAAGCTGGCATTTACCCCGATGCGATCCTGCGTGAAGTTGCGCGGAGCGGATCAAAAAGTGTCGAATGCCGCGCAATTCCGACTCTTGGCGGAGTTTTTTTTGAATCTTGTCAGTGGGCCGTGCCAAGCAATTCCGACCCAAATGCCAAGCATTTCCGACCCAACCGGACCTTCGGCACCAAGACACAAGAAGTTCGCTTTCGACCACTCAACTTAAAGTCTGATTGCTGCTTGTGTGGCCCGCACGACCGCCGTTCGCGGCGAAAGAAACTGAAGCCAGGTCTCGCTCGTACAGAACCGTGCCTTTGCCGTCGACAACACAAACCGCGCAGGACCGCAACGATACGTCCAAGCCAGCATAATACTCCATTCGAAATCTCCCTTGTTCACAGATGTCCTGTGATCTTACAGGGAGCTCGACCTCAGTTCAGGGTCAGCCCAATTACGCATGCTCTGGGCCGAAAGGGTCATTTTTCGGTTGTTAGATAGGCATCTACATCCTCACGCCAGTAGATCCGGCTTAGATCATGAGGCATCGCCAACAGGGCCACATTGGCATTTCTAAACTTCATCGAAAGTGCGCCTTGTGGGCGCTGCACGAGCTCTGCGAACTCGCCCAAGGAAATAAAGCTCTCTTGGAAGCGCGCCAAACTGTCAATTGTGACAACAGTCGCCCCTTGGCGGTATTGCTCGGAGGCATCCACGCCGCACAACATTCCATGTTGAATCAAATACCCTACTGTTTTGGCCGTCACTCTTAACTGCCCGGCGGCGTCACCGATGGAAAGGCGGCTTTGTCCCGACGCCCTTGCGTTATCAACACCATACGCGCTCGCTTTAGCTTTTTCATGCGAACTCTGCCCGGCCTGAAAGAACTTCTTCTCACGCTCGTAGGCGTCGAGCATTCCCTGGGTAACAAAACTCATCGGTACGATATCGCCGCTAGCGTCACGCGTTGCGAGACCTCGGCAAATGAGGTCCTCTGCATTGCGCTTGGCGAACCCCTTCAGCGAAACCGACTTCTGTGGGTTCGACGAAGCCATTCCCTCCGATGGCACGCCCAGCACCAGCACCCCTTTTCTGACGGAAAAATTGTCAAAGACGTGTCGCCGCACGACGTCACGCAGGGGCTCGAACTCATCGCCGAGGCTCCGGCTCTTCAGCCACGCCATCCAAGGGCCAAAGAGTCGCCCGAAGAACCTGCCGTCCGCGCCGTCCTCATGAGCCATGGCGGCAAGACAGTCGGTAAGGGCTACAGGACCATCTTTCAGTATGTCGTAGCCCAAGGCACCATAGGTCATCCAATCTCGCTCACTGTGTCCTGCCAGCGCAGCATCTGGCCCCTTTGCTATACGCAGCCCCAGCACTTCACATGCCCGTGACGCCACGTTGAGTTCGAGGCGGTCGATCCATCGGTCGCCCCGCCCGCTCAGGATGCGGTTCGTGAGATATGCCTCGAAAGGACTAGGAGTCGCCTGGAGCACCGGCTGATCCAAAATCCAACCGTGGTGTTTACGCAGCTGCGCCGCGAAGTCTCTGGCGTCCTTGTGAAATTTCTCGGCTGGAAGGCTCATGAGCATGCAGCCGTGTTCCGGGCAGCTCCTAATCGACGAGAATTTCCACTGGAGGCGACGCGACACACGCCACGACTCCGCTGCCGACGGCATCTCGGACCTTATGCACTCCGGGCAGACGCGGATGCGCCTGCGTTGAAAGCTCTGAAGGGAGGCGAATTCTTCCCGCAGTCGGACATGCCCCTTGCCGAGGTGGCGAATAGACACCCGCTCCAATGCGCCCACGTCACACCCTGCAAGCTGGGCCAATTGCTCTATGGCCACCTTCTCACCACGAAAAAGTGGATCAATCGGAAAGGCAATGTCGCCGCAAAACCTCTGCATCGAAATGGCGCCGTTCCTGGCCGCAAGTCGCGACAGCAAGGAAGATGCCGGCTCGCACCCCGCATGAGACACCGTCAGCGGCAACTGCGGGAAATTCGTTCCGGGAGTGGCAGGTAGGCTTTTGACCAAGCGAAGCTTCCGAGATCAGACAAAGGCTGGATTGGCAGGATCTTACGATCACCAACTTATCTGAGCAACGTCGCTATGATTTCAGGAAATTCCGCCGCATGGGTCAGCTACCTGTCACAAAAGTCGGTTTTGCTTGGCATCTGACAAAAAGTAAAATGGTGCACCCGAGAGGATTCGAACCTCTGACCCCCTGATTCGTAGTCAGGTACTCTATCCAGCTGAGCTACGGGTGCACTGTGTGGGCGGATTTAGCGAGTGTTGCGGGGGGACGCAAGAGGCCAATGCGCTTTTTTGAAAACTAATTTGGCTTACTCTGCGGCCTCGACGGTTTCGTCACCAGACGACGCCGCATCCGAAGGCGAAAGCGCGTAGCCTTTGGGGAGGTGGATGGCAAAGGCCGTCCCAGAGGAATCGCTGCGCTCCAGTAAGAGCCGCCCGCCGTGGCCCCGCACCAATTCGGCAGCAATCGCCAGACCAAGCCCAAACCCGCCCTTGCGCGCGCCACCATGGAACGGTTGAAATAGATGTTCACGCGCCTTCATTGGCAGGCCCGGCCCTGTATCTGTGACACTCAACACCCATTCGTCATCGTCCTCAAAGGCGGCCACGGAGATTTCGCCGGGCTTGCCCGTAGCTATGATGGCCTGACGGGCATTGCGTACAAGATTTGAGAGCACCCGGTACATTTGTTCGGTGTCCGCGCGGATGACCATGGTGTTGGGCACGTCTTCGGCAAAGGACAGGTCGAAATCCTCGATGGTCAGCCGTTCGCCTTCGATCACTTCGCCAACCAATTCGGCCAAGCGCACACCAGCAAGCGCTGGGGCGGGTTCTTCGGCCTTGCCAAAGGCCAGGGTGGATTCGCACAGGTTGACCGCACGTTGGATCGAATTCACCAGTTTTGGCGCAGAACGCATCACGCCGGGGTCTTGCGACATTTCAAGACGGTCGGTGAACAGCTGTGCCGTGGTCAAAATATTGCGCAGATCGTGGGACACTTTGGCGACAGCCCCGCCCAATTGCGCCAGACGTTCCTTTTGGCGTAGCGCAGAGGTCAGTTCGGTTTCCATCGCCTTCAACGCCACTTCCGCATCGCGCAGCTCAGAAACTTTGGCCGAGGGTTGAATGATCCGGCGCGCGTCTTCGGGCGCCTGGGTGTAAGAGGTCATCGCCCCGATCACCCGCTTGATTGGTCGCACCAAAAGCGCGCGCACCGCCAAGAACAACAGAAAGGCTGTGAAGAACGAAATCGCAGCGGAGAGGGCAAGAATACGCGCGCCATAGTCGATCATCGCCATACGCAAAGGGGCTGTGGGCAGCGTCACCTCTATCAAAAGCCCGGCTTGTTTCACTGGATCGCCAATCACGCGAATGACCCGCTCTTCGGGATCAAACAGGGTGATCATCGCATCCCGGATCAATTCAAACGCACCCGCATCGCGCAGATCATAGGTGGCGTGGATTTGTTCGGGGATCGGGGAGGACAGCACAAGCTGGCGAATTTCATTGCGGCGCAGCACAACGTTGTAGACGCCTGCATTGGCCAGAAGTTCGTCTTCGAGATCCATATCGAGGCTGTCATTGGCCAAAAGCGCCAGAGACGCAATTTGGGCGCGCTCAAGCCGGGACAACAAGAAATCTTCGCGAAACCGCGCCACCGAAGGCACAAAGATCATGACTTCTGCCGCCATCACAAAGATGAACGTCAGCATCAAGAATCGCCCGGTCAGCGAGTTTAGAAAACGAAAAATGGTCATCATCCCTTATTCGACGCGGGTCACGGCAGGAGCCTCTGAACCAGTTTCACCACTGTTTTGACCTTGGCATTGTCAAACAGCCTGGGGGTAAAATAGGCACTTGCAGCACGTTTGTTAAGCTCTGCCAATGTGGGATAAGGCGCGACCATCCCCGCAATTTTGCTCATCTTGAGCTTTGCAGAGATCACAAGCGACCAAAGCGTGATCAGCTCGCCCGCGTCCGGGCCGACAATGGTGACCCCCACGGGACGGCCCTTGACCACCATCAGCTTGATGAACCCATCCCCTGCCCGCTCGGTCGCAATGGCACGATCATTGCCCGCATAGTCCGCGCGCAGCACCTCAAGCGCCTCGCCATGGACCTTGCGCGCAGCGGCCTCATTCAGGCCAATCTGGGCCAATTCCGGCGACGTATAAGTGGCATAAGGGATGTGATGAGTTGCGGCTTTGGCGGGCAGACCAAAGAGCAGCGAGCGGATCACCACCCCGGCCTGATAGCCCGCCACATGAGTGAATTGCGCCGTGCCCGAAACCACATCGCCAATGGCATAGACCCGTCGATTGGAGGTGCGCAGTTGGTCATTCACTTTGATGCCGCCACGATTGCGATCCACATCGGCATGTTCCAATGACAGAGATTCGGAATTGGCGATACGTCCGGTGGCGACCAAAAGATGGGTGCCGCGGCACACAGCCCCTTTCTGCAAGGTCAAAGCCACTCCACCCGGCTCCTCAGCAACCTTCACCACAGTGGAATACTCAAGGATTTGCACACCCTCAGCGATCAACGCCTCTTTGACCAATTTGGCCGCCTCGGGATCATCGCGGCCCAGCACACGACCGGCCTCCAACACTGTGACCTTTGCGCCGAAACGCCGATGCGCCAGCGCCATTTCCATCCCAATCGGCCCACCGCCAAGGATCACCAAATGCTCCGGCAACGCCGGTTGCGACCACAGCGTCTCATTGGTGAGATAAGGGACATCTTCGATTCCCTCGATCGGCGGCACCATTGGGCGCGAGCCAGTGGCAATAACAAAGCGGCGGGCTTTGATGCGATAGTCGCCCGCCTCCACCGCATTGGGCGCGACAAACCGCGCATGGGCCCGGATCACGGTACAGCCTAAGCCCTCAAAGCGCTCTTGGCTGTCATGCGGCGCGATGGTGTCGATGGTTTTGTGAACATGGGTGAGCGCGTCTGAATACCTCATACCCTTTGATGCAGCATGGAGTAGCGCTTTGGACGGAACACAGCCGTAATTGAGGCAATCCCCACCCATCTCGCCTTTTTCAATCAGCACAACCCGCGCGCCCATCTGAACCGCGCCCGCCGCAACGGACAACCCGCCAGACCCGGCGCCGATCACACAGAGGTCTGTTTTGATCTGTTTCATAGGGTCTCCTTACGTCGTGCTTTGATCAATATAGGCGCGATTGAAAGCAAACACAGGCCCAGAATCGGCAAGAGAATTTTTGGGTCGAACACCACGCTCAGATCAGGCCGCCCGCCTTGATCGAACACTTCGCCCAATCCCGCCCCCACAGAGGTAAAAACCAAGGCACCGGGAATGATGCCCAATGCTGTAGAAATCACAAAGCGATGAAAGGCCACGCCGAACAGGGCTGGCAAAAGATTGGCGACGAAAAACGGCACTACCGGCATAAAGCGCATGAGAAACAGCATCGACCATTGGTTTTTGTCGATGCCTTGTTTGATCTTATGAATGCGGCCTTCGGAGGCATCCAGTTTTGAGGCCAACCATCCACCAAGCCCCCAACGCGCTGCGAGAAACAACAGCGAGGCCCCCAATGTGGCGCCGGTGATGTTGAAGATCACGCCGGGAAACGTGCCAAACAAAAAGCCACCTGTCAGGGTGGCCACCGTAGCGCCCGGCAGGGAAAACCCAACGATCACCGTGTAGGCGACGACGAATCCCAAGACTGTGAGTGCATAATGCGCATCGCGCATCGCGATCAGGCGCATCCGATTCTCCGACAACGCCTCAAAACTCAAAGCATCCCGAAACACATAGGCCAGAGCGAGCGCCAAACAGAGCAGCACCAGCAGTGGCACAACATGTTTGCGCTGCGACGGGGGGGATGTTTCGGCCAAGGCATGATCCTTTTGGCTATGAATTGATGCGATTTCCTGCAAAATGGGCAATCAAACGCGCCGTGACCAGAAGTTTGCGCGACTCTCACGCGGCAGTGATGTTCTGTCCTCAAATTTCCCGACAACCGGGCAGTTTGTTACAGAAATACGTCGCATGTGAATTGACAAGCGCGCGCTGCCCTCCTATTGGCTGGGCTTCGAAACACTTACCGCCTTCGAATCCCCGTTCTTTGGGGGTTTGGGCCCTGATCAACCGATGGAGACGGCGCGATGAAACGCACCTACCAACCGAGCAACCTCGTCCGCAAGCGCCGCCATGGCTTCCGTGCCCGTATGGCGACCAAAGCTGGCCGTAAAATTCTCAACGCCCGCCGTGCGCGTGGCCGTAAGTCCCTCTGCGCATAAGTCTGCGACCGGGACATCCTTGAGAGTTTAGACTTTTAGGGGCGAGACCAAAATGACACCGCCGGACGCACCCAAGGCAGAGGCAAACGCCACAGCCGCAGGTCCGCGACCGGCGGTTTTGTCATGCGCTGATGCCAATGCAAAACCTCAGATGGACACTCTGCGCAAACGCGCCGATTTCCTGAAGGCTGCGCGTGCGCGGCGTCAGGGCACGTCGAGCTTTTTGCTTCAGGGACGCAAACGTGGCGAAGGCGAGACCGCAAGTGGCATTCGCGTCGGCTACACCTGCTCCAAAAAGGTCGGCAACGCGGTGTTTCGCAATCACGCCAAACGGCGTCTGCGCGAAGCTGCACGCGAAGTCATTCCCGAACTGGGGCGCGAGGGCTGGGATTATGTGCTGATCGGCAAAAAGACCGACACAAGCGCGCGGCCCTTTGATCTTTTGCTCAAAGACCTGAAATACGCGATGCGCAAGGTCCATGGAGACACGCGATGACTCCGCTGGCCTATGTGGTGTCCCTGCCCGTGCGCGCTTACCGGCTTATTTTCAGCCCGTGGATTGGCTACAATTGTCGTTATCAACCGACCTGTAGCGCCTATGCGATGGAAGCGTTGGAAAAACACGGTGCGCTCAAAGGCAGCTATTTGACTATGCGTCGCATTGGGCGATGCCATCCGCTGGGCGGGACCGGGTACGACCCTGTGCCCGACCCGAAACAGCCGCACAGCCACTCCAAGCACAGCCACTCCAAGCACAGACAGTGCAACCACGACACCCCCCCTGATAACGCCCCAGACAGCACCGAGGAGTGATCCGCCATGCTCGATGATCTCGACGACATTCACCCGCTTTTTCACGGTGCCCCGTCCACGACGGAGTTCAAAAAACTGCGCAAACGCATCATCCGCAATGTGCGCGAGGCGATTGAGCAATATGGCATGGTGGAGCGTGGCGCGAAATGGTTGGTCTGCCTGTCCGGCGGCAAGGACAGCTACACGATGCTCGCCGCGCTCTATGAGCTGAAATGGCGTGGCATGTTGCCGGTGGAGCTTGTGGCCTGCAATCTGGATCAGGGCCAGCCGGGCTTTCCGGCCACGGTTCTGCCTGAATTTCTTGAGAAAATGCAGGTTCCCCACCGCATTGAATACCAAGACACCTATTCTATCGTCATGGACAAAGTGCCCGCCGGGCGGACCTTTTGTGCGCTCTGTTCGCGTCTGCGCCGTGGCAACCTGTACCGGATCGCCCGCGAAGAGGGCTGCACGGCCGTGGTGCTTGGACATCACCGCGACGACATTCTTGAGACCTTTTTCATGAACCTGTTTCATGGGGGCCGCCTTGCAACCATGCCGCCGAAATTGGTCAACGAAGAGGGCGATCTTTTCCTCTACCGCCCGCTGGCGCATGTGGCCGAGGACGATTGCGAAAAATTCTCCCGTGCGATGAACTACCCGATCATTCCATGCGATCTCTGCGGCTCGCAAGACGGACTTCAGCGCCAACAGGTCAAACAGATTCTCGACGGCTGGGAAAAGAACAGCCCCGGGCGGCGACAGGTTATGTTCAAAGCGCTGACCAATATCCGCCCCTCGCATATGCTGGACCCAAAATTATTCGACTTTCTTGGCCTTTCGTTAAAGGATGGCGAAGACGTTGGAACAAATGCGGAAAATTCTACGGAAATCCCGAAGCTGCGTTAACCGCACGGCCATGTTCTTGGCCCAAGGTCCTGAGTGAGAGCGCCTTTTGGGCCAAACACTAGACCGGGACGACACATGATGCGCGACATCGCCGCCAAGCTTCATCGCCTGCGCGATGCCCTGATGGGGCCTCAAACTCTGGCTTTCCTACCAGCCATTTGCCTCGGCGCATATTGGTTTGGCGGGGAAACCGCTTTAGTAATCTCAGCCCTTTTCATTCCCGCACTTTTTGCGGCAATCGGGGCGCTTCCATCGCTTGCTTTGTCTTTCTCCCCCGACCCAACGAAGGCACGCGATGGCTTGACCGGGTTGCCGATGCGCCCCGCTGTCATTGATGCCTTGGATCAAATTTTAGACAGCCGGGATGTGACTGGCCGAACCACGGCCTGTTTGGCCGTCGACCTTGACGATTATCGCGCTTTGGAAGCCAGTTTAGGAACTGCCGCCGCCGACGACATGCTCAAAACCGCCGCCGATCGCTTGGTCGGCACGCTGCGCGAACATGATGTTGTGGCGCGGCTGGACGGCGCGCGCTTCGCCATTAGCCTCGCCCCAGTACGGCGTGCCGATCTTGAAACCCTGATTCAATTGGCCTCCCGGCTTCAGGCCGCGCTGTCTGAGCCCTACACGCTCAATGCAACCAAGCTCTATGCGACCTGTTCAATTGGATTTTGCATGCCAAACCGTGCCCCAGCCTGTTCGGGGCAGGCGTTTTTGGATGCCGCCGAAGTCGCTCTGTCAGACGCGCGGCACAACGGACCTGGCTCGATTCGCGCCTTCACCCCCTCGCTCAAACCCAAAACACTTGATCGCGGCACCATCATTGCCGATGTCGGTGAAGCTTTGGAAAACGGTCAAATCGTCCCATGGTTTCAGCCCCAAATCTCAACGGACACAGGCGAAGTCTCCGGCATGGAAGCTCTTGCACGTTGGCATCACCCGGAAAAGGGCGTCATCTCCCCCGGCGACTTCATCTCGGCCATTGATGAGCTGGGCCTGAATGAGCGATTGAGCGAGGTTATCCTGTACCACGCCCTCATGTCTCTGAAAACATGGGACAAGGCTGGATTTCACGTGGCCTCTGTTGCGGTTAACTTCTCGCCATCAGATCTCGCGAACCCAAAACTGGTGGACAAGATCCGTTGGGAGCTTGATCGGTTTGACCTTGAGCCGTCCCGGTTGAGCGTTGAAATTTTGGAAAGTGTCATCGCCTCCTCCGACAATGACACCATCACGCGTAATATCTGGGCTCTGAAGGAAATGGGCTGCGGCATTGACCTTGACGATTATGGCACGGGCCATGCCTCCATCGCCAATATCCGGCGCTTTGCCGTCAAACGGATCAAAATTGATCGCTCCTATGTCACGCGCTGCGATCTTGATCGAGATCAGCAAAATATGCTCGCCGCCATTCTGACAATGGCCGAACGCCTTGAATTGGAAACACTTGCAGAGGGGGTTGAGACTGTTGGCGAACATGCCATGCTGGCGCAACTTGGCTGCGGTCATGTGCAGGGTTTCTCCATTTCAAGACCGATGGCTTTTGAAAAAACGCTCGAATGGATGGACGTTCATAAACGCAAATTGGCCGAAACACCCCGGATTGGAAAACGCGCCAGTTGATCACTTTGCTGCATTTTCCAAAAGAAATAGCCAAAACCGCTTGACCTTCCGGCCTTGGACGGGTTGAACCAGCCAAGATTATTTTCCAAAAATCGGGCGGCCTTCATGGACGATCAAAACAAGAACCTGATTCTTGCCGTAGTGTTGAGCGGCGCTGTCTTGCTTGGCTGGCAGATTTTCTTTCCAGCTCCCCAACCTGTTGTAGACCCCAACGCCCCAGCGGTGACGACGGTTGATCAGGCTGGCGCAGGGTCTGTCGCTCTGACGCCGCCAAGCGCAGACGCAAGCGTCGAGATGACAGGTGAGAACAGCGCAACGGCACAGCAAGTTCCAGATGCGCCAAGGATCACTATCGAAACGCCCCGACTGGAAGGGTCCATTTCGCTCGTCGGCGGGCGGATCGACGATCTCTCCCTCAGAGACTACAAAGTCGCGCTCGACAGTGACGAGATTGTCACCTTGCTCCGCCCTGTCGGCAGTGAAAGCCCTTATTACGCTCTGTATGGCTGGGCGCCGGGTGGCGCTTTGGAAACCACGGATGTGCCAGGTGCAAACACCACTTGGTCCGTGGAGAGCGGCAACATTTTGTCTTTGGATGCCCCTGTCACGCTGGCCTGGGACAACGGCAAGGGTCTGGTGTTCCACCGGAACATCGCAATTGACGAGAACTACATGTTCACCGTCACGCAGTCCGTGCAAAACAACAGCGCCACTCCGGCCCGCATGGCAGCCAACAACGAAGTTGTGAAAATTGGCAAGCCCGAAGACCTGACCCGGTTGCTCGTCCATGAAGGCGCAATCCGTCAGTCCGGCAAAGAACTCAAAGAAATCAGCTTTAAAAGCTCGATGCTTAAAACCAAATTCACCGAACTGGATGCGGACCCGCGTTGGGGTCAGCACGCCGAAGTCGTGGATGTCGAAAAAGACGGTTGGGTCGGCTTCACCGATCACTACTGGATGACCGTTTTGATCCCGAATTCCAGCGATCCGTTCACCTCGGTTGTGTCCTATCAGGAAAGCGCCGACGTCTATCGGACGGTTGCGCGCTACCCGACGGTTGAACTCGCGCCGGGCCAATCTGTTGAAATCACCTCGCGACTGTTCTCTGGTGCGAAAGAATGGGAAACCATTCGCAGCTATGAGACCGAAGATGGGGTCTATAAGTTCAGCGACTCGACCGATTGGGGCCTGTTCTTCTTCTTCACCAAGCCGATTTTCCGCATTCTTCATGCGCTGCATGGCCTGATTGGCAACATGGGCTGGTCGATCGTGCTTTTGACGCTGATTCTCAAAGGCATCATGTTCCCGCTGGCCTATAAATCCTACGTCTCCATGGCACGGATGAAAGAGCTTCAGCCGGAGATGGAAAAACTCAAAGCCTCCGCTGGCGACGACAAAGAAAAACTCCAGCACGGCATGATGGAGCTCTACAAAACCAACAAGGTGAACCCGGCCTCTGGCTGTTTGCCGTTGATCTTGCAGATTCCCGTATTTTTCTCACTCTACAAGGTGATCATCGTCACCACCGAATTGCGTCAAGCGCCGTGGATCGGTTGGATCAAAGACCTGTCTGCACCGGACCCAAGCTCGATTCTGAACCTCTTCGGCCTTCTGCCGTTTGCAGCCCCCGAAGCCGGAACCACCTTTGCCATTGTCTCCCTTGGGATTTTGCCGATCATCCTCGGCATCTCGATGTGGCTGCAACAGAAGCTGAACCCAGCTCCCACAGACGCCTCGCAGGCGATGATCATGGCATGGATGCCTTGGGTGTTCATGTTCATGCTCGGCAACTTCGCCTCCGGTCTGGTGCTCTACTGGATTTGCAACAACACCATCACCTTCACGCAGCAGTATCTCATCATGCGCAGCCACGGGCACAAACCCGATGTTCTGGGCAATGTGTTACGCTCGCTGCGGCTTAAGAAAAAGGAGACGACGTCCTGATTTGGGCGTCTCACACCAGATGAACCTAAGTTTCCCCATTGCGGATCCTGACGCGGCGGCCCTCGAGAAGGGCCGCTTGCTGTTTGCGGCACAGACCGAATTTGTCAAAGGCGTTGTCGCCATGGACGGCATGCCGCCCGATGACCGCCTTGAGGTCTGCTTTGCAGGCCGCTCAAACGTGGGCAAATCGTCCCTGATCAACGCATTGACCGGGCATAAGGCACTCGCACGTGCCTCAAACACGCCGGGCCGCACCCAAGAGATTAACTTTTTCACCGCCTCAGACAGTCATTACCTCGTCGATCTTCCGGGCTATGGCTATGCCAAAGCGCCGATCCAAACCGTCGAGAAATGGCAACGCCTGCTCAAAGCCTACCTGTCTGGCCGCGCCACGTTGCGCCGGGCCTTTGTGCTGATCGACAGCCGCCACGGGGTCAAATCCGTCGATGAGGAAATCATGGACCGCCTCGACAAGTCCGCCGTGACCTTTCAGGTGGTGCTGACCAAAGCCGACAAGGTCAAAGAGGTGGAGCGCGCGGCAATCCTCGAGCAGGTGCGTGCGGCGGTGGCAAAACACCCGGCCGCCTACCCGGAATTGATCGTCACGTCCTCGGAAAAGGGCTGGGGCATTGATGTTCTGCGCGCCGTGATCGCGACGCTGGTGTAAGCGCCCCTTGCACCCGCGCCCGGGAACGCGATACTCAGGAGCAACCCCTCCAACGGACTCCTGGGAAATGAAGACGCAAGACATGAACAGAGACTGGATCGCAACCGCCCGCACATTGTCACAGGCCCTGCCCTATCTGCAGCGTTACGAAGGCGCGACAGTGGTGATCAAACTTGGCGGTCACGCCATGGGATCTGACGAGGCGATGGAAAGTTTCGCCCGCGACGTGGTGTTGATGCAGCAGGTTGGCGTCAAACCAGTGATCGTTCATGGCGGCGGTCCGATGATCAACAAACTTTTGGCCGATCTGGACATCAAATCCGAATTCGTCAACGGCAAGCGCGTGACGGATAAGGCCACAGTCGAAGTCGTTGAAATGGTCCTCTCCGGTCTTGTGAACAAACGCATCGTTCAGGCGATCAACAGCCAAGGTGGCCGCGCCGTCGGGATTTCCGGCAAGGACGCGAACCTGATGATCTGCGAACAGACCCACCCGGATTTGGGATTTGTCGGCACACCGATCAAAATGGACCCCTCGATCATCAAGGAACTTGGCGATGAAAATCTCATTCCGGTGATCGCGCCTGTGGGCGCGGGGCGCGATGGTGAGACGTTTAACGTCAATGGCGACACCGCCGCAGGGGCCATCGCAGGGGCGCTCAAGGCCGATCGCCTGTTGCTGTTGACCGATGTGTCCGGCGTCAAAGGCGCGGATGGCAATGTCTTGACCTCGCTCAACTCCGAACAAATCCGCCGCCTCACCGAAGAGGGCACCATCGCTGGTGGCATGATCCCGAAAACCGAAACCGCACTGGACGCGTTGAACGCCGGGGTGCGGGCCGTGGTGATCTTGGACGGGCGCGCGCCCAATGCCTGTTTGTTGGAGCTTTACACCGAACACGGTGCGGGATCGCTTATTCGCGACAGCCAACCCAGCATGAAGCCGCACGGCGCATAATGGGCCTGCGCCTTGTCCTGATGCGACATGCAAAATCGAGCTGGGATGATCCTCTGAGCGACGATTTTGATCGGGTGCTCAATGCCCGCGGCCAAAGCAACGCCGCCGCGATGGGGATTTGGCTGCGGGACAAAGGGTATCTGCCTGATCAGGTGTGGGTCTCCGCCGCTGCACGCACGCGTGAAACCTATGAATGGCTGTCCAACGGTATGGGTCTTTGCGCCAATGTCGTGGTCAAGGACACGCTCTACCTTGCCTCGGACATGCGGATCATGTCCGAATTGAAACAGGCCCAGGGCGACACCGTTTTGGTGATCGCCCACAACCCCGGCATCGGCGAATTTGCCGCACGCTTTGCCAACAGAGCGCCACTGCACAAAGACTTTGCGCGCTACCCGACCTGTGCCACCACTGTGTTTGACGTGGCCGCACCGACATGGTCCGAAATCACATTTGGCACCAACCCGATTGCCGAGTTTGTAACGCCGCGCGATCTTACCGACTGATCAGGCTTGGCCGGTCTAACCCGGCCAAATGATCCGCCACATCCCTGACGGTATATGGATTGCGCGGGTCCAATGTCATCCGCGCGCCCAAAGGGGGCACGTCACAGGAAGCGGTCTTTTGACGTGACATCGCAGCCCTTGAGAGGAGGTCAAACGCCTGCATCAGGTGTGCGCGCCAGCGGTCTTTTTCACCAAAGGGGATCACGAGTTTGACGCCAAAAGGCAAATCAGGATGATCGGCAAAAACCGTGATGTCGGGCCGATGCCCATGCGGATCAAGCGGGGCGAGATCACCAAAATAGAACCAAACCGGACGACCACCCTGCCCCGCCCAAACCCCCGGCGCCCACGGCCCGTAGGTATCGACCGCATCAAAATCCGGCCACATCGGGCGCTCGGGCCTTATGCGAGGCGGCTGACGCGCCGCAGACGATGGAAATGCGCCGCCTGGCAGCACTGAAAGCACCGCGCAAGTCGTGCCCGAGCAGGCCCGACCGTCCGAGAGCGGCAGATCATAGCGCGCCTCCATACTCCAGTTCAAAAAGGGGTAGCCCATATCACCAATATAACGCGGACTGTCTGGCGCGGAACACAATCCGCCGGGAGGCGGGTGGTCCAAATGCAAAAGCGTGCCGCACGTCCAAAAGTAGCGATCAGTTTGCGACGGACAGACCGCGTTCCCCTCTGAGAGCAAGGCCTGAACATCCGGGCGTCTCATGATGGCAGCCAGCTCGGCACGATGAGTGGCGGCGGCGCGTTGATCTTCGGTCAACGTCCAGACCAGCCAAGCCAAAGCAAAAATCAGGACGGCAATTGCCGCACCGCGTTCCAACCGCATACCAAATCCCCTCTGCAACAGCCCTAAAGTGACGCAAGCGGAGCGCAAAAGTAAAGGGCGCCCCGAAGAGCGCCCTGATTTGAAATGCCATCTCGGCTCAGTGGCCGAGGATCTGAGACAGGAACAGTTTGGTGCGATCCGATTTCGGATTGTTGAAGAACTCTTCCGGCTCGTTTTGCTCAACGATCTGACCTTGGTCCATGAAGATCACGCGGTTGGCGACCTGACGGGCAAAGCCCATTTCATGGGTCACGCAGAGCATGGTCATGCCCTCTTCGGCCAGCTCGATCATGGTGTCGAGCACTTCTTTGATCATCTCAGGGTCAAGCGCCGAAGTCGGTTCGTCAAACAACATGATCCGCGGCTTCATGCACAGCGAACGCGCAATGGCCACCCGTTGCTGTTGCCCACCCGAAAGCATGCCGGGGTATTTATTGGCCTGTTCCGGGATTTTCACCTTTTCCAAGAAATGCATCGCAATGTCTTCAGCCTCACGTTTCGGCGTTTTTCGGACCCACATCGGCGCGAGGGTACAGTTTTCCAAAATTGTGAGATGCGGAAACAGGTTGAAATGCTGAAAGCACATGCCGACTTCAGACCGGATTTTGTCGATGTTTTTCAAATCCGACGTGAGTTCAGTCCCATCGACAATGATCTTGCCCTTTTGGTGCTCTTCAAGGCGGTTGATGCACCGGATCATCGTCGATTTACCGGAGCCAGACGGCCCGGCAATGACGATCCGTTCGCCCCGGTTGACGGTCAGGTTGATGTCACGCAAAACGTGAAATTCCCCATACCATTTGTTCATATTGACCATTTGAATGGCCACCTCATCGGAGACGGTCAGCTTGGAACGGTCGATTGTGCGGTCTTCTGCGAGAGACATATCCGGTCTCCTTTCTTAACGGTGATCCGTGCGGAGCTTGCGCTCCAGCCACTGTGAATAACGAGACATAGAGAAACAGCAGACCCAAAAGATAAGGCCGATGAAGATGTAGAGTTCCCAAGTGATGCCGTTCCATGCGGAGTTTGCACGGATCGCCTGAGCGGCGGCGAGCATATCGAAAATACCGATGAAAAAGACCAGAGTGGTGTCTTTGAACAGCCCGATAAAGGTGTTCACAATGCCCGGGATCGAGATTTTCAACGCTTGCGGCATGATGATCAACCGCTGCGCTTTCCAGTAATCCAGACCCAACGCATCGGCGGCCTCGTATTGACCCTTTGGCAAGGCGGCAAGCCCGCCACGGATCACCTCGGCCATATAGGCAGAGGAGAACAAGGTCACCATGACAATCACACGCAGGGTGAGGTCAAACTCGGTATCGGGAGGCAGAAAGTAGTTGAGCAACAGCGAGGCGGTGAACAGCAAGGTGATCAGTGGCACGCCGCGCAGAAACTCGATAAAGCCGACACAGATCATTTTCACCAATGGCAAATCGGATTGACGCCCCAAAGCAAGGATGATGCCCAGCGGCAGCGACAAGGCGATGCCGGAGACGCCAATGATCACGGAGATGACGAAACCACCAAGCTCACGGCTCTGGATCTCGCGCAGGGCCAACAACGGAACAGTGTCGTTGAGCGCGGTGACCACATAGGGGCTGAGGATCATCCACCAGACGAAGGCGGCGATGAGAGAAATCAAAGCGGTCAGGCCAGAGCCAAGAGAGCGCCCCGCAATATTGGCCGCCAACAAAGCCACCCCGAAACCAACTGCCACAGAGAGCGGGCCCCAAAGCGATCCACCCCAGATCAGCCAGACCATGACAAAGGGATAGGCCATGGTAAGCCACATCATCTTGCGCGGAAGCGCATCGAACAGCACCGGCAAGATCGCGAGGATTAAGAGGACAAAGGCAACATGGGTGCGCCAATATTCGCTGGACGGGAAAAATGTCCCATAGACGATTTGATTCCAACGCTCATGGATCACGGCCCAACAGGCATGATGGGTGTTGCCATAGCGTTCGTTGAGGATGGCGCGGCAGTCCTGCAAGGAATCTGCGGTCCAAACCCCGCCAAACGCCCAAGGCACAAGCGCGTGCAACAGATTGTAGACCAGATAGAGCGCAACCAGCGTCAAAACCGTATTGAACCAGCTCGAAAACAGGTTTTCACGGATCCATTTGGCGGCGCCAACCTGTCCACGCGGGGCGGGTTGTTGTTCTAACATTTCGGAGCGCACATAGGCGATGGGTGAGTTTTGTTTGACCATCTTAACGCTCCTTCAACTTCATGGATTTGTTGTAGACGTTCATGCCCGACGAAATGATCAGAGAGACGATGAGATAAATCAGCATCATCAAGAGCATACATTCAAGCTCACGGCCGGTGTTGTTCATCGTCGTGCCACCCAACGTGGCACGCAAATCTTGGTAGCCCACAGCCAAAGCGAGAGAGGAGTTTTTGGTCAGGTTGAGGAACTGTGAAATCAGCGGCGGGATGATAACGCGGAGTGCTTGCGGCAAGATCACAAGGTTCATTGTGCGTGAGGGGCGAATGCCCAAAGCGAATGCCGCTTCAGTCTGGCCCTTGGAAACTGCGAGAATGCCGGACCGGACGATCTCGGCGATAAAGGCGCCGGTGTAGATCGACAGGGCCAACCAAAGCGCAATCATCGAGTTGCTGAGTTGAATGCCACCTTGGAAGTTAAAGCCTTTGAGAACCGGGGAATCGAAGGTGACGGGGCGACCAAGCGCCAAATACACCAAAAGCGTCGGCACAATGAAGATCGCCAATTTGATCCAGACCGTTGGCAAGATTTGCCCGGTCGCCTCAAATCGATGCAACGCCCATTTGCCAAAGGCCCAGATACCCAACAGCGACAACAGGAACGTGCCAATCACAAACACCGAGCCCGCGCCCCAAACCGGAGAGGGAATATATGTCCCTCGGTTGGTCACGGCCAACGTGTCCCAAAGCCACATTGACGCCGTCGGCGTTTCCCCCCGAAAGGCACTTGGTTGCGGCAGGGTTTCGGACAAGACCGCCATGGTGGCGATGATCCAGATCACCACAGGGATGTTGCGGAAGGTTTCGACATAGACCGTCATGACCTTGGCCACGAGCCAGTTTTTCGACAGGCGCAAAACCCCCGCCGTGACCCCCACCAGCGTTGCCAGAATACAGCCCAAGAACGCGACAAGAAGCGTGTTCAGCAAGCCGACCATGGCGGCGCGGAAATTGCTCGATGTCGAGTCGTATTCGATCAAGGTTTGTTGGATGTCATAGTTGGACGGATTGCGTAAAAACGTGAAATCAATTTCCTTGCCAAGATTGGCAAGGTTGATCGTCACGTTGCGGATGAGCACCCAGCCAACCAACATGAACGCTATAAAAACAATGACTTGTATGGTGATCGAGCGATACCGCGTATCGTAGATCAACTGGCTGAGCCGAAAACCTTGGCTTTGCGGCGGATCTGTAAGTGTCGTCATAAGTGACGGTCCCCTGTTTCCCCTGAATAAATCCATACCCCGCGCGATCCCTTGGGTCGCACGCCGAAATGTTTGACTTTCGTTTGGGTAGCGTCAGAACGGAAAAGGGCGCGGTATAAACCGCGCCCTTTCCACATTATGATCTTAACGGAAGGGCGGCGAGTAGATCAGGCCGCCTTCGGTCCAAAGCGCGTTCAAGCCGCGCGCCAGACCCACCGGAGTGTTCTCACCGATGTTTTTCTCAAAGCTTTCGCCGTAGTTGCCAACTTGGGTGATGACGTTGTAGGCCCAAGCATTGTCGAGGCCCAACATCGCGCCCAGTTCGCCTTCGACCCCCAAAAGACGGTTGATCTCAGGATTCTCGGTGCCTTTGGCAAGCTCAGGCGCATTGGCGGAGGTCACATCAAACTCTTCTGCGGTGATCATCGCGTTCAACGTCCAACGCACGATGTCAGCCCAGTTGTCGTCGCCGTGACGCACAAGCGGACCAAGCGGCTCTTTGGAGATGATTTCCGGCAAAACCACATAGGCGTCCGGGGTCTCAAAAGAAGCGCGCGATGCGGCCAAAGCAGAGGCATCCGTAGTGTAAACGTCACATGCACCCGCAAGGAACTGGGTCTGTGCTTCGGTAAAGCTTTCAACCGGAACCGGTTCGTAATCCATGTTGTTCACACGGAAATAGTCGGCAAGGTTGAGCTCGGTGGTGGTGCCGGTTTCAATACAAACGGTCGCACCCGCCAGTTCTTTGGCAGAGGACACGCCGAGGGCTTTCGGGACCATAAAGCCCTGACCATCGTAGTAGTTCACACCCACAAAGGTGTTTTTCAAATCGACATCGCGCGAGAAGGTCCAGGTGGTGTTCCGGGCCAACATGTCGACTTCGCCAGACGCCAGCGCGGTGAAACGCACAGCAGAGGTCAGCGGAGTGTATTCAACTTTTTCAGCATCGCCGAGAACGGCGGCGGCAACAGCGCGACACAGATCAACGTCGAAACCAATGTATTTACCGTTTGCATCCGGCGCAGCAAAACCGGGGGTGCCCGGGTTCACGCCGCATTTGAGCGCGCCGCGCTCTTGGACCGCGGCAAGTGTCGACGAATCTTGGGCCATCGCCGCGCCAGCAGCAAGGCCAGCCATCGTCAGCGCGCCGAGAAATACGGATTTATTCATGTTTACCTCTTCCTGATACTGCGCCGTTTTCGGCGCTATTTTTCCGATCCCTAAGGGTCGGTAGCGTTAGCAAAGTGAGCAAATGCTCTTTCAATGAGCGTAGTTTGGAAGGATTCATTCCAGAACGTCAAGAGTGGGATCACGATTCTGCATGATAACCGTACGTCCGCCCAAACCGCTTGCGGAAATGCGCGTGAATTCAGCATGGCAGATGTGAAAGCGCCGCTTAATTGACCAGGCGGTAAAAGAGTTCTGCGTGAACAAAGCTTTGGCGCTTGATTTCGGCGCTTTCAGCAGCCTCTTCATCCTCGCCCCATTGTTCGATTTGGTACAGATCATCAAGGCGCGACAGCGCCCAGGCCTCATCTGCGGACAGCTTGCCATTTGTCACCGCAAGGCCCAGAATCAGGGAACCGGACAAGCTGACCAGATCGTGAAACGCCGCCAGTTCAAATTCGTTGAATGCATGGCTCTTGTCGCGCAGCACTTGCAAGGCCCCAGCCTCCTGCGGGACATGCATGATGCCTGTTCGCGGATGTAGCCGCACCCCAAGTGCGTCTTCGGCCCAATCGAGAATGGGGTCCCACTGCTGCGCCTGACGCGCCACCAATTCACGCGGATGGGCCGCGCGGTAACAGAGCAGATCACTGTCGCCATAATCGGCCAACAAATTAGCAACTTCGGCGTGCTGAATGGCCACCTTGTCGATGGCGGCATTGGCGCTACGGGTGGCAGGCATGGTGTTTGGGTCGATTTCTCCGTCCTGCGCGTCCCATTCCATCGCGATCACCTCAGCCAAGGCGCGGGTCGGAACGATCAGCGGCGCTTTGGCGGGGGTGCGCACCGGACGGCCATCCAGACGGATTTCAAACCCACCCTCAACGGCCTCAACCGTGGTCTCTTTCCAAAACCGCTTTGCTTTCCACTCCGACACGTCGTCACCCTTTCCACATCTCATCCAAAGCCGCGCTGAGCTGGCCAAAATCATCTAAGACCCCATGTGCGCCCGCCGCCATGAGCGCCTCACGCCCATGATAGCCCCAGCGCACACCGATCCCTTGGACCCGTGCCGCGCGGGCCATTTCCATATCATAGGTTGTATCGCCAATCACCACCGCCTCAGACGCCGCAACATTGCAGTCGGTAAGGCAGCTCAGCACCATCGAAGGATGCGGCTTGGAGGGGTGGTCATCGGCGCAGTGAGTGGTGACAAACAGATCGCCAAACGCCCAATCTGCGAGCAACGCATCCAACCCCCGGCGGCTTTTGCCGGTCGCGATCGCCAACAGCACATCATCGCGCGCGCCCAAAGCCCGGACAGCCTCTTCAGCACCGGGATAAAGCGGTGAGGCGGCGGCCCCCTGTTTCAAACGATGAGTCTGGAACGCGTCTTTATAGCCGTCAACCATCCGAGCAATCGCAGCGTCATCCGCCTCAGGCGCCAGTTCACGCATCGCCACTGGCAAGGACAGACCAACGATGGACAAAATGGTGTCGCGCTCCGGGGCCGCCTGCCCCACGGTGCCAAATGCCGATTCCATCGACATGATGATATGGGCCTGACTGTCGACCAGCGTGCCATCGACGTCAAAAATAACGAGTTTGGTCATCGCAGACTCTCAAAAGGGTCGGCAGCGGCCAGATCATCGGTCCAGCCAAACGTATCCCAACTGTTGCGCATATGTTCGGGCAAAGGAGCGGTCACAGTGATGACCTTATGCGTCACCGGATGTTCAAAGGTCAGGCTGCGCGCGTGCAAGTGGAGCTTTTTCGAAATGATCCCGCCCAATTGCGCGCCCCAACCATCGCCAAGGTTTTCCTGACCTGAACCACCATATTTGCCATCACCAATGATCGGATGGCCGATCTCGGCCATATGCGCGCGCAACTGGTGGGTGCGCCCGGTGATCGGCTCCATCGCCACCCAAGAGGCGCGCGACCCAACGCGGTAGAGCGTGGCGTAGAGCGTATGGGCGCGTTTGGCATCCGGGTTGGCGTTCATATCGCGCGGATGAATGGCGATCATCTTTTCGCCCTCGCCGCGCGCGCCATGACCGCCCGCTTTCATCAAGCCGTATTTGATTTCACCAAGATACGGCACAGGCACGCCCGCCACCAAAGCCCAATAAATCTTACGAGTGTTTTTGTGGCGGAAGGCTTCGGTCAGTTTCGTGGCCATCGCAGGCGTGCGGGCCAAAATCAGAACGCCGGAGGTGTCTTTGTCGAGCCGGTGTACAAGACGCGGCTTTTCCTCAAGCCCAAATTTGAGCGCCTCAGCCAGACCATCAACATGGCGGGTCTGTTTCGATCCACCTTGGGTCGGCAAGCCCGCCGGTTTGTTCAACACGATGACGTAATCATCTTTGTAAATCACGCAGGACTGGATCAGTTTCTCATCGGCCGCAGAAATGGCGTCACCACTGCGATCACGTTTGGGCGCGACCTCATCGGGCAGCGGCGGCACGCGAATTTCCATCCCCGGTCCAACCCGCGTGTTGGATTTCACCCGCCCGCCATCGACGCGAATATCCCCCTTGCGGCACATCTTTTCGATGTTGCCTTGGGTGATCTGCGGAAACATTTTGCGAAACCAACGGTCGAGCCTTTGCTCGGGTTGATCGTCGCCAATAGTGATCATCTGAACCCGGCTCATGCGTAAAAACTCCGTGCGGTGTAAAGGCCCAATACGATGCCGCCCAATGCAAGCACCAGTGTTGCGACAACATAAAGAGCGGCCAAAGTGACCTCGCCGCGCTCATAAATCGTGATCGCATCCAGCGAGAAGGCCGAATAAGTCGTGAATCCGCCCAACATCCCTGTCATCAACAGCGGCGCGTAGCGGTTGCCGTTTTCATGGGCGAGCACCACGACGATGACCCCCATCAAAAATGAGCCCAAGAAATTGACCGTCACGGTGCCCCATGGGAAATCCTTGCCCAAAAGTCGCGCTGTGGCGACGCCGGTCATATAACGCGCCGTGGCGCCGAATGCACCTCCGAGGGCGACTTGGATCAAGGGAGGCATGGAGAGTCCTTTCTCGGTGCCGTTCAATGGACCTTTTGCGGGCCCTTCTGCTTGGCGTTTCCTGTGGTGCGCCGGGGCCAATGTCAACGTCAACTGGTGCGTTTGTCACGCAGCTTATCGAAATAGGCCACTCTCTTGGCCAAATCGCGTTCAAATCCGCGTTCAACCGGTTTGTAAAACTGGGTGCGTGGGAGGGTGTCGGGGAAAAAGTTTTGCCCCGAAAACCCGTCTTCGGCATCGTGATCATAGGCGTAATTCTCGCCATATCCCTGCTCCGCCATCAGTTTTGTTGGGGCGTTGAGGATGTGTTTGGGGGGCGGTTCCGACCCGGTTTTGCGGGCCGCATCCCGCGCCGCTTTGAACGCCGTGTAAACCGCATTCGATTTCGGCGCGAGCGCGAGATAAACCACTGCCTGCGCCAGCGCCAATTCGCCCTCGGGCGAGCCCAAGCGTTCGTAGACCTCCCAGGCATGAAGGCACATCGCCTGCGCCTGTGGGTCGGCCAATTGGATGTCCTCAATCGCCATCCGGGTCAATCGCCGCGCCAAATAGCGCGGGTCCTCACCGCCCTCCAACATCCGCGAAAACCAATAGAGCGCTGCATCGGGATCCGAGCCGCGCACCGATTTGTGCAGAGCCGAAATCAGGTTGTAATGCTCATCGCCGGATTTGTCGTATTTCGCGGCACGGCGCATCAAACGTTTGCCAAGCTGTTCGGGATCGAGAGGCGTCTCAACCTTCCACGCGGCAATCTGTTCGATCAGGTTCAACAATGTGCGCCCGTCACCATCGGCCATTTCAAACAACGTATCACGCGCACGCGCATTCAACGGCAACGGCTTGCCAAACTCACGCTCGGCGCGTTCTGCCAAAAGCGCAAGATCCGCCAAAGACAGCCGCGTCAACACCATCACTTGCGCGCGTGACAGCACAGCCGCGTTCAACTCGAACGAGGGGTTCTCGGTCGTCGCGCCAACCAAAAGAATGGTGCCATCTTCCATGTAGGGCAGAAAACTGTCCTGTTGTGCTTTGTTGAAACGATGAATCTCGTCAACAAACAGCAAGGTCCCCTGCCCGTTTTGTCGCCGGATTTTGGCCGCTTCAAACACTTTGCGCAGATCCGGTACGCCGGTAAAAATCGCAGAAATCTGGACGAAATACAGATCGGTTTCGGCCGCCAAAAGCCGCGCGATGGTGGTTTTGCCCACACCTGGCGGGCCCCAAAAAATGATGGAGGACAGCGAGCCGGACGCCAACATCACACCAAGCGGCGAGTCGGGTCCCAACACCTGTTCTTGGCCAATCACCTCACCCAAGGCTTGCGGACGCAAACGATCAGCCAACGGCCGGGAGCCGGCGGCGTGTGGGGGCGATGGTTCTGTGGATGCAAAGAGGTCAGACATAGGCGGACGTTACGCCGCTTATGTCCGATGGAAAAGAGGTATCGGGGCCGAAATGGCGCGTTTCGGCCCCGGTCCAAAACGCATGGTTAGTGAAGTTTGTTGCTGAGATTGATGCGCATGCACGCATTGTGCGCGCCGCCAATATCCATCACAGGCCCCACAACATCAATGTCGAGACCGACACGACGCCCCCAACGATTGCCGTTTTCAGGGATGAGACACAAAACTGACGTGGCCCCCAAAGCCCGTGCAGAATTGGTCATTTCCCCAATCAGGCTCATCTGAACCCGCATCCGTTGTTTCGCAGGCACACGGGGCGAGACAAAAATCCGGCTCGACTCCCAAACATGCGGCGCAACAGGTGCCTCTTCGAACAACAAATTGCTCGGGATACTGTCCAAAAGCCCGCGCTGAGCATCGCGGATCATATAGGAATAGATGCCACATTTTGTGGTTGTCGGGGTCAAGCGGATACCGGCCAACACATCTCCGAACTCGTGAACCGCGATCCAACGGGATGCGGGCGTGTCGTATTGGTCATATTCCATGCCATCCGCTTGGGGCAAATCCCACTTCGCGTGCTGAATGAAGGTTTCATGTCTAGCGCGAAGCATGTTGGCGAAAAGATCGCCATGGTTGTGCAGATTGGCAAAAGAAAGTGTGGTCGTTTGCATGGTACTTCTCCGGTGTTGGTTGATTTCTTCAACGCAACGCGAGAGCGAGCACCGTCACAACAGCTTGATCTCCTTGGCTTTTTGAATGGCCTCTGAGGTCGTCCGGGCCATAAGACGTTCTCGGGCAGAAACAAGGCGCGCCTTTAGCGCACTTTCTGAAATCCCGAGCTTGGCCGCGGCTGCTGCATGACGATCACCGCCCGCGATGCACCGGAGGGCCTGAATTTGAGCCTGTGTCAGATCTGTTTGAGGTTCTGAGATTTCATGGAGTGTGCGCGAAATAGTGGCGATTTTCGTGATCTCTTGATCGGTGAATTCGCGATCCGAGCGGGCACATCCGATGATGGTTCTCGACTGAACCGGTCCACAGGACACGGCGATACCATAGTTCAGGCCGAATTCAGCGGCCTGCCTCCAAAGATTAAATGGATCGGGGAGTTCTATTTCGCTCCACCTTGTTTGCCCTTCGCAACTCAACCCCCAAGCAATCATCGGATCCCTCAACGCATAGGCGTTTGCTGTGTAGTGTTCGAGCCATTTCGGATCATATGTGGCCTCCGCAACAAGCGGGGACGCGAACCGGATGTGCAATCCTACCGAATAGCCAGCAGGAGACGCGGCTCGTAGCTGAGCAAACAAGCGTGTGAGTTCCGTTGTGTCAGACATTGATAAATTCATTCTTTCACGAAAGGGAGTGACAACCCTAAGGCGACCACCTTAACAAGGACTAAACCAAAGAGCATTGCTTGGGAACCCTCTTTGATTGCGGTTTCTGTCATGTCGGGCCAAATAGCGCCTATTCGCATAAATTTCGGCCAAAAGATTTGGTTTATTTCGGCAAATTTCGCACAACATCAGGCCTAAAATGCCTCTGTACGTCCAGTATTGAGCCAAAAAGAAGATCCGAAAAGACAGGGATGCTTACAAACTGCATCAAATTTACACATTCAAACAAAAAAGCCCCGCACAAGGCGGGGCTTTTCCAGAATCGTTTCAAGAAGGTTTAATCTTCTTCGGCCATTGCGGCGTCTTCGGCCTCAAGGCGCGCACGGTCGGCGGCACCTTTGGCAGCCGGATCGCGGTCAACCAGCTCAATGATCGCCATCGGAGCCATGTCACCATAACGGAAGCCAGCTTTCAAAACGCGGGTGTAACCACCAGCGCGCTCTGCATAGCGCGGGCCGAGGATTTCAAAGAGTTTCGCAACATCTTTGTCCTGTTTCAACTGAGCAGCAGCCTGACGACGGGCGTGAAGATCGCCACGTTTGCCGAGGGTGATCAGCTTGTCCATGATGCGCTTAAGCTCTTTGGCTTTCGGCAAGGTGGTTTTGATTTGTTCGTGCTCAATGAGCGAGCCGGACATGTTGGAGAACATCGCTTTGCGGTGTTCGTGGGTCCGGTTCAGGCGGCGGTAGCCTCTAGCGTGACGCATGTGTCTCTCCTATAGCGTGTTTTGCTTTGTCTGACCGGCGATGCGTGTCACCGGCTCTCCTTGGGGCATTGGCCCACATATTCCCCGGCAATTCCGGGCATTGTCGAGGGAGGCCTAAACCTCCCCCAAATCTCTTAGAACTGGTCTTCGAATTTCTTCGCCAGGTCTTCGATATTCTCAGGCGGCCATTCTTCGACATCCATACCGAGGTGCAAGCCCATGCCGGACAAAACCTCTTTGATCTCGTTGAGCGACTTGCGACCGAAGTTCGGGGTGCGGAGCATCTCGGCTTCGGTTTTCTGGATCAGATCGCCGATGTAAACGATGTTGTCGTTTTTCAGGCAGTTTGCAGACCGGACAGACAGTTCCAGCTCGTCCACTTTCTTCAACAAAAGCGGGTTGAACTCGAGACCATCGTCTTCTTCCTGACGACCAGCCGATTCCGGCTCGTCAAAGTTCACGAAGATGCCCAATTGATCCTGAAGGATACGCGCCGCAAATGCGACTGCATCTTCCGGGGTCAACGAACCGTCGGTTTCGATTTTCATCGTCAGTTTGTCATAGTCGAGCACTTGACCTTCGCGGGTCGGTTGCACGTCGTAGGACACTTTTTTCACCGGCGAAAAGATCGCATCAATCGGGATCAGGCCGATCGGCGCATCTTCGGCCTTGTTTTTCTCGGCGGAGACATAGCCTTTGCCGGTGTTGACGGTCAGCTCCATGAACAAATCAGCGCCGTCATCAAGGTGACAGATCACGTGATCTTTGTTCAAAACTTCGATGCCCGCAGATTCGGAAATATCACCACCCGTGACAACCATCGGCCCTTTGGCGGCGATGGACAGGCGCTTCGGCCCTTCCACATCCATGCGCAAGGAAATGCCTTTGAGGTTGAGGATCACGTCGGTGACATCTTCACGCACGCCCGCAATGGACGAAAACTCGTGCAGAACATTGTCGATCTGAACAGAGGTGATGGCCGCGCCTTGAAGCGACGACATCAGCACGCGACGCAATGCGTTGCCCAGTGTCAAGCCAAAGCCGCGTTCCAGCGGCTCGGCGACAACGGTGGCCTGACGTGCGGGCTCGTTGCCCGGCTTGACGTCAAGCTGTTGCGGTTTGATGAGCTCGGCCCAATTTTTGTGGATCATTGAAGTAGCCTCCATTCCTGTCCTCCCGCCCATGTCCGTAAGCGGAGAACGCCCGAGGGGTCTTTTAAACGCAAAAACGGACCGCGGGCGTGAACACCCGCGATCCAAATAATATAGGCGTGATTACACGCGGCGACGCTTTGGAGGGCGGCAGCCGTTGTGTGCAATCGGCGTCACGTCACGAATAGACGTGATGTTCAAACCAACAGCCGCAAGTGCGCGCAGCGCAGATTCACGACCCGAACCCGGACCCTGAACTTCGACTTCGATGGTTTTCAGACCGTGATCCTGAGCCTTTTTCGCCGCATCTTCCGCAGCCATCTGAGCGGCGTAAGGTGTGGATTTCCGCGAGCCTTTAAAGCCCATGGTGCCAGCAGACGACCAAGCGATCGCATTGCCCTGCACGTCGGAGATCAGGATTTTGGTGTTGTTGAAGGTCGAATTCACGTGAGCAACGCCAGCGGCGATGTTCTTGGAGACCTTTTTCTTAGCGGTACGACGGGTATCGCGTGCCATGTTCTATGCCCTCCCTTATTTCTTCTTGCCGGCGATTGCTTTTGCCGGACCTTTGCGCGTGCGTGCGTTGGTGTGGGTCCGCTGACCACGCACCGGGAGGTTACGGCGGTGACGGAGGCCACGGTAGCAACCGAGGTCCATCAAACGCTTGATGTTCATTTGAGTCTCACGACGCAAGTCACCTTCAACGGTGTAGTTTGCATCGACGTGCTCGCGCAGAGCGAGAACTTCAGAGTCGGAGAGTTCGTTGACGCGACGGGTCAGGTCGATGCCAACGGCTTCGCAGATAGCAACAGCAGAGGTATTACCAATGCCAGTGATGTAAGTGAGGGCGATCGGGACCCGCTTTGCAGTGGGGATGTTTACGCCGGCGATACGTGCCACGTGGTCTGTCCTTTCGTTGCGGTTCCGTAATACCGGAACCTTTTT
This sequence comes from Celeribacter baekdonensis, assembly GCF_003047105.1. Classification (NCBI taxonomy): domain Bacteria; kingdom Pseudomonadati; phylum Pseudomonadota; class Alphaproteobacteria; order Rhodobacterales; family Roseobacteraceae; genus Celeribacter; species Celeribacter baekdonensis. Next base: position 2,276,275 of record NZ_CP028475.1, read on the forward strand.
TCACAACGTTGGCTCGCGGGTTTAAGGCCTCGCGAGCCGCAGCTGAATTCAATCTGATTGCCTCGGACTGGGTCCGACGTCGAATCTTTTCCCATAGGGATGGGTTGCCATAAGAGGGAATCACCGGAGCGTCAAGAGGCCCCGGTGAATTTCCAAATCTTGCCAAGGATGTGGCGCGTTTACGCCAGCGCTTTGGCGATATCCGCAGCCACTTTTTCTGGATCTTGAAGGCCATCGACGGACTTCAGATCACCACGGGCATAGTAATAGCCAATCAGCGGCGAGGTCTTTTTGTAATATTCCATCAGACGGGTTTTGAGGCTATCCTCATTGTCATCCGCGCGACGTTTCAGATCGGTCGACCCGCAGGCATCACACACACCATCGACTTTGGTCGGCTTGGTGGTGTCGTGGTACACCTCACCGCAATTGCCACAGGTGTAGCGGCCGGTGATGCGGTTCACGAGCGCTTGGTCATCGACGGCAATCTCAATCACAGCTTCGAGTTGCGCCCCATTGCGCGACAACAGCTCATTGAGCGCGTCAGCCTGACCCAAGGTGCGTGGAAAGCCATCAAAGATAAACCCTGCGGCATTGCCGTTGCGGATTTTCTCATCAATCAGGCCAATCACGATCTCGTCGGTGACAAGTTGCCCTGCGTCCATGATGGCGGCAACTTTTTTGCCCATTTCGGTCCCGGAGGTCCGTGCATCACGCAGCATATCCCCAGTCGAAAGTTGCACCATGCCGCGCTCCTCAACAAGACGGCGTGCCTGTGTGCCTTTGCCCGCGCCGGGCGGTCCAAGCAAAATAATGTTCATTTCCGTGTCGTCCCTCTTTTGCTGCGCTTCCTCCCACGCAGCTGAGATTTCTCAATCAGACCCTCATACTGGTGTGCCAGCAAGTGAGATTGAATTTGCTGAATCGTGTCCATCGTCACCGATACCACGATCAACACCGAAGTGCCGCCAAAATAGAAGGGAATGGCGAATTGGCTACGCAAAATCTCTGGCAAGAGACAAACTGCCGCAAGATAGGCGGAGCCGATGACGAGAATGCGGGCCACAATGTAGTCCAGATGCTCCTCAGTCTTTTTGCCTGGGCGAATGCCAGGAATAAAGCCGTTTTGGTTCTTCAGATTCTTAGCCACGTCTTCGGTTTTGAAAGCCACGTTCGCGGTATAAAAATAGGCGAAGAACACGATCATGAGAGTGAAGAACAACAGATAGAGCGGTTGCCCCGGACCGAAATAGGCCAAGATGGTGGACATCACCGGACCAACATCACCTTGACCGGAGAAGGTCGCGATGGTGGTCGGCAGAAGCAAGAGGGAGCTTGCAAAAATCGCCGGGATCACGCCCGCCGGGTTGACTTTGATCGGCAGGTGGGAGGACTGCGCGTCATAGATTTTCATGCCTTGCTGGCGGCGGGGATATTGGATGTGCACCTTGCGCAGCGCCCGCTCCATGAAGACCACAAAGGCGATCACACCGACAATCATGGCAATGACGATGAGGATCACCGCCGGGGACACGGCCCCCGTGCGGCCAGATTCAAAGAACTGAGCCAAGGCGCGCGGGATTTCGGCCACGATACCAACGAAGATGATCAAGGAGATGCCGTTGCCGATACCGCGATTGGTGATTTGCTCACCCAGCCACATCAGGAACATGGTGCCACCCACAAGGGTGATCACGACGCCTGCACGGAAGTACCAGCCCGGATCATGGGCCAAATTCCCGCCTTCCAGCGAGGCCGCCAGACCATAGGCCTGAAACAGCGCCAAGGCGACCGTGCCAAAGCGCGTGTATTGGTTGATTTTCTTGCGACCCGCCTCACCCTCTTTTTTGAGGTTTTCGAGCGCGGGGACCATGGAGGTCATCAACTGAACGATGATCGACGCAGAGATGTAAGGCATGATGCCGAGGGCAAAAATACCCATCCGGCCCAACGCACCACCGGTGAACATCGACAGGATGCCGCCGATACCGGACGCGGCCTGATCCATAAAGTTCTTAAGCGCGCCACCGTCGATCCCCGGCACCGGAATATAGGTGCCCAGACGATACACGATCAAAAGACCGAGGGTGAAAAAGATACGCTGACGAAGCTCTTTGGCTTTCCCGAGGGTGCCCCAGTCGAGGTTCGCTGCCATTTGTTCTGCTGCGGATGCCATTAATGGTCTCTCTCTTCACGAACAGCGCCGCCCGACCGGTCTTCCGGGGCGGCGCTTGGAAAACTTAAGGATGACTTAAGGGTCTAAACCCTCTGTCACAAGCCTTATTCGGCTGCCGCGTCGGCCTTTGCAGTCACAGTCAGCGAACCGCCTGCTTTTTCCACAGCTTCGATCGCAGATTTCGATGCGCCAGTCACGGTGATCGACAGTTTCGAGGTGACTTCACCCTTTGCCAAAACGCGGATGCCATCGAGTTTGCGACGGATCAGACCGGAGGACACCAGCGTGTCTTCGTTCACGTTTGCGGCGTCGAGTTTGCCAGCTTCGATGAATTTCTCGATCAGGCCGAGGTTCACAACGGCAAACTCTTTGCGATTCGGCTTGTTAAAGCCGCGCTTCGGCAGACGTTGGTACAAAGGCATCTGACCGCCTTCGTAGCCTTTGATCGCCACACCCGAACGGGATTTTTGACCTTTGATACCACGGCCACCCATTTTACCGGTGCCGGAACCCGGACCACGACCAACGCGTTTACGAGCTTTGGTGGCGCCTGCGTTATCACGCAATTCATGCAATTTCATGTCGCTTCTCCTTGCCGGATGTGCCCTCCAGCGACGGAGTGGGCAACCACGGCTTACAAATGTTGATTCTGATGAACGTATTCGTCCACTGGGCGCGTATAGAGGGGTTGCGCACGTAGATCAAGCCACACCCGCTTATACTTTAGAATGATTGCGCTCAGCAGAGCCAAGCGCCGCACGACCACCTCTTGATCCGATGCCAGCCACGTCCATTTGGGGTGCGCCAATGCGACAAAACCAAAAACACCCCGCAGTGTCCTGCAGGGTGTTCAATCTGTCCAGCCTCGGCTGATGCCTCAGTCGCGCGTTTGGCGCAGGTATTCGGTCCAACTTGGGGCTGCACCTGTGTGCCACACGGCTTTGAGCGCGCGCATCAATGTGCCAAACGGCTGGGCGGGAAAGGGAGCTGCAAGCTGCATGGCTTCGTCCTTCTCAGTAAGGCTTTAAACTGACGCGATTAGACGCGTGCGGCGGTGTCGCGCGCGATGTCGCGGATGTCGCTGCGGCCCAAGCCGATGTCGTTCAACTCATGATCCGACAGGGCGTCGAGTTGATTGAAGGTCTGGGTGTACGCGCGCTGGCGAGCGAAGGACAAACGGATGTTGTCAAAGGTTTCGCCAAGAAAGCGAGCAAAGCCGAAGCCGGTGGAGCGAGTGGTGTGAGCTGTATGTGCCATTGTTCTATTCCTAAAAATGCGGAGCCGTACGCTCCGTGCTGTTTGTGTCTCTTTGGGAGCACGGCTGATGTATGGGGGAACGGGGGATTTGACATCCCCCAGTTTCGGTCTGGCCGCTATGCATAAAATGCATGCAGTTTTAAAACCGTCACTTATTTGTGCATTTTCGACCAAATATCAGGCATTCGCTTGCGCGTTTGCCGCACATGGTCGGTCCAATGCGGTGGAGGACCGGCCTCCCAAGACGATTTCACCCGGTCAATCAACGTGAAAAGCGGAAATTGGGCGCGCAACTCGGCCCCAAGTTTGGACATACTGAAAGGCATGGATCACCTCATTGGCGTTGTTCGGTCTCCTGGCAAGATTTGCCTTGTACCGATTGCCTGCGACATTGCGCCCGCTGCGTTAACAAAGCCGAAAAGGAATCAGGCAAAACTGCGGCGATGAGACCAAATTTGCTTTAAATCATCATCGCCATCATGGCCTGAACTCTCGCCCCATGACGCTGGTTGCATAGCCCAAAGATTAAGACCCATAGAAAAAGCCCCGCAGTTTCCCGCGGGGCTTTCAAAATCAAGCTCGAAAGCGTCGATTAATTGTCGCGCTCTTCGATGATTTCAACGAGGTGCGGGATCGAACGCACCATGCCGCGCACGGAAGGGGTATCTTCCAGCTCACGGGTTTTGTGCATTTTGTTGAGGCCCAAGCCGATCAGCGTTGCGCGCTGAACTTGAGGGCGACGGATCGGGGAGCCGACCTGTTTTACAACGATGGTTTTAGCCATGTGTCTACTCCTTACGCTTCTGCAGCGGTTTCAGTGTCAGCAACCGGTGCATCGTCGCGACGCAGGATTTCTGCAACTTTTTTGCCGCGACGCTGAGCCACGGAGCGCGGGGAAGCCTCAGATTTGAGACCGTCCAGCGTGGCGCGGATCATGTTGTACGGGTTCTGCGAACCGATCGACTTTGCGACCACGTCTTGAATGCCAAGCATTTCGAACACAGCGCGCATCGGACCACCGGCGATGATACCAGTACCTTGCGGTGCGGTGCGCATCACGACTTTACCAGCGCCATGACGACCATTGGTGTCGTGGTGCAGGGTGCGGCCTTCTTTGAGCGGGACGCGGATCATTTGGCGTTTTGCTTGCTCGGTGGCTTTACGAATGGCCTCAGGGACCTCTTTCGCTTTGCCTTTGCCGAAGCCGACGCGGCCTTTTTGGTCACCAACAACCACGAGAGCTGCAAAGCCGAAACGCTTACCACCCTTCACAGTTTTGGAGACACGGTTGATCGCGACGAGACGATCGGCGAATTCCGGGGTTTCATCGCGGTCGCGACGGTTGTCCCGGCGGTTTTCACGTTCTGCCATTGGCATTCCTTTGAACTGGTGGCGCGTTTAACGCCGTTAATTTCAATCGCGGTGAAGGCCCCACTTGCGTGAGGCCGACCCGGATCATCGGGGGACACACTGTCCCCCACAGACTTAGTGTTCGCGCAATTTGGTCCGAAAACTGGTATCCACTTTTCGGATCGCGCTCAGTCTTAGAACTTCAGACCACCTTCACGCGCAGCCTCGGCCAGAGCCTTGACTTTGCCGTGAAACAAGAAGCCGCCACGGTCGAAGTAACACACTTCCACACCGGCTTTCTTGGCGCGCTCTGCGATTGCAGCACCGACTTTGGTGGCTGCTTCGACGTTGTTTTTGCCGATGATCCCCAGATCCTTTTCCAAAGAGGAAGCGGAGGCGAGGGTCACGCCTTTGACATCGTCGATCAGCTGAGCGCTGATGTTCTTGTTCGAACGATGGATGGACAAACGAAGTTTGCCAACATTGTTCTTGCGAAGTTTGTTCCGGACGCGCAGGCGGCGCTTCAAGAACAGGTCTCTTTTGCTGTTTGCCATTTTGAGCGTCCTTACTTCTTCTTACCTTCTTTGCGGAAGATATACTCGTCTTTGTACTTAATACCTTTGCCTTTATAGGGCTCCGGTTTACGCCATTCGCGGATATTGGCTGCGACTTGGCCGACGAGCTGCGGATCAGAGCCTTCCACGGTGATCTCTGTCGGTTTCGCGGATGTGACGGTGACGCCAGCCGGAACCTCAAAGTTCACTTCGTGGGAGTAACCCAAGTTCAGTTTCAGGATGTTGCCCTGAAGCTGAGCACGGTAACCAACACCGTTGATTTCAAGTTCTTTCTTGAAACCGACGGAAACGCCAGTGACCATGTTGCCGATCACAGTGCGGGACATGCCCCACTGTTGACGCGCACGCTTGGATTTGCCCCGGGGGGTCACGGTGATGACGTTGCCTTCAATGGTGAGGGTCACGTCGTCCGTGGCGGTGAAGGAGTGAGAGCCTTTCGGGCCCTTCACTTCGATGGTCTGGCCGGACACAGAGGCAGTGACGCCGCTGGGCATTTCGACCGGTTTTTTACCAATACGAGACATCGAGAGACCTCCTTAGAAGACTGTGCAAAGCACTTCGCCGCCAACATTGTTGGCACGAGCGTTTGCATCAGACATCACACCTTTGGGGGTGGAGACAATCGACACGCCCAGGCCCTGACGGACCGATGGGATGTCTTTGACACCGAGGTACACGCGACGACCAGGTTTCGAAACCCGTTTCAGTTCGCGAATAACAGGCGTGCCTTCGTAATACTTCAGGCTGATTTCGAGGGTCGGGTGACCATTCGCATCAGTGCCTTTCTCATAGCCGCGGATGTAGCCCTCGTCGAGCAGCACGTCCAAGACCCATGCCCGCAGCTTGGAAGCCGGGGTGGAGACAACG